>NZ_JBIBHU010000002.1:0-451831 GCF_042957205.1 Kitasatospora sp. NPDC008115 | reverse complement strand
CTCTGCCACGTGATCATTCTGACCGCTCGGTTGCCGCTAGGCGGCAACCGAGCGGCACATCACAACGAGGCGAACGCAGTCTGATGCGGCACTAGGTTCTGGGAGAAGCCGGACGGCTCCGGCCGGGACCCGTCCGCCCGGACGGGCCGAAGACGGGAAGCGGTGACAGCGGCGATGCGGGAGTACCCACTGACGGGTGGGCCGGTAGAGATACGGGGCGCACTGGACCTGGAGCGGACACCGACCGGGGTGCTGCCGCGCCGGTTGCCGGCGTGGACCAAGGAGCAGTACCAGGACCCGTCGGTCTACGGGGGAACGGTGATGCCCTCGGGGATCCGGCTGGTGTTCCGCACCGATGCGCGGGTGCTCGAGTTCGAGGTCCTCACCTCCACCGGGCAACTCGACGGCGATCCCCAGCCCCGGCCGACCGGGGTGCTGGAGCTCACGGTGGACGGCGTACTCGCCGCACGCCGGCAGGCGCCATTGGGCCATGTGGTGCGGATGGCGGGTCCCGGGGCCGCGCAGCGACTGATACCGGGGAAGCCGGGAACGGCGCGCTTCGCCGGGCTGCCGGCCGGGATGAAGAACATCGAACTGTGGCTGCCGCAACAGACCCCCACGGAACTGGTGGCGCTCCGGGCCGACGGCGAGGTCCTGGCACCCCTGCCCGACGGCCGGCCCCGGTGGGTGCACCACGGAAGCTCCATCAGCCACTGCCTCGAGGCCGACGGCCCCACCGGCACCTGGCCCGTGGTGGCGGCGTGGCTGGGGGGTGCGGAGGTGACCAACCTCAGCCAGCCGGGCAACGACATGCTGGACCCCTACGTCGCCCGGACGATCCGCGACCTGCCCGCCGATCTGATCAGCCTAGAGGTGGGCATCAACATCGTCGCCCGCACAACCTTCCGGCTGCGGACATTCGGCCCGGCGGTCCACGGCTTCCTCGACACGATCCGCGACGGCCATCCGGACACCCCGCTGCTGGTGATCTCCCCCCTGAGCTGCCCCGCACTCGACACGCGCCCCGGCCCGACAGGCGTGGACCGCAACGGGCGGATCACCGTGCTGGGCGACCCGGCCGACATAGCCCGCGGCGCGCTGTCGCTCCAGGTCGTCCGTGACGAACTGGCGAGAATCGTCACACTCCGGCGCGCACACGACCCGCACCTCCACCACCTCGACGGACGCGAACTGCTCACCCCCGCCGAGGCGGACGACCTTCCCGACGGCCTGCACCCCTCCGCAGCCGCCTACCGCCGAATAGGCGAACGCTTCGCGGCCCACGCCTTCGCCGACAACGGCCCGTTCCACACCCGCTCACGGACACGGCCGACCGGCCAGGACCTGCCCCCGATCATGTGACCATCACCTGCCCCGCTCGCTCTTCGGGCACGGGGCGGGGAGATCTGACAGATGCCGAGCGGGAACGGCTACGGCCGATCCCGCCGGTCAACGACGGGCGGTGTGGCCGGTGGCGGGACCACCGGCAGGTGGTCGACGGGATATTGCACCGAGAGCGGACCGCCGCAGCAACGGCGTTGCGATCCGGCGCAGGCCCGACCGCACCAAGCAACCGGCCCCGCCGCAGTCGATGCGGCGGGGGCCTGGTCGGGAGTGGGTCGAATGCGGGTCAGCTCACGCAGGTGACGATGACTTCCCAGTAGCCGGGGGAGATCACCTCGGTCTCCTGGCTGCACTGGGCGTCGGTGTATCCGGCGGCGTGGGCGGCGGCCCAGGCTCGGGGGGCGGCGTAGGACGGGTTGGGACCGTAGGCCTTGAAGTACCTGATCGTGGTGGCCGATGCGCTGGTGGCGGCGCCGGCGAGGCCGAGCAGGGTTGCTGTGGTGAGGGTTACGGCGGCGATGCGGCGAGGGAGTGAACCCATGGCTGTTCTCCACATTCTCGGGTGGATCGCGTGGGAGTCCGGCACGTGCGGTGTCGCTGCAAGCAGGGACTGTAGCAACTGATGTGAACAGGCAACAGACCGTTGACGGGCGATGTTGATCAGGGTCGCCGGCGAGGGCAAGGAGGGTTCCGAGGCGGTGTTGCCGGGCGCACCGGTAGGCTGCACCGGCCATGGACGCGCATGCCGAACCACAACCGATGCGGCACGAGGCGATCGCCTCCGCTCCGCCGACGGTCCGGCAACTCTTCCGGGACGTCATCGCCGACCGTCTGCCGGGGCGCAGGCCGCCGCAGGCAGCGTTGCTGTTCTGCGCCGAGACCGATCCCTGCTGGGACGACGAACGACTGTTCCTCGGCGACTTCTACAACGAGATCCTCCACCAGGACACCTGCATGCCCGGCACCGCCGATGGTCTCGCCCTGCTCGCGGCCCTCGCCGTCGACGAACGGATTCCCGCCCGGCACCGGTTCGATGTCGTCAAAATGCTGTTCGGGGCCGCCACAGTCGCCGAGCGCCATCTCGCCGGGTCGTGGCCGGACCTCTCGTACCACGCCGATCCCGAGAGTGAAGTCCGGGCTCGCAGCGCGGTCCGGGCGCATTTGCCGGAGCTGTTGAGCCGCTGGCCGGCGGAGTGCCCGGCGGTTCGACTGGCACTTGCCGGTCTCGCCGTCGTCTTTCCGACCGATCGCACGCTGCCTGCACTGACCGCGCGCCTGCGGACGTTCGTGCAGCAGCTCCCCCGGGGCACCGATGTCGGTGACTACGTGCGGTTCGTCCTCGTGCTGGCCGCGCGGGACGACCGGCAGACCCTCACGGTGACCGAGGAGCTCACGGGCGCCTACTGGACGGGCACAGCGCGTGGAGTGCCGACGCGGGCGCGGGCTCTTCACCTGCTCGGCCAGATGCTGGACAAGGTCGGAGCGGGGCTCGCCCGGCCGCATGGTGGGCGGTGACGTTCGCAGGGGCGGGGGGTGTTACGGCTTTCCGACCCACTGGGAGCGACGTTCGACCGTGCCCAGGGCGCGGACGGGGACGGGGCCGGCGAAGCGGGCCACGTGGTGGGCGAGTTCGTCGATACCACGCAGAACGTCCAGAAGAACAGCAGCGCCGGCAGCGGCGGGTCGTCCCAGGACAGGACCATGTTGAGGATCACCAGCCCCAGCGCGATGGCGACGACGCCGCCGAACGCTGCGGACCCCCTCCCGTCCCAGCGGATCTCGAACCGCTCAGGGTGCACTGAATCGACCATCATTCCCATTCTCTTAGGGTCAGATGACGATACGTCATATTGGCTGGTAGCAAGGATATTTGGCGGCGCCAGAGGTGGGACCGGGGTGTGCGGGGCGGGCTGCGCTCCCCCGGATGTGCCGTGAGCCGGAGGGCGGTTCGGGGTGTGGCGCCCTCGGGGACGGTCCGCGCGGCCCCGTGTGGCGGGTCCGGGGCCGGCCAAACCGGCGCGAAAGAGCCCGGCTCCGGGCCGCGCGCGACACCAGGCGCCGGGCGTCCGGTCTTGGCAGGGATCATCGCGGGGGCCGACGCTCTGTGCGCAGCCGATCGTCGGTTGATCCGTCCAACAGCCTTCTGGAGGGCCATTCATGTCGTTCCCGCGTGCTCGCACCGCCGTCGCCGCCGCCCTGCTCGTCGCCGGCGCCACCGCGCTGGCCGGCCCGGCCCAGGCCGCCGGCGGCCACCGCGCCCTGAGCCACTTCGACAACGGCAGCTTCGAGACGCCCAAGGCCCCGGCGAACGCCTTCACCAACCTGGGCTCCGGTCAGGCCATCGGGCCGTGGACCGTCACCGCCGGCAACGTCGACCTGATCGGCGCCGGCTTCTGGCAGGCCGCCGAGGGCGACCAGTCGCTGGACCTCAACGGCGGCACCGCCGGCGCCGTCGCCCAGAGCTTCACCACCGTCCCGGGCACCACCTACTCCGTCACCTACGCGCTGGCCGGCAACCCGGCGAGCGGACCGGCCCTGAAGACCGGCCGGGTGCTGATCGACGGCCAGAACTTCCAGGACTTCTCCTTCGACGTCACCGGCAGGAGCATGGCCGCCATGGGCTACGTGGGGCGGCAGTTCAGCTTCGTCGCGCAGAGCGGATCCACCACGCTGAGCTTCGCCAGCACGGTCCCCGGGGCGTACGGCCCGGTCATCGACAACGTCCAGGTGAAGGAGTGCAAGCCCTGTTGCGGGTGACCGCACGGCCGCGCGTCCCGGGCACGCGGCGCATCGTCCTCGCGGGGCGAAGCGGCGCCGGGTGTCCGGGACGGGCGGCGGCGCCCCCGGCCGTTCGGTGAAGGACGGCGCGGGGGCGCCGAGACTAGCGAATGGTGTCGCCCGGTTCGCGCACCACCGTCCAGCCCTCGCCGTCGAGGGCGTAGACCGGCGGCCGGGTCCGCACCCAGACATGGGCGAACGGCATGTCGTACGCGCCGCACCCGCCGATCACCACCAGGTCGCCCGGCCCCACGCCCGCCGGGCCGGCGATGTCGTCCGCGAACACGTCGCCCTCGTAGCAGTTGGCGCCGAGCAGCCGGTAGCGGCCGGCGCCGTCGGTCGGCGAGGCGGGGAACTCTATCGGGTGCGGCCGGCTCTTGACCGTGCGGGCCAGGTTGGTCCCGCCGTCCAGCACCAGCGTGTCCCGCCCGTCACGGGCCTTGCGGACCGCGACCCGGCAGACCAGCGCGCCGTGCGCCTCCACCATGGAGCGCCCCGGCTCGATCAGCAGGTCCACCCCGTCCGGGCCCGGCCCGGCCTGCCGGCACCCGGACGCGACGGCCGCCGCGTACAACTCCCACCCCAGGCCGGGCACCCCGTGCGGCGGGAACCCTCCGCCGACGTCCACCGTCAGCCGGTCCTCGGCCTCCTTCGCGAGTTCCCGCAGCACCTCCGCCCAGAACACCAGCGCCTCGCGGTACGCCTCCGGGCCGGAGAGCGTCCCGACCCCGACGTGCACGCCCCAGACCGGCAGACCGGCCCGGCGCAACAGCTCACGCGCCCGCGCCACCTCGGCCGGCAGCAGCCCGAAGCGCGACCACTCGCCGCCGGCGCCCCGCGTGGCCAGCCGCAGCCCCACCGGCGGCGCGCCGTCGGGGAGCGCGAGCAGGGCGTCGAGCTCGGCCAGTGAGTCCACCTGCACCGGCACGCCGAGCCCGGCCGCCAGCGCCAGCTCCGCCGGGCTCTTCACCGGCCCGTCGAAGACGATCCGCCCCGGCGCGAAGCCGTCCGAGAGCGCCAGCGACAGTTCCGCCCCCGACACCACCTCCGCCGAACCGCCCAGCGCCGCCAGCCGCCGGGTCACGGCCGCCAGCGGGTTGCTCTTGTACGAGTACGCCACCGTCAGCCGCTCGAACTCCCGCCGCCAGACGCGTTCCATCTCCCGGTAGCCCTCGCCGAGTGCCTCCAGGTCGAACAAGTAGAACGGCGTCGCGCAATGCTCCGCCACCTCCAGCGCTCCGGCCCGCAAACGATCAGTCAGCACGGTGTGCACCACCTCCCGGCACGGTTCGTACGGCCGCGAAGCACGATAGGCCAATCCCCCCGCGCTGTCAGTGCCGCCTCAACGCGCGCCGACCGCGTTCAGGACAGGGCGAGCACGCGGAACCCGTGGACCTCCGGGTGTGGTTCCAGCCCGCCCCAGACGCGCTCCAGGCCCTGGCCGGCGGTCCCGGTGAAGACGGTGGGGCCGTCGTGGCTCTCGTCGTCCGTGGAGCAGAGGGCGGGTGGGCGAGGGGGCGGCCGTGGGCTAGCGTGGCTTCGCATGACGCATTCCGGGATCGAGGTCACCGCGGGGCTGGTGCGGGAGTTGCTGCGGGAGCAGCATCCCGATCTGGCCGATCGCCCTGTCCGGCTCGGCGCGCGGGGGTGGGACAACCAGGTGTGGCGGCTCGGTGACGATCTTGCCGTCCGGTTGCCGTGGGCGACGGCGGACGCGGACGCGTTGGTGCGCAAGGAGCACACGTGGGTTCCCGGGCTCGCGGCGGGACTTCCGCTACCGGTGCCCGTTCCGCAGCGGATCGGCGAGCCCTCCGAGCGGTTTCCGCGGCCGTGGATCGTCACCACCTGGGTGCCGGGGACGCCCGCCGACCGGGCCCCCGCCACGCGGGCCGGGGCGGCGGCCGACGGCCTGGCCGCGTTCCTGAGCGCGCTTCACCGGCCCGCGCCCGAGGACGCGCCCGCGGGCAGGAACGGCCGCGACGGTCCGTTGACCGGCCACCCCGACGGGTTCGCCCGGATGCTGGCCTCGGCCGTCGGCCTGGGGCTGGTCCCCGACCCGGACGCCGTCCGCGCGGTCTGGGAGGACGCCGTCGCCGCGCCCGCGTGGGCGGGCCCGGCCGTGTGGCTGCACGCCGACCTGCATCCGGCCAACGTCCTCACCGGGGACGGGGCCTTCTGCGGTGTGATCGACTTCGGCGACCTCTGCGCGGGCGATCCGGCCTGCGATCTCGCCACCGCGTGGATGCTGCTGCCGGACGGCGCCGTCGAGCGCTTCCACCGCGCCTACCGGCCGGGTGCGGACGAGGCGACCCGGCGGCGCGCCCGCGGGTGGGCGGTGCTGAAGTCCCTCGCCTGCCTGCTCATCGGCGAGGCCGGCGTCCGCGGCCGTCCCGGTGGGAAGCCCACCTGGGGCCCGCCCGCGCTGGCCGCGCTGGAGCAGCTCACCGCTTCGGTCCGCCGGGCCGGGTAGGCGGCGGCCTCAGCGACGCGTGGCGGACCTTCAGCCGTCCGAACCCCACAGCCCCGGAGATCCGGATCGTGGGGCCGCCGGGTGTCGATACCGGTGGGGCCTTGTAGCGCGTGTCCTTCCACCCGGTGTGGAGGCCGTCGAGGTCGACGACCGCGTCACGGGGAACGGTGATCCTGGCTCCGCCGGAGCCGAGTTGCAGCTCGATGTCGACCACCGGGTGCTCGATGACCGCCCGGGACAGGTCCAGGCGCACCTTGCCGAACGCGGACGCGACCTTGAGGACCCGGGGCACCCGCCAGACCCCGCGCCGCTTGATCCGCCCGCCCGCGGCGGCGATCGTGGACGTGGTGCCGGCCGGCTCCGCCGGGAGCGAGGACAGGACCGCCGCCAGTTCGCCGTGCGTGGCGGCGGTGAGCACGTGGTGGAGGCGTTCGTCCATCTCCTCGTGCGAGAGGTGCCCTTCGGCGTACGCCCCCTGCACGCGCCGCACCGCCGTGTCACGGTCGTCCTCGCTGAACGCCCGCCGCGGGTCTTCCGACAGAGAAGTCACCGCTTCACCATAGCGTCGAGCCGCTGCTGACGTTACGTCAGACGATCAGAGGATCTGGATGGAGGCGACCCTCGGCGGCTGGTTGGGGAAGGTGATGTCGGTCCAGCGCTCGATCTTCACGGAGTCACCGTTGACGTCGTAGTAGATCAGGTCGTTGTTGCCCGTGTAGATCCGGTCGACCCACCACCCGCCGAAATCGGTCCTGCCGGCGTTCGCGTAGCAGTCGACGCTCTGGCGGCCGTCGAGGTGCGACCAGATCTTCAGGAAGTTCTCGCCGCCGACACACTCCACGTGGTCGATGGCGAAGGCGGTACCGCTCGGCACGCCGAGGGTCAACGCGGCGGCCGCCGCGAACGCCACGACCGCCGACCAAGCGGCCCTCGCACCTTTCGAGATCACGGATTCTCCTTCTCCTGCGAGGGCCGGCGCATGGCCCGGCCCGGTCGGGGACGTCACGTCAAAATGCGGGGACGTGGGCGGACTTGAACCCCGGAGGCCGCGCCTGACGGAGCGGCGGGCCGAGGACCGGGCCCCAAGCTAGCGACCGCCGCCCCTCGTCCGGCCGCAACACTCCGGATGCGAACCGCTGGTTCGAAGCATCACCCGATCGTGGACTGGGAGAGCGGTCAGGGGCCGCCGGCGATAGAGCACAAGAGGTCGGCACCTGCGGACGGGGCGGCCGGTAGGGTGCCGGGATGACCGGATCCTCGCACTCTCCGCTGCTGTTCCTGGACGTCGACGGGCCGCTGATTCCGTTCGGCGGGGGTCCGTATCCGACGTACCCGGGGGCGGGTGGCGGTGGGAATCCGTTGCTGGCGAGGATCGATCCCGGGCACGGGCCCCGGCTGGCCGCGCTGCCGTGCGAGATCGTGTGGGCGACGACATGGCTGGACGACGCCAACGCGTGCGTCGCGCCGCTGCTCGGTCTGCCGTCGTTGGCCGTTGTGGAGTGGCCGGAGCCGGACGGTGCCGAGCAGGGGGCCGAGGAGGGGAACGAGCCTGGCGGACTGCACTGGAAGACGCGGGCGCTCGTCGCTCGGGCGGACGGGCGGCCGTTCGCCTGGGTGGACGACGAGATCACCGGCGCGGATCGGGTGTGGGTCGCCGACCGTCACCCGGGGCCCGCTCTGCTGCACCGGGTGGATCCGCGGGTGGGGCTGACCGGCGGTGACTACGCGGTGCTCGATGCCTGGCTGCGGCAGTGGTTCTGACGGGACGTCGACAGACGGGCGGGGGTCAGCCGCAGCCGGCGCGGTAGGGGACGGTGGGCAGCAGGCGGGCCCACTCCGCGCGGGGCAGTGGCGGGCGCAGGACGGTGCAGGCCGCGGCGGCGGCCGTGGCGGGGTCGAGGCTCCACAGCGGGGCGGCGCCGTCCTCGCCCGCCGTGAGGGCGCGGCCGTCGGGGAGGAAGGCCAGCGCGTTCAGCGGCTGTCCGGGGCCGGTGAGGGTGGCGAGCGGGTCGGGGGACGACGGGTCCCAGAGGCGGAGGGCTCCCTCGTGGCCGACGGCGGCGAGGGCGCGGCCGTCGGGGGTGAAGGCGAGCGCGTGGACGGTGTCGGCGCCGACCGTGCGGTCCCCGGCGCCGACGGAGGCGCCGGTCGAGGCGTCCCAGACGCGGACCAGGCGGTCGTTGCCGGCGGTGGCGATCCGTCGGCCGTCGGGGCTGACCGCGATCCGGCGGATGTAGTCGTCGTGCGTCATCCCGGTCTTCCGGGCGGTGGCCGCCGGGTCGCGGACGTCGAGGAGGTGGACGGCGGTGGTGCTGTGGGCGAAGGCGAGTTCGGGCCGCTCGCCGACGAATGCGACGGCGTTCACCTGGTCCAGGTCGCGCTGCCAGCGCCGCTGCGGGGGTGAGCCGTCCGGCGGGCCGACCAGCAACCGGCCGTCGGCCGTGCCCGCGGCCAGCAGCGAGCCGTCCGGGCTGAGCGCGACGGCGGTCGGGCGGGTGCCGAGGTCGGTGGCGGCCAACTCCCCGCCGTCGGAGCCGCGCCGCATCCGCAGCACGCCGTCGGCGGTCGCGGTCACCCAGGTGCGGGCGGCCGCGTCGAGGGCCAGGCCGGTGACGGCGTGTCCGGTGGGCGCGGTGGACGTGACGAGACGGGGTGCGCGGCCGGTGACGTCCCACAGCGCGGTACGGCCGTCGGCCGTGCCGACCACGGCCCGGGGGCCGGCCGCGGCGACGGCGGTGACGGCCGGACGGTCCGGGCCGGGCGCGAGGTCGGTGCCGCGGCGCAGGTCCCAGAGCAGGACGCTGCCGGACGGGGAGCTGATCCCGGCGGAGGTGACGACGGTGCGGTTGTCGCTGCCGACGGCGACGCCCAGGACGAAGGTCGGGTGGCCGCGCAGTTCCGCGGTGGCCCGCCCGGTGGGCAGGTCCCAGACCCTGGTGGCCTGGTCGGCGCCGGCGGAGACCAGGGTGGCGCCGTCGGGGGTGAGGGCGAGGGCGTTGACGGAGCCGAGGTGACGCTGCGGCAGGTCCTGGGACGGCCAGTCCTGCGGCTCGGCCGGGCTGCCTGCCGCCGGGCTGCCTGCCGCCGGGCTGCCTGCCGCCGGTCCGGCGGGCGGCCGCCACAGCCGGATGCCGCCCTGTTCGCCGCCGACCGCCAGCAGCCGGCCGTCGGCGGCGAAGGCGAGCGAACGCGGCCCAGGCATCCGCCCGGAGAGCAGCACCGGGGCGCCGCCGTCCGGCCGCGGCGGGGCGTCCAGGTCCCGCACCAGGACCGTGCCGTCGGTGTCGGCGGAGGCCAGCCGGTGGCCGTCGCCGAAGCCGAGGCCCTGGATCACTCCGGTGTGGTCCAGCAGCGTCCGGACCGGCGGGGCGGCGCCGCCGTCGGCCCGCCAGATCCACACCCGGCCGGGCAGGTCACCGTCGCTGCTGCCCGCCGCGAGCAGGGTGCCGTCCCGGCTGAACGCCACCCGCTTGGCGACGGAGGTGTTGCCGGTGGTGCTCATCGGCATCACCGGAGAGGGCAGCGGCCGCCGGTCGGCGACCCGCCAGAGCAGGACCCGGTGCGCCGGGTCCCGGGTGAGCACGGCGGCCAGCAGGGTGCCGTCCGGGCTGAACTCGACGTCCTGGACGGGGTAGCCGACGCCGTGGTCCAGCAGTTCGGCGACCATCGTGGTGGTGGCGGTGTCCCACAGGGCGATCTGCCCCTTGGAGTCGCCGGTGGCGACCAGGCGGCGGTCGGGGCTGAGGGCGAGGGCGTTGACGCCGTAGGCGAAGCCCGGGATGCGGCCGGTCAGGTACCGGGCCTGGGTGCTCAGCACCGCGTCCTCGGCCGAGCGGCGCAGCTGCGGCACGTTCGCGGGCGCGGCGCGCCGGGCCTCGACGGACTGCAGGAGCGCGGCGTAGGGGTCGTGGCCGGCGTTCCGCTCCGCGCCGGTGAGCAGCGCGTACACCAGGTTCACCCGGCTCGCCGTCGCCGCCGCGTTCCGCTGGTGCCACGCCAGCAGCGCGCACACCACCACGACGGCGAGCGCGGCCACCAGCTGGCGCCGGCTGCGCACCCGGCGCCGTTCGGCGCGCCGGTCCTGGCGGGCCCGGGCCTCGGCGGCCGCCAGGAACTCCCGTTCGTCGGGCGTGAGGTCGGGCGTGAGGTCAGGTGCGGGGGCGGGCGTCAGGGCGGGCGCGTCACCCGCCGCGGCTCCCGCCGCGTCATCCACCGCGGCTCCCGCCGGGGGCTGCGCCCACTGCCGCACGACGTCCAGCCGGCTGCCCCGGTAGAGCAGCGCGTCCTCACGCCCCGAGGCGGTCCAGTGCTCGGCGTCCTGGGTGAGCTGCTGGTGCAGCCGCAGGCCTGCCCCGGCCTCCTCGATCCACTCCCCCAGGCGCGGCCAGGCGCGCAGCAGCGCCTCGTGGCTGAGCGCCGCGCCGGTGGCGTCCAGGGTGATCAGCCGGTCGGCGGCGAAGGAGGCGAGCACGCGGTCGAGCCGCGCCGGGTCGCTGTCGGCGGCGGCCAGCGCGGAGCGTTCGGCACGGCGGCGCACCACCTGGCCGTCCGGGCCGACGTGGACCAGGCGCAGCAGCAGCCGGCGGGCGGTGGCCCTGGCCTCGTCGTCCAGCCGTGACCAGGCGCGCTCGGCGGTCAGCGCGACGGAACCGTGCAGCCCGCCGATCGTCCGGTAGCCGTCCAGGGTGAGGGAGCGGGTGGCGCGCTGCTGCCAGACGGCGCGCAGGGTGTGGGCGAGCAGGGGCAGCGCGCCGGGGTCGTAGGCGCGTTCGGGGTGGCCGGGGTCCAGGCCGAGGTCGGCGGTCAGCAGGTCGAGCAGGCCGGGTTCGAGGTCGAGGCCGGCGGTGCGGGCCGGGGCGGTGATCGCGGCGCGCAGTTCGCCGGCGGTCATCGGGCCGAGGGCGAGCTGTCCGCGCCGCACGGCGCGCAGCAGGCCGTCGTGGGCGAGGCAGTGACCGTAGAGGTCGGCACGCAGGCCGAGGACGACCAGTCGGCTGCCGTCCGGTCCGGCCTCGTGGCAGAGCCGGTCGAGGAAGGCGCGCCGTTCGTCGGCGTCGGGGCAGAGGGTGAAGAGTTCCTCGGCCTGGTCGACGATCCAGACCGGGGTGGCGGGCCGCCCGGCGAGGGCGGTGAGTCTTGCCAGGGGTTCGGCGCCCGGGGTCAGGACCTCGGCCGTCACGGGGCCGGGGCCGGCGAGGGCGCCGCGCCGCAGGGCGGGGACGAGGCCGGCGCAGAGCAGGGAGGACTTGCCGGCGCCGGAGGGGCCGACGACGAGCACCGGGCCGCCGCGGTCGCCCGCGCGTTCACCGAGCAGGCCGAGCAGTTCGGCGCGCGCCCGGTCGCGGCCGTGGAACCAGCGCTCGTCCTTCGCCTTGAACGAGGCCAGGCCCGGGTACGGGCACTGGCCCCGGGTGGCCAGTTCGACCAGGGCGCCGCGTGCGCGCAGGGCGGTGTCGCAGGCGTGCGCGAAGTCGGTGGTGGCGGGCTTGGCGCCGGTCTCCACCTTGCTGATGTGGCTGCGGTCGTAGTGCACCAGGGCGGACAGGTCGGTCAGCGAGAGGCGCTGGGCCTGGCGCAGGGCCCGCAGGGCGGCGCCGAAGTCCGGTTCGTCGGCACCGTCCGCTGCCGCAGCCGCTGCCGCAGCCGGCCCGGGCTTCCTTCCGGCCGCCGGCCGCCGCCCGCCGTGCTCCGTGTCCATCCGCCACCCCCGGTCAGATCGTGTCCCGACCGGTCAACGAGCCGGCCGGCGGTGCGTCACGGGTCCCGGGCCGCGGGTCGAAGCGGCAGGTCGGAGGTGTTGTCGAGGTGTCGGCGGCGGGCGACAACAGGCACCCGGTGCAGGCCGGGCGGCCGGCGGGCGAAGCTCTCATCAGGCCCGGCGACGAGGCGGCGCACCACCGACCGCACCACCACCGACCGAACCACCACCGGTCGCACCGCCCGGCCGACGCCCCGTCACCACCCTCCGTCCACGCCTCACCGCAGAGGAGAACCCCACCATGTCGCACCTGCCCCGCCGTCCGCTCCGCGGAGCGCTCCGGGCGGCGGCCGTCGCGGTCGCCGCGCTCGCCGCGGCGCTGGCCGCACCCGGACCGGTCACGCCCGCCGGGGCCGCCGGCACCGGGCCGGACGCCTACACCGTGCGCGGCTTCGACAGCTCCCACCACAGCCACGAGACGAGGAACGGCGACAAGGCCTTCGACTGGCCCGCCGTGGCGCGCGGCGGCCAGTCCTTCGTCTACCTCAAGGCCACCGAGGGCCTCACCTTCGACGACGGCTGGTTCGGCCGCGACCTCGCCGGAGCCCGCTCGGTGGGCCTCGTCCACGGCGCCTACCACTTCTTCAAGCCCGACAAGGACGGCGCCGCGCAGGCCGACCACTTCGTCGACGTCCTGCGCCGCGAGGGCCTCACCGGCAGCCGGCCCGGCGAGCTGCCTCCGGCGCTGGACCTGGAGGAGTGCGGCAAGGACGGGCGGATCCCGCTCGGCCAGGTCAAGGCCTTCCTCCAGCGCGTCCGGCAGGCCACCGGCACGGAGCCGGTCGTCTACACCCGGCGCAACGTCGTCGACGACTGCCTCGGCGGCACCAAGGAGCTCTCCGGCTACCGGAGTTGGCTCGCCCGCTACGGCAGCACCGAGCCCCGGCCGCTGCCCGGCGCCACCGGCTGGGACTTCTGGCAGTACAGCGAGCGGGCCGAGGTGCCGGGCACGGCCGGCCTGCCGATGGACGCCGACGTGTTCCACGGCGACCGCGCCGCGCTGCGCCGCCTCGCCCACCTGGGCTGACGCCCCCCGGAACCATCACCAGAGAACAGACACCGCATCAGAAAGGCAGGAACCCCTCATGAACCGCCGCTTCCACCGCTGGACCGTCCCCGCGCTCGCCGCGACCGCCCTGCTCGGCTCCCTCACCCTCGCCGGGCCCGCCGCCGCGACCGCGCCCCTCGACGGCGCGACCACGGCCACGGCCACCCAGGAGGACGGCCTGCGGGCCGCCGCGCCGAAGATCACCCGGGCCGAGGAGATCCGCCGCGCCAGGCTGTGGCTGACCGCCAACGGCGGCAAGCCCGTCCCGTACTCCCAGCACAAGAACTGGAAGGACGGCTACCGCCAGGACTGCTCCGGCTTCGCCTCGATGGCGCTCAGGCTGCCCAAGTCCGGGCCCAACACCGTCGCGCTGAAGAACGACGGCTGGACCAAGCCGATCAAGATGTCCGAGCTGCGCCAGGGCGACCTGGTCATCAAGGCCAACAGCAACGACCCCAACCACCGCCATGTCGTCATCTTCGACAAGTGGGAGAGCGGAAAGAAGTCCTACTCCTCCTACGAGCAGGCCGGCCACGTCGGCACCAGGCACGCCACGCACAGCTACGGCCTGAAGTCCGGTGACGGCTACCACGCCTACCGCCCGGTCAACCTCTCCGACTGACGCACCCGCCTCCAAGCGCCCCCCGCGCTCCCGGCACCCGCCGGGAGCGCGGGGGGCGCACAGCCGGAAGGGCGGTTTCCGGTCAGCGCTCCGGCGGGGTGGCGCGGGCGCCGTGGGGCGGGTGGGGCCGGTGCGGCGGCGGGCGGGGCAGCCGGGGCGGCAGGCCGCCGGAGGGGCGGCCTCCGGGTGCCCCGCGAAGGGCCGGGCGGCGCGTACCGCAGGCCTGTGCGGCCGCGCGGCGCGCCCCTACGATGTGAGCGCCGTCGGGCCTGACCCCCGACCCCGTCACTGCCGGCCGACGCCGGGCGGAACCGGTCCCCTCCCTGACGGACCGGCCGCCACCCGTCGGCCGCCGCCCGCCGGCTCACCCCGGGCACCGGCGGAACCGCAGGACGGGCACCACCGCGCAGGCCGTTCGTGATTCCTCACACCCAAGGGGTATGCCCATGCACGTCGGCACCGCCGTACCACCGGTCAGACCCGTCCCCGCCGACCGCGCGCTGCGCGCCGTCCGCGCCCTGCTGCCCGTCCTCGCCGTGCTGGCCGCCCTGCTGGGCGTCAGCCTCCCGGCGGCCGGCCCGGCGCACGCCGCCGTGCCCGACCGCTGGGGCTTCGCGTACCTCGACAACCCGACCCCGCCGGCGGGCTACGTGCCCGACACCACCCGCCAGTGGGGCAGCTGGCCGACGCCGGCCACCAACCCGGTCCGGGTGGACCAGACCGGCACCGGGACCTACGTCGTGCACTTCCCGCTGATCGCCGGTCCCGGCGGCATCGCCCATGTGACGGCCGTCGGCCGCACCGGCAGCTGGTGCCAGGTCAGGGGCTGGGCGACGGCCGGCACCGGGCAGGACGTCGCGGTGGGCTGCTACCGGCCCGGCGGCGCCCCCGAGAACACCCGGTTCACCGTCCTCTACACCACCAGCAGCGGGGTGCCGGCGCCCGCCGTCGGCGGCTACGGATACGTCTACTCGAACACCACCGGCGCGGTGATCACCCAGTACAACTCGACCGGCGCCGCCAACGCGGTCGGCTACGGCGGCACCGGCTCCTGGAAGGTCTGGCTGCCCGGCCTGGGCCAGTCCACCCACTCCGGGAACATCGAGGTCACCGCCGTCGACCCGGCCGCCGGCGCGCGCTGCAAGGTCGGCGACTGGGTGCCCTCGGCGAGCGGCCAGACCGTCCTGGTCAACTGCTACAACGCCGCCAACGCCCCCTACGACACCCGCTGGACGCTGAGCTACTCGGAGAAGCGGGCCGTGCACGGGCCGGCGCTGCCGCCCAAGTCCTACGGCTACCTGTGGTTCAACGGCGGCGTGCCGGCCGGCACCAACTTCAACTCCTCCGGCCCGCCGAACACGCTCACCGGCTCCGTCCCCTACACCGTCAACCTGCCGAACATCGCCGTACCCGCGGACACCGCGCAGGTCACCGCGTTCGGTCCCGGCCCGGACTACTGCGGCCTGGCCGCGCCCTGGGCCCGCAGCGCCGGCACGGTGAACCTCTACCCGCTGTGCTTCAACGGCTCCGGCTCCCCGGTCGCGTCCCGTTTCCTCACCGCGTACACCTCGGCGTTCTGACCACGCCGGCCGGCCCCGGGCGCCGCGCGTGCCCGGGGCCGGCCGGTTGGGCCGGATGCCCGCGTGCGGGTGCGGCGGACCGGACCTGAGGCCACGTTGAGGAAATGGACATCGTCGTCGTACTGGAACCGGACACACCGACCAACATCAGGATCCTCGGCCCGGGCCACACGCCCGCCGAGCCCGGGATCCCGGTGCGCCGCGCGCACACCGCCCCCACGGAGGCCTCGGGCGCCTGCGGCCCCCGCACCCTGTGCGGCCTGGACACCTCCGACATGACCCTCGCTCCGCACCGGGCGGACGACCCCGACCGGCCGCAGCCCCGGCCGCACTGGCACACCTGCAGCACCTGCCGGAGCGCCGGGGAGCAGGCGGGCCACCTCTCCCCCACCGCACACGGGTACGGCCCGCCCCCGGACGGCGCCCACCGCTTCCGCCCGGGGGAAGGGCCGGACTCCTGAACCACCGGCCACGGCGGCACGGCCCGCGGCCCCGCCCCCGCCCCCGAACACCCGGGCGAGCGTGGGGCCGTGCCGCGGACCGTAGGCTGACCGGATGACAACCAACCCCAAGACCGCGCTCGTTCCGCTGGCCCTGGCCGGGCTCCTGCTCGGGACGGCCGCCTGCTCGTCGTCCGGCGGGACGGACGCCGCGTCCGGCGGTGGGACGCTCTCCTTCGCCAGGCTGAAGTCGACGGTGCAGGGCCTCGGTCCGGACCCCTCGTGCCCGTTCGGCCTGGACCTGGCCGGCGCGCTGAAGGCGGTGGGGATCGAGCGCGGTGTCACCCCGGACAGTGGTGCGGGCCACCCGGTGCGGGCCGAGGTCGTCCCGTCCGAGCAGGCCGTGCCGGTCCCGGCCGGCATCACGCCCGCCCCGGCCGTGGCGACGCTGCCCGCGCGGCCCGAGAACGTCCAGGTGTGGTGCTCCTACAACGCCGGGCGGACGCCGGTGGAGATCGGCGTGGTCGCCGCCCCGGCCGAGGGGATCGCGGTCAACCTGGTCCTTCCCTACATCCAGCGGGCCGGCGACCTCACGACCGAACAGGTGGTCACCGCCTCCGCGGAGCAGCCCGCCCCGGGGCAGGCGAAGACCGCCCCCGGCCGAGGGTCGGTGGCCATCGCCCGGGTCGAGGTCGCGGACAAGGGCGACCTCGCGCTGCTGGTCAGCCAGGGCACCGAGGCACCGGGCGCGGACGCGGCGCTCACCGGGGAGCCCCTGCGCGCGCTGGCCGAGAAGCTCGCCGCCCAGCTGCACGCCTGACCCCCGCCCGGGCGGCCGGCCAGGACTCCACCGGGCCGGCCGCACGGACCCTACGGGCGGGCGGTGTCCGACCGTTGCGCGGGCACGGTCGGGGCCCGGTCGTGCTGCAGTGCCCGCAGGTCGGCGAACATCCCCGGTTCGGCGGCCAGCCGCTCGAACGTCCCCTCCTGGATCACCCGGCCGTGGTCGAGCACCACGATGCGGTGCGCCACCCTGGTGTTCTCCAGGTTGTGGGTGACCAGCACCGTCGCGCAGTCCCTGGCGACCTCCGCGAGACCGGTGAAGATCCGGTGCTCGGCCCGCGGGTCCATCGCGCTGGTCGGCTCGTCGAGGATCAGCAGGGTGCCGGACCTCGCCCGGTGGAAGGCCGCCGCGGTCACCACCCGCTGCCACTGCCCCTCGCTGATCTCGGCGCCGCCCCAGAACTCCTTGGCCAGCAGGGTGTCCAGGCCGTGCGCCAGCTCGGCGATCACCTCGTCCGCGCCGGTGGCCGCGGCCGCCTCCAGCACGGCGGCGTCGCCCGCCCCGTCCGGCTGGCCGAGGGTGATGTTCTGCCGCGCGGTGAGCGGCCAGTGCGCGAAGTCCTGCTGGACCAGCGCCGTCTGGCGCCACAACAGGTCCGGGTCGAGATCGCGGGTGGCGACGCCGTCCCAGGTCACCGTGCCGCTGTCGGGCAGGGTGAGGCCGCACAGCAGCTTCATCAGCGTCGACTTCGCCGCCCCGTTGACCCCGACCACGGCGACGATCTCGCCCCGGCCGACCCGGAAGTCCACCCCCTTGAGGGCGGCCCGCTCCGATCCCGGGTAGCTGAAGGTGACGCCGCGCGCCTCGATCACCGCCGCCCCGGCCGGCGGGGCGAGGGTTCCCCGGTCCAGCCGCTGGGCCCGGGCCATCGCGATGAACTTCTGCCAGTCGCCGACGTACAGACCGGTGCGGTGCACGGCGGCGCTGTAGTTGGCGGCGACGTGCAGGTCCGAGGCGGCGGCGCGCAGCGCGATCACCGCCGTGCCGGCCGAGGCCAGGGTGACGCGGCCGTCCGCGAGGAGCCAGGCGAGGCCGCCCCAGACCAGGCACGCCCCCACACCGGAGGCCGCCGCCCCGTACAGGCCGAGCACGGCGCTGCGGCGGGCGGCCGTGTCACTCGCCTCGGTGACCTTGGCGACGGCCCTGCGGTGGATCCGCAGCAGGAACGGCGCGATGGTGCTGGAGCGGACCTCCGCGGCGAGTCGGCGGTCGCAGAGGAACCAGCGCAGCACATTGGCCGCGCGGGTCGCGCCGAAGGTGGACATCATCGCCCGGTAGAAGGCGTTGGCGGCGGCCGTGCGGGCCAGGGCCTGCGGGATGACCGCGAGGACGAGCAGCGGGAGCAGCACGGGGTGGATCGTGGCGATCACGATCCCGCCGGCGGCGAGGTTGGCGGTGTAGCCGATCACGTCGCGGGCCTGGGAGAGCAGGTCCCGGGTTGCGCCCGCGCCGCGGTCGCCGGCGTCCCAGGCGGCCTGGAAGCTGGGGTTGTCGTAGGCGACGAGTTCGGCGCGGGTCGCGGCGTCGATCAGTTCCAGCTCGGCGGCCCGGGCGACCTTCGGCCCGATCCGCTCGGCGGCCCACTCGCTGGTGATGCGCAGCAGAGCGGCGGTCGCGGACATGGCGGCGAGGAACGCCACGGACGGGACCGAGCGGGCCAGGCGGTCGGCGATGGAGCCGGTGCCGGCGACCAGCTGGGTGATCATGCCGGTGGTGGCCAGCAGGCCGAAGCCCTGGGCGACGGCGGAGGCCGCGGCGCAGGCGAGGAGGGCGGCCAGGGCGGGGCGGTCGGCCTGCCGGCCGAGGCGCAGCGCGAGGGCGAGGAGCCGGGGCAGGGCGCGGGCGGTGGCCCGCAGGGTGGTCTTGGTGCCGTCGATGATCTCCGCGTCGCTGCCCGGGGGCTGCCACTCCATCATCACGGAGTCGTCGGAGTCGTCGGCGCCGTCGGGGGCTTCGGGGCGGTCGGAGCCGTCGGCTGTTTCGGCCTCGTCGGCACCGGGGGCGGGGGTGGGGGTGGGTGAACTCGACTTTGTCAGGCAGGACTTGGCGGTCCTCCGGAGGGCTGTCATGGCGTGGGATATTGCCCCGTCGCCCGCGGGCGTTCAACCTCGGCGGTTCCGGGCGAGCCTGGAGCGAACAGCCCGTTTTCGATTCGGCGGCGGCCCCTACCCGCGGAGGTCCTCCAGGACGGCGCGGGCGGCGTTGTGGCCCGGGATTCCGCTGACGCCGCCGCCCCGGACGGCGCCGGCGCCGCACAGCAGGACGTCGGGGTGCGCCGTCGCGACGCCCCAGCGGGCGGCGGCGTCCCGCGGCTGCCCGGTTCCGTCCTCCGTGAACGGGAACGCCAGGTCGCGGTGGAAGATGTGGCCTCCCGGCAGGCCCATCTCGCGTTCCAGGTCGAGCGGGGTCTTCGCCTCCACGCAGGGCCGCCCGTCGGCGTCGACGGCCAGGCAGTCGGCGAGCGGCTCGGCCAGCACCGCGTCGAGCCGGGCGAGGCTCGCCGCCAGGGCGCGCTCCTTGGCGGCCGGGTCGGCGAACAGCCGGGCGGGCAGGTGCAGGCCGAACAGGGTGAGGGTCTGCCACCCCTGGCGGACGGCCTCCGGCCCCAGGATCGACGGGTCGGTGAGCGAGTGGCAGTAGATCTCCGACGGCGGCGCCGAGGGGATCCGGCCGGCCGCCGCCTCGGTGTAGGCGCTCTCCAACTGCCGGTAGCCCTCGGCGATGTGGAAGGTGCCGGCGAAGGCCTCGCGCGGGTCGACGGCCGGGTCCCGCAGTCGCGGCAGCCGGCGCAGCACCATGTTGACCTTCAGCTGGGCGCCCTCGGGGGCGGGCCCGGGGTCCTCGCCGAGCAGCCGGGCCAGGACCGCCGGGGCGGCGTTGACCAGGACCCGGCGGGCCGCCGCCACCGCCTCGCCGTCCCGGTGACGGTAGGTCACCTCGGCCTCGCCGGTGCCGTCGGTGGCGAGGGCGGTGACCTCGCAGCCGGTGCGCAGCTCGGCCCCGGCCGCCCGGGCCGCCTCGGCGAGGGCGTCGGTCACCGCGCCCATGCCGCCGACCGGGACGTCCCAGTCGCCGGTGCCGTTGCCGATGACGTGGTAGAGGAAGCAGCGGTTCTGGCGCAGCGACGGGTCGTGGGCGTGGGTGAAGGTGCCGATCAGCGCGTCGGTGAGGACCACGCCGCGCACCAGGTCGTCGGCGAAGGCCTGTTCGACGGTCTCGCCCAGCGGCCGTTCGAACAGCGCCCTCCAGGCCGCGTCGTCGCCGACCCGCCGGCGCAGTTCCGCCCGGCCGGGCAGCGGTTCGGTGAGGGTCGGGAAGACCCGCTCGGCGACGTTCCCGGTCATCGCGTAAAAGCCCCGCCAGGCCTCCCATTCGCGGTCGGTGCCGGTCAGCGCCCGGAACGACTCCCGGGTGCGGCCGGCGTCGGCGGCGTCCACCAGCAGTCCGGTGGGCCTGCCGTCGCGGACGGCGGGCGTGTAGGAGGCGATCCGGCGCCGGCGCAGCTCCAGGCGCAGCCCGAGCTCCCGCACCACCTTCCGCGGCAGCAGGCTCACCAGGTAGGAGTAGCGCGACAGCCGGGCGTCCACGCCGGTGAACGCCGGGGCCGACACCGCCGCGCCGCCGAGCCTCGGGAGCCGTTCGAGGAGCAGCACCCGGTACCCGGCGCGTGCCAGGTAGGCCGCCGCCACCAGTCCGTTGTGGCCGCCGCCGACGATCACGACGTCGTGCCGGGAGGACGAGTTCGCCATGTCCGGCACGCTACGGCACCCGGGCTGCCCGGGGAACAGGGCGGCGGCCGGGCGGGTCAGTCCCCGGCGGGAAGGCCGGCAGGGGCGTCCACGGCGAGGCGGACGGTGACGCTGTGCTCGGCGCGGACCAGGCGCAGCATCGGGCAGCGGGCGTCCGCGGTGGCCAGCAGCTCCGCCAGCGCCCGCGGCTCGGCCGGTCCCCGCAGCTCGACCTCCGCCGTCAGGTCGTAGGGCACGGCCGGCGCCTCGGTCGGCACGCCGAAGAAGCGGGCGTCGTTGTTGCGGGCGTTGACCCGGACCTCGACCCGGTCCAGGGGGACGTCCGCCAGCGCCGCGACGCACAGGATCGTGTGGGTCAGGCAGGTGCTGACCACCGCGCAGAACAGCTCCGGCGAGGACGGGCCGAGACCGAATCCGCCGATGTCGGGCCCGCCGTCGCCGATGAGGGACCAGTCCCCCATCCGAACCTTGCGGACCCCGGTCGCGTCGTCGGCCACGCAGACCGCGCCGACCTCCTCCTCCCAGTCCGCGCCGTCCGGCCGCCGCCGGGCGGCGTCGCGCATGGCCGCGCCCTTGTCACGCAGGTGCTCGGCCAGCCCTGGCCGTCGTATCGCAGGTGTGTGCGTCATGGCCCGTAGCGTACGGCCCGGAGCGCCTCGGGGGGCGGTGACCGCCTCAGGAGCCGGCGGTGGCCGCTTCCAGCGTGGTCGCCATGACCGGGCTGGTGAAGGTGTTCGAGGCGTCGCCGGTGGAGAGGTGGTAGGAGCCCCACTTGAGGTAGTTGCGGGTGCCGTCCCAGGTGGTGCCGGTGAAGGTGCCGGAGCCGGTGGTGAAGGTCTGCTTGACGCCGTCGAACCAGAAGTCGATGGTGCCGTCGGTGCGGCCCAGACGGATCTTCAGCGCGTAGGAGTGCCACTGGTTGTTGGCGGTCGGCGCGGTCCACAGGGTGTGCGCGACGTGGTCGGTGTCCCACTCCTGGAGGCGGATGCGCCCGGTCGTCGCGTCGATCTCGATCGGGTGGTTGGCCGTGCCGGTGCTCGGCGAGCACTTCAGCTGGAAGACGTAGCGGCTGTTGGTGTCCTTGATGTCGACCTTGGACGACCAGCCGAGGTAGAAGGTGTCGCCCTCCTTGAGGTCGGGGCTCAGCGTCTCGCAGCGCTCCTCGCCGGCGGCCTGGAAGGCCCGCCACACGCTGCCCTTGGCGGGGTCGGTGACGACCTTGAAGTCGCCCGCGGCGCACTGGACGGCGGTGAAGGAGGAGGGGCCCTTGGCGGTGCTCGGGGTCCACAGCACCTTGCCGGCCTCGGCGGCGGAGCTTCCCGCGGTGGCCCAGCCGCAGGTGAGTGCGAGCGCGGTGGCGGCGACGAGGCCGATGGTGGTCCTGCGGTGGCGGGTCGGAAGGAACATGGTTCTCCCCGGGATCGAGTGGCCGCGACGGACGTAGGAGGTGATTCGACCACCCGGCGTCCGGCCGGGCCAAGCGGAACGGCCGGAGAGGGCCCTTTCGGGCACCTCTCCGGCCGTCGGCATCACCGGGGTCCTCTCGCGGCTAGTGGTTCTCCCCGGAGTCGGCGTCGTAGGAGGAGGTGCCCTCGTCGAGCAGCGGCTCCTGCGTCTTGAGGTGCGCGGGGGCCAGCGCCCGCAGCACGTGGTAGCCGGTGATGACGACCAGAGTGCCGAGCGCGATGCCGCTGAGGCTGAAGGTGTCGCTGAATTTCAGGGTGACGTTGCCGATGCCGATGATGATGCCCGCGGCGGCCGGCACCAGGTTCAGCGGGTTGCGCAGGTCCACCCCGGACCTGGTCCAGATCTGCGCGCCGAGCAGGCCGATCATGCCGTACAGGATGACGGTGATGCCGCCGAGCACACCGCCGGGGACCGCCGCGACGACGGCGCCGAACTTCGGGCAGATGCCGAACAGCAGCGCGAAGCAGGCCGCGGCCCAGTAGGCGGCGGTGGAGTAGACCCGGGTGGCGGCCATGACGCCGATGTTCTCGGAGTAGGTGGTGTTCGGCGGGCCGCCGAGCGCGGTGGACAGCATGGAGCCGACGCCGTCCGCCGAGATCGCGGTGCCGAGCTTGTCGTCCAGGTTGTCGCCGGTCATCTCGCCGACGGCCTTGACGTGCCCGGCGTTCTCGGCGACCAGTGCGATCACCACGGGCAGCGCGACCAGGATCGCGGACCACTGGAAGGAGGGGCCGTGGAAGTCGGGCAGGCCGATCCAGTCCGCCTGGCCGACGCCCGACAGGTCCAGGCGCCAGTGGTCGGTGGCCTGTCCGCTCCCGTCCACCGAGTGGATCTTCCCGAAGACCCGGTCGAACAGCCAGGAGATGCCGTAGCCGAAGAGCAGGCCGAGGAAGATCGCCACCCGCGACCAGAAGCCGCGCAGGCAGACCACGGCCAGGCCGGTGAACAGCATCACCAGCAGCGCCGTCCACTGGTCCTGCGGCCAGTAGGTGGAGGCGGTGACCGGTGCGAGGTTGAAGCCGATCAGCATGACGACGGCGCCGGTGACGATCGGCGGCATCGCGGCGTGGATGATCCGCGCCCCGAACCGCTGGACCGCCACGCCCACCAGGAACAGCGCCACGCCCACCACGAACACGGCGCCGGTGACCGTCGCGCTGGTGCCGCCCTGGGCGCGGATCACCGCGGCCACGCCGACGAAGGAGAGCGAGCAGCCGAGGTAGCTGGGCACCCGGCCGCGGGTCGCGAGCAGGAAGATGACGGTCGCGACGCCGGACATCATGATCGCCAGGTTGGGGTCGAGCCCCATCAGCACCGGCGCCACGAAGCTCGCGCCGAACATGGCCACCACGTGCTGGGCGCCGAGCCCCGCCGTCCGGGGCCAGGAGAGCCGTTCGTCGGGGCGGACGACCGCTCCCGGTGCGGGCGTCCGCCCGTCACCGTGCAGCTTCCAGCGCACGCCGAGATCCATGTGGGGGTTCGCTTTCTCTGTACTACCGGGGAACTGTCCGGACCATTGTCCTGGTCACCCGGCGTTCACTCCGCCACCACCCCCCTGTTGACCTGCGCTCTCGCGCGGCGCGGCGGCCCTGCGGGCGTGCAGGAGGGCGGCGTCGAGCGGGAGCGGGGTGTGGCCGAGGAGACCGAGGCCGGCGGCGGCGAGGAGGGCGGCGTAGTGGTCGGCGCGGCGTTCGCGGCCGCCGACGTTGCACATCATGTGGAGGTCCCAGGCGGTTGCCAGGGAGGGCGAGCCGTCGGCGGGCAGCAGGCGTTCGATGACGAGCAGGTCGGCGTGGGCGGGCATCGCGCGGGCGCAGTGGCGCAGGATCGCGCGGCAGCGTTCGTCGTCCCAGTCGTGCAGCACCCGGGAGAGCAGGTAGACGTCGCCGCCCCCGGGGACGTCGGCGAAGTCGCCCGCGCGGAACTCGCAGCGGTCGGCGCAGCCCGCCGCCGCCAGGGTGGCACGGGCGGCCTCGACGGCGTGCGGGCGTTCCAGCAGGACGCCGCGCAGGCGGGGGTGGGCGGTGAGGACGCGGGCGAGGAGTTCGCCGTTGCCGCCGGCGACGTCGACGACGGTGGCGCCGGCCGGGGAGCGGGCCGCGGCGGTGAGGGCGGGGTGGTCGGGGACGGGGTCGAACATCCGGGCGCTCGCCGCCATGGAGCGGTCGAAGAGGTCGGCGAGGGCGGGGTCGCGGACGAAGTGGTCGAAGTGGTTCTCGCCGAACAGGTGGTCGAAGGCGGGCTCACCGGTGCGGACGGTGTGGTCGAGTCCGCCGAACGAGCGGTAGAACGGGCCGCCGTAGAGCAGGGCCAGCGGGCGCATCGAGCCTTCGGCGTCCTCGCGCAGCAGGGCGCCGGCGGCGGTGAGGCGGTGGCCGTCGCCCTCGGGCGCGACGACGCCGAGCATCGCGAGGTAGCGCAGCAGCGTGGCCAGGGCGCGGGGGTGGGTGCCGGTGCGGGCGGCGAGGGTGGCGGTGGGGACGGCCCCGGCGTCGGCCAGGGCCTCGGGCAGGCGCAGCCGGGCGAAGGCCGCCAGGGCCTGGGTGGTCCAGGCCCCGGTCAGCAGGCGCAGCAGGGTCTCGGCCGGCGGGCGGGCCGTGGAGGCGGCCAGGTGGGCGGCGAGGGCGTCGGGGTGGTCCCCCGGTGCGTACAGCTCCAGGCGGCGGTAGCCGGCCCGGGCGGCGGGGGGCGCGGTGAAGTAGAGGACGGTGCCGTTCTCGTGGGGGTTGTGGCCGCCGCCGTCGGGGGTGGCGCCGTGCTCGGCGAGCAGGGCGCACAGGCCGCGCAGGAGGAGCGGTTCGGGGCGGAGGACCTCGAAGGCGAGGTGGGCCTCGTGCTGGTGGGCGCGTTCGTGGTCGGCGAGCGGTCGCAGGTCGGAGCCGGGCGGCACGGTCAGTGCGAACACCTCGACGGTGCGGGGCTCGGGGCCGGCGCCGGGGACCGCGGGGCGCCGGATGGTGACGTCGAGCGTGGCCGCCTCGCGGCGGTGGCGCTCGGCCAGCCGGCGGCGGACGACGGTGCTGGGGCCTGGCGGGGTGTCGGCGGCCAGGCCGCAGGCGGCCAGGTCGGCGAGCAGGGTCCGGGTGTCGGGCGGGAAGACCAGCACCGCGGCGTGCAGGAAGCGCAGGTGGCGGGTGAGCGTGCGCAGGCGGGTGTCGTCGAGGCCGGGCAGGAGGAGCGGGAGCAGGGTGGCGGTGTCGTGGCGGCGGACGAAGTCGGCCGTCGCGCGGAGGCGGGACGTGTCGTCCTCGGTGGTCATCGTGGTGCGTCCTTGGTGCGGGAGACGGTGCTCGGGGGGGTGTTCAGAGGCCGACGTAGTTCTCGGCGAACCAGTCCTGCTGGGCGCGCGAGGTGCGCAGGGCCGTCAGGCGGGCGCGGCGCAGTCCCTCGTCGAAGGAGGACGGGCCGCCGTGCGGGGTGGGCACGGCGTGCAGCAGCCGGACCATCCAGTGCGAGAACTCCTGGGCCCGCCAGATGTACTCCAGGCAGCGGTCGGAGTAACCGGCCAGGGCGCGGCCGTCGCCGTGGGCGAGGTCGTCGACGAGGGCGGCGGCCAGCAGTTCCGCCTCCAGCACCGCGAGGTTGGCGCCCTTGGCGGCGGAGGGGGTGATCAGGCTCGCGGCGTCGCCGGCGAGCAGCAGCGCGCCGTGGCGCAGCGGTTCGACGACGTCGCACTCCAGGTCGACGACGGCGCGCTGGACGATCCTCCCCCGGTGCAGCGGGCCGTGTTCGGCGGCGCGCATCCGCACCTCCAGCTCGTGCCAGATGTGGTCCTCGCTCCACGCTTCGGGCAGGGTGCCGCGCTCGCACTGCAGGTAGTAGCGGGTGATCCGGTCGGTGCGGGCCATGTGGCCGGCGAAGCCGCGCCGGTGCACGGCGTAGCCGACGGCGTCCAGGCTGGGCGGTGCCTCGGCGAGCAGGCCGAGCCAGGACAGGCCGTGGTCGTGGTGGTGGACGACGGCGCCGGGTGGCAGTGAGCGGCGGGCGGCGCCGTGGCGGCCGTCGCAGCCGGCGACGTAGCGGGCCCGCCAGCGGATCGGGCGGCCGTCCGGCCCGCTCGCCTCGACGGTGGGGCGGTCTCCGTCGGTGCCGAGCACCCGGTGGGCCTCGGTGCCGAAGTGCAGCCGGCCGCCGGCGTCCAGGTAGGAGGCGAGCAGGTCGGCGACCAGGTCCTGCTGCGGGTAGACGGTGTGGGACTCGCCGCGCCCGAGGTGCGCGTAGTCGAGCCGGAAGCGGCCGTCGCCGGTGCGGAACTCGCAGGTGGTGTGGGGCTTCCCGTGGCGGTGCAGGCCGTCGGCGAGGCCGTGCCGGTCCAGCACGCGCACGGTGTTCCGGGCGAGGAAGCCGGCCCGGGCGCGGGCGTGGAGGTGCGCGCGGTCGGCGCGTTCGAGGACGACGCAGTCGACGCCCGCCCGGTGCAGGAGGTTGCCGAGGACGAGGCCGGCCGGGCCCGCGCCGAGGATCACCACCGCGGCCGACTCCTCGGTGAGATCGGTTGTTCTTTCAGCGTTCTGACGACTGGTCACAACATCTTGATGATAGTCGCCCGGCGGGTCCGGGGAGGGGTGGAGCGCACTCCGGAGGGTGAATAGGCTGATGAACGGCCTGCTCCCGGGGCCGCCGCCGGTTCCACCGTACTCATCCGGCCGCCCTCCGCTTCAGGTATCCGGCGCGGCTGAGGGTGTGGACGCCGATCTCGATCCGTCCGAACCGCTCGCCGCTCGCCGCCTCCACCACGGCGAACCGGTACACCGCGCGTGCGCCGCGCGGCGGTGTGAACTCCCACCACAGCTCCAGCGGCACCGCCGCCGGCAGGCCGGTCGGCAGGTCCGCCTCCAGCGACAGCCAGAGCATCTGCGCGTCCGCGGCGCGGCCGTGGGCCGTGTGGCCGAGCATCGTCGCCAACTGCCGGGCCGACTCGATCAGCGCGGCCGGGGTGTGCGTCCCCGCGCCCGCGAGCCGGTGCCCCGGCGGCGGCACCAGTACGGCCGCCCGCTCGGTCCGCACCGCTTCGCCGACCATGACGTTCTCCGGCAGATGACGGTGGACCAGGGCAGGGTCGGCGGGCGCCGCCTGCCGTTCGCGGGCGGCGGCGGGCGGCACCACCCGGGCGGCGGCGGGCGGCACGGTCGGGCCGGCGCCGCCGCCGAGGCCGGCCGAGGCCCGGCAGACGGTCACGCCGTCCTGCACGGCCAGCAACCGCCAGGCCGGGCCGTCGTCGGACGCGGCGGGTTCGCTGTGCAGCCACACCGGCGGGCCCAGCTCGCACATCCGGTCGAAGGTCAGCGACAGCCACAGCCGGCCGTCGGCCGCCTGTCGCGGTGCCCGCGCCCGGAGCAGGTCGAGGACCGCCGCCACCAGCACCATCCCCGGTACGTGGTCGAGCGGGTGGTCGAAGAAGCACCGGTCCCGCTCGTCCACCACCACCGGGACGCCCGCCGCCGGGCCCTCGACGGGGCCGGTCAGCAGTTCCGACGGATCGCCATCGATCCATTCAAGTCCCGCTCCGGATGACTCTTCTGACGTATCGCCATAAACTGATGTCGCATCAGTTCGGTATGCGACGCGTGGTACCGGCGAGGTCACGAGGACCGAGGAAACCATCGATCACCAGTCCGGGCAACCCGCTCCCGGGAACACCCGCGCGACCCGTCGCGGCCGTCCCAAAACACACCCTTCGGTGACCGAAACCCCGCCCTCCCCTCGGCCCGCCGGTCAGGCCGTGGCCTCCGCCGCCGCGCGGCCGGCCGCGCGCCCGGAGAACAGGCAGCCGCCGAGGAACGTCCCCTCCAGCGCGTTGTAGCCGTGCACTCCGCCGCCGCCGAACCCGGCGGCCTCGCCCGCCGCGTAGAGTCCCGGCACCGGTGTGCCGTCGGCGCCGAGCGCGCGGGAGGAGAGGTCGGTCTGGATGCCGCCGAGCGTCTTGCGGGTCAGCACGTGCAGCTTGACGCCGATCAGCGGGCCGGCCGCCGGGTCGAGCAGCCGGTGCGGGGCGGCGGTGCGCCCGAGGCGGTCGCCCAGGTAGCGGCGGGAGTTGCGCAGGCCCTGCACCTGGGCGTCCTTGCTGTAGGGGTTGGACAACTGGCGGTCCCGGGACTCGATCTGGCCGCGCATCCGGGCCGCGTCCAGCAGTGGGGCGTCGGTCAGCGCGTTCATCCCGGCGACCAGTTCCTCCAGCGTCGCGGCGACCACGAAGTCCGCGCCGTGCCGCTTGAACGCCTCGACCGGCGCGGGCGCACCCTTGCCGAGCAGCCGCTCGCGCACGAAGGCCTTGCGGTCGCCGGCGGTGATGTCGGGGTTCTGCTCGGAGCCGGAGAGCGCGAACTCCTTCTCGATGATCTTCTGGGTGAGCACGAACCAGGAGTGGTCGTGCCCGGCCAGTTCGGGGTCGGTGCGCAGGTGGCGCAGAGTGCCCAGGGTGTCGTAGCCGGGCAGGCAGGGCTCGGGCAGCCGGCGGCCGAGGGCGTCGAACCACATCGAGGAGGGGCCGGGCAGGATCCGGATGCCGTGGCCGGGCCAGATCGGGTCCCAGTTGTGCAGGCCCTCGGTGTAGTGCCACATCCGGTCGCTGTTGACCAGCCGCGCCCCGGCGTCCGCGGTGATGCCGAGCATCCGCCCGTCGACGTGGGCGGGGACGCCGGTGACCATGTGCCCGGGCGGGGTGCCGAGGCGGGCCGGCCAGTGGGCGCGGACCAGGTCGTGGTTGGCGCCGATGCCGCCGGCGGCCACCACCACGGCCTGGGCGGTCAGTTCGAAGTCGCCGGTCTCCTCGCGGTTGGAGGCCGCACCGCGCACCGAGTCGTCCGGGGCCAGGACCCGGCCGCGCACGCCGGTCACCACGCCGTCGGTGACCACGAGTTCGTCGACCCGGTGGCGGTGGCGGAAGGCCAGCAGGCCGTTGGCGGCGGCCTGCCGGGCGGAGCGGGCGAACGGCGCGACCACACCGGTGCCGGTGCCCCAGGCGACGTGGAAGCGCGGGACCGAGTTGCCGTGGCCGTCGGCGCGCAGGTCGCCGCGCTCGGCCCAGCCGACCGTGGGCAGGAAGCGCAGCCCGTGCCCGGCCAGCCAGGAACGCTTCTCCCCCGCGGCGAACTCGACGTAGGCCCGGGCCCAGCGCACCGCCCAGCGGTCCTCGTCGTCGTGGCGGTCGAACCGGGCGCTGCCCTGCCAGTCGCTCCAGGCGAGGTCGAAGGAGTCCTTGACGCGCATCCGGCGCTGCTCGGGCGAGTCGACCAGGAAAAGGCCGCCGAAGGACCACCAGGCCTGGCCGCCGAGGTTGGCGGCGTTCTCCTGGTCGACGAGGATCACCTTGCGTCCCCGGGAGGTGAGTTCGTGGGCGGCGGTGAGTCCGGCCAGGCCGGCTCCGACGATGATGACGTCAGTGTCCATGGGGTGTCCTCGGGGAAGTGCCGTCACGGGCCCGCAGGGAGCGCGGGGCGGTGGGCGCCGGTCCGGCCGGCGGCCGCGGGGGGGTGGTGAGGGGTGGTGAGGGGTCGGACTGCCGAAGGGGGCCGGCTGTGGCGCGCTGTCGCGGATTCGGCGGCCGGCCGGGCGCGTCGACGCCCTGGTTTCGCTTCGGGTGGGAGGTGACCGAAACAGTACAGCGTTCGGTTTTTGCCGACAAGGGTTCGCCCCGGAGAGACCCGCGGCGGGTCGCATAAACTCCCCCCGTGGCCAACCGCAGCTCCACGCCCAAGGGACGGGCGCAGCGTGAACGCGCCCTGGCGGCGGCCTTCGAGGTGTTCGCCCGCGAGGGCGAGCGGGGCACGTCGCTGCGCGCCATCGCCAAGGAGAGCGGGATCAGCCTGACCGGGCTGATGCACCACTTCGCGTCCAAGGACGAGCTGCTCACCGAGGTCCTGCGTGACAACGACGAGCTGGCGGCGCTGCGCTGGGACGCGCTGGCCGGGGCCGGCGATCCCGGCGAGTTCATGGCGCGGGTCATGGAGGCCAACGCGGCGAACCCGGCGCGGGTGCGGCTGTACGTCCACCTCGCGGCGTCCTCGGTGGACCCGGGGCACCCCGCGCACCCGTACTTCCGGGAGCGGTTCGAGCGGTTCCGCTCGGCGGTGCGCGGCCACCTGGAGGCACGGCGGGCGGACGGCTCGGTGGGCCCGGGGCTGGACCCGGACTTCACGGCCGCCGCGTTCCTGGCGCTCGTCGAGGGGGCGCAGTTGCAGGGGCTGAACGACCCGTCGGTGGACGTGCCGGGCCTGGTCCGGCGGGGCTGGAAGGCGCTGCTGAGCGGTCCGGGTGCGGGTACGGGGCCAGGCCCGGGTACGGGTACGGGCCCAGGTACGGGCCCGGTCAGCTGACCGGGCGGCCCCGTCCCGCCAGGGCGTCCAGCAGGACGTCGGCGAGGCGGCGGATGTCGCCGGCCATGTCGATCCCGGGGTCGAGCAGCCACTGGAGCTGGAGCCCGTCGGTCGCGGCGATCAGGACCCGGGCCGCCCAGGCGGCCTCGGCCGCGCGCTCCTCGTCCACGGCCCCCGGCTCGGCGGCTTCCGACGCCGCGGCGGCCGGCTCGGCGGCTTCCGACTCGGCGGCGGCCCGCTCGATGAGCTGCTCGGCCAGGCGCCCGCGGTAGCGGTCGTAGCGCTCGCCGAAGTAGTCGTGGGCAGGATGGTCCGGCTCGGCGGCGGCCGCGGCGAGGTCCACGAAGAGCTTGACCAGCCCGGGGGTGGACGCGTTGGCGGCCAGCACGCGCAGGGAGTCGTCCGCGCTCCGGTCCTCGAACGCCCCGAACCGCTCCTCGGCGGCGGCGTCGCGGGCGGCGAGGACGGCGGTGAGCAGGGCCTCCCGGCCGCCGAAGTGGTGCAGCACCCCGGCATCGGTCATCCCGACCCGCTGGGCGATGTCGCGCACCGACACCTTGCGGCTGCCCGCCTCGGCGTAGGCGGCGAGCGCGGCCTCGATGATCTGCTGCCGCTTCGAGGAGGTCTTGGCGTAGGGGCCCCTGGGCTTGGTCATGAACGGATTCTACGAGGCCGGGGCGGAGCTGCGAGGATGAAAACCTTGAGTGTCTAAGTTTTCATGGCTATGGTGACGGCACCCCCGACCTGCACGGCAAAGGAGCCGTCTTGAGCACCACCCCCACCCGCTTCCGCCCGGCGGTCCCGACGGCCCCGCCGCCGGGACCCCCCGGGCCCGCACGGCGCCTCGGCCCGCTGCTGGGCGCCGCCCACCTCGGCTGGATGCTGCCGGTCACCGCGGGCTGGACCCTGCTCCAGGCGCTGTTCGAGCGCATCGATCCGGACACCAAGCTCACGCACTACAGCACCGCCGCGGCGGCCGGCGCCTTCACCTCCACCGTCGCCGTGGTCGCCTTCGGCTTCCTCTCCGACCGCACCCGCTCCCGCTGGGGCCGGCGCAATCCGTGGATCCTGGCCGGCGCGCTCGCCTACGCGCTGTCGGTCGCCGCGATGTCCGGCACCGAGAGCTTCGCCGTCCTGCTGACGCTCACCATCTGCTTCCAGACCGGCCTCAACGCCATGCTCGCCGCGCTCTACGCGGTGCTGCCGGACCGGGTCCCCACCGAGCGGCTCGGCCGGGCCTCCTCCTGGGCGGGCCTGGGCCAGCTGCTCGGCCAGGGGCTGGGCGCGGTGGCGGGCGGCCTCCTGGTCACCCACCCCGACCAGGGGCTGCGCTGGCTGCCGTGGCTCGCCGTGCTCGGCGCGCTGGCCTTCGTCCGGTTCGCCCCCGACCGCCCGGCCCTGGACGCCGCCCCCGCCGCCCCGCCCCACGGCGGCCTGCTGCGCTCGCTGCTGCCGCCCCGGGACGCCGACTACTTCTGGGCGCTGGTCAGCCGGCTTCTCGCGATGCTCGGCATCCACCTGGTGCTGGTCTACCAACTGTTCATCCTCACCGACCACTTGGGAATGTCCACCGGGGACGCCGGCACCGTCGTCACCCTCGGCGGGCTGATCATCGCGGTGTTCGCCGGGGTGTCCGTGGCGATCTCCGGGCCGCTGTCGGACCGGGTGGGCCGCCGCAAGCCCTTCGTCGTGGCGGCCGCGGTGATCGCCGCCGCCGGGCTCGTCCCGCTCACCGTGGCGCCCGCGCTGTGGTCCTTCCTGTTCTTCACCGTGCTGGCCTCACTCGGCTTCGGCTGCCTCATCGCCGTCGACCAGGCGATCGTCGCCGAGGTCCTGCCCGACCACCACAGCCGTGCCAAGGACCTCGGCTTCCTCAACATCGCCAACACCGCTCCGCAGGTGCTGGCGCCGATCATCGCCGGAGCGGTCGTCCCCGCGTTCGGGTACTCCGCCCTGTTCGTCCTCGCCATCGCCGTCACCGCCGGCGGCGGCCTGGCCGTGCTGCCCGTTCGTCGCGTCCGCTGACCGGCCCGCGGCCCGCCGACCCGCCGGCGGCCCCCTTGACCCCACCCACAGCGCAGAGAGAGCAGGACCACATGACCTCCGACCGGGTTTCCGAACTGAGCCTCGCCGAGCAGGCCTCGCTCACCTCCGGCGCGACCTCGTGGACCACCACCGCGGTGCGCGACACGGTCCGCGCGCTCACCGTCTCCGACGGCCCGCACGGCATCCGCCGCCCCGCCGAGGACGGCCCCGGCGTCTCCTTCCTCGGCACCAGCCTGCCCGCCACCTGCTACCCGCCCGCCGTCACCCTCGGCTCCAGCTGGGACACCGATCTGGCCCACCGGGTCGGCGCGGCCCTCGCCCGGGAGGCGTCCGTCTTCGGCGTGGACGTGGTCCTCGGCCCCGGCGTCAACATCAAGCGCAGCCCGCTCTGCGGCCGCAACTTCGAGTACTTCTCCGAGGACCCGCACGTCAGCGGACGGATGGGGGCCGCCGTCGTCACCGGCATCCAGTCCCTCGGGATCGGCGCCTGCGTCAAGCACTTCGCCGTCAACAACCAGGAGACCGAGCGGATGCGGGTCAGCGCGGACGTCGACGAGCGGACGCTGCGCGAGCTGTACCTGCCCGCCTTCGAGCACATCGTGCGCGAGGCGGCGCCGTACACCGTGATGTGCTCCTACAACCGGATCAACGGCGTGCACGCCAGCCAGGACCGCGGGCTGCTCACCCGGATCCTGCGCGAGGAGTGGGGCTTCGACGGCCTGGTGATGTCGGACTGGGGCGCCGTCAACGACCGGGTCGCCGCCCTGGCCGCCGGGCTCGACCTGGAGATGCCGCCGACCGGCACCGACGAGGAGATCGTCACCGCCGTCGAGGAGGGCCGGCTGGAGGCGTCCGCCGTCGCCACCGCCGCCGAACGCGTGCTGCGGCTGCGCGACCGGGTGGACCGGGCCGAGCGGCCGGCCGCCTGGAACGCCGACGCCCACCACGAACTGGCCCGCGAGGCCGCCCGCGACGGCGCCGTGCTGCTCAAGAACGACGGCGGACTGCTGCCGCTCGACCCGCAGGCCCGCCGGCGGGTCGCGGTGATCGGCGAGTTCGCCCGCACCCCCCGCTACCAGGGCCACGGCAGCTCCCGGGTCACCCCGACCCGGGTCGACACCGCCTGGGACGCGCTCCGGGCCCAGGCCGGCCCCGACCTCGCGCTCGCCTTCGCCCCCGGCTTCACCCTGGACGGCGCCCCCGACGCCGTCCTCGCCACGGAGGCGGTCGCCCTCGCCGCCGGGTCCGACACCGTGCTGCTCTTCCTCGGCCTGCCCGACACCGCCGAGACCGAGGGCCTCGACCGCACCCACATCCGGCTGCCCGCCGAGCAGTTGGAGCTGCTGCGGCACGTGGCCGCCGTCTGCCCCCGGGTCGCGGTCGTGCTGGCCAACGGGTCGGTGGTGTCCGTCGCCGAGTGGCAGGACGACGCGACGGCCGTCCTGGAGGCCTGGCTCGGCGGCCAGGCCGGCGGCAGCGCCCTCGCCGACCTGCTGTTCGGCGCGCACAGCCCGTCCGGCAAGCTCACCGAGTCCATCCCGCTCCGGCTCCAGGACACCCCCTGCCACCCGCACTTCCCCGGCCAGGACGGGCACAGCCTGTACGGCGAGGGCCGCTACGTCGGCTACCGCCACTACGACACCATGAACCTCCCGGTCGCCTACCCCTTCGGCCACGGGCTGAGCTACACGACCTTCGACTACGACGACCTGGAGGTGGAGCGGACCGGCGAGAACGCCTGGACGGCCCGCGTCACCGTCACCAACACCGGATCCCGCGCCGGCGCCGAGATCGTCCAGCTCTACCTCGCCGTCGACGAGCCGCAGCCCACCCGGCCCCGCCACGAACTGCGCGGATTCGCCAAGCTCCGCCTGGAGCCCGGCGCTTCGGGCCGCGCCGAGTTCCGGCTCACCGCCCGCGACCTGGCCCGCTGGTCGACGGCCCGCGGCGACTGGCGCGTGGACCCCGGCACCTTCACCGTCGAGGTCGGCGCCTCCTCCCGCGACATCCGCCTGCGCACCTGGCTGCGGACGCCCGGCGACGGCGTCCTCGACCCGCTGACCCCGCACTCCAGCCTGGGCGAGTGGCTCGCGCACCCGATCGGCTCCGCCGTCCTCGCCGAGCACCTGGCCGACCTCCCGTTCGCCTCCACCCTGGCCGAGAGCGACGCACGCCTCCTGGCCGCCGCCCACCAGGTGCCCCTGCTGAAGTTCACCGGCTTCGGCCTCGGCGTCACCCGCGCCCACATCACCGCCCTGGTCGCGGAGGTGACGCGGCGGCGGCAGGACCGGTAGCGGCGGGCCCGCCCCGGCCGGTGTGCGGCCGGGGCCGGGGACGGCCCCACCCCCCTCGCCGCGCCCGGCGTCCGTTCCGCACCGGCCCACGCGCCGAGGGACCGCCACTCCCTCCAACCTTCACGAAACATCCCCCCGACAACCCCCGCCCGGTCCTTGACTCGCGGGGGTCGTTAGCATGGAGCCACACGTGAGGCCGGCGGAGGTTCTGCCGACACCTCTGCCACGGCGCCCGCGGCCTTCGACACCGGGCGGGCGGCAGGGGTCGCCGAACGCGGGCCTTCGAGGAGCGATGTGACGGTACACCGACCGGGGCGGGTGCGGCCCGATACCTGGGCGCCGCCGACCGGTGGACCGCTCCCCTTCAGCCGTCCTTCCCCGGGCGTTCCGGTCCATCGTGTACCCCTGGAACCGGAAGGACCGCGCCGCCCCTCGTCCCGGCGCGGACCGCTCCCGTTCCCGTCCATCAACCACACGTCAGCTCAGGTACCTCCATGCACACCCATACCGCACCCATCGACGGCTTCCACTACGGCTGGATCAACCCTGTCCTCTCCTATGTGGTCGCCTGCCTCGGCGCCGCGCTCGGCCTCCGCTGCACCGTCCGCGCCCTGAACCTGCCGCCGCGCCGGCGGCTCGGCTGGCTGCTGCTCGGCGCCGCCGAGATCGGCTGCGGCATCTGGACGATGCACTTCCTCGCGATGCTCGGCTTCAACGTCACCGGCTCGACCATCCTCTACAACGTGCCGCTGACGCTGTGCAGTCTGCTGCTCGCGATCACGGTCTGCGGCCTCGGCATCCTCTACGTCGGCTACCGGCCGCGCGGCCTGTCCACCCTGCTGGTCGGCGGCACGGTGATGGGCCTGGGCGTCGCGGCGATGCACTACCTCGGCATGGCGGCGATGCACGTCCAGGGACAGGTGTCCTACGACATGTCCATCGTGGCCGCCTCGGTCGCGATCGCGGTGGCCGCGTCCACCGTCGCGCTGTGGATGACACTGAACATCACCGGTCTGCTCGCCTCGCTGGCCTCGGCGCTGATCGCCGGGGTCGCCGTGGTCGCCATGCACTACACCGGCATGGCCGCGGTCTCCGTGGTGCTCGACGGCGGCACCCCGGGCGGTGGCCTCCCGGCCTCACAGTTCATCACCCCGCTCGCGGTGGCGGTCCTCGTGCTGCTCTCGCTCGGCGGGATCGTCCTGATGCTGTCGCCGCAGGACTCCTCGCTGTCGGGCCGGGCCGCCGCCAGGCCGGAGCCGGTGCGGGTGCCGCTGTTCGAACGGCAGAGGTGATCCGGTACCGGGTGAACCGGACGGCCCGGCGCGGAGGATTCCCGCGCCGGGCCGTCGCGTCGTCCGGAGAGTGCCGAACACCGGTGCGGGTCCGTGGCTACGAGCGGGCGGCCGGGCAGTCGTAGTCCTGCGCGGGGAGGACGCCGTCGAGGAGGTAGCGGTCCACCGCGGCGTCCACGCAGGTGTCGCGCGGGGCGAACAGGCCCGCGTAGACCGTGTGGCGGAAGGCGCCGCGCAGGGTGACCAGGCGGGAGGCGGCCAGGGCGCGGTGGGCGGAGAGCTGGCCGGGGTAGGTGGCGGCCGGGTCGCCGTCGGCGCCGACGAGCAGGACCGGGACGGCGTTGCGCACCCGGGTGGGGGGTTCGGCGGGATCGGCGGGCCAGTAGGTGCACGGGGTGAGGTTGCGGGTGAGCGGGCCGAACAGCGGCTCGTCGGCGCGGTGGGCCTGGATGTCGCGGTAGTAGCCGAGCGGGTCGCGCGAGGCGGCGCGGTCCGCGCACATGATCGCCGTCTGCACCGCGGCGTAGCCGCCGGTGTCGGGCGCCGCCAGGCCGGTCAGCACCGCCTCCAGCAGCGCCGTCGGCCGGGCCGGCCGGCCCTCCGCCGCGTCGGCCAGGACCCGCACCAGGGCGGAGAACTCCTCGTAGGCGCCACCGTCGTCGCCGGCCGACACCGTCCACAGCACCTGCGGCAGCACCCGGCCGTCGACCCGGTGCGAACCGACCGTCAGCGGTCCGCGCCCGGCGGCCAGCCGCACCCGTTCGACGGAGGCCAGCACCTCGGCGGTCGTCACGCCCAGGTGGTGGCGGTCGTCGTGGCGAGCCGCCCAGGAGGCCCAGGCGGTGAGCGCGGCGCCCATCGCGGGGCCCTGGGTGGCGGTGAGGTCGGGGCCGAAGCGGTCCGGGTCCATGGCGGCGTCGAACACCGCCCGCCCGACCCGGCCGGGGAACAGTTGGAGGTAGACCTCGCCGAGGTAGCTGCCGTAGGAGGAGCCGAGATAGGCGATCCTCGGCTCGCCGAGGACGGAACGCACCAGGTCCATGTCCCGGGCGGTGTTGCGGGTGGAGGCGTGGGGAAGCAGGTCGCGGTACGGCGCGCAGCGGCCCGCGAGGTCCTTGGCGACCTCGGCGGCCCGGTCGAAGGTCAGCCGGTCGGGTCCGGCCGAGCCGGGTCCTGCCGTGGGCCAGCCGCAGTCGAGCGGGGTGCCGGCGCCGACGAAGCGCGGGTCCATGCCGACGATGTCGTAGCGGGCGCCCAGCGCGGGGGCGGCCTGCCGCAGGGCGAGGGCGAGGTGGCGGGCGGGGACGCCGGGGCCGCCCGGGTTGTAGAACAGGGTGCCGAGGCGGTGCGCGGGGTCGGTGGCGGGCAGCCGGGAGAGGGCGACGCCGATCGTCCGCCCACCGGGATCGCGGTAGTCCAGGGGGACGGTGACCTCGGTGCAGCGGGCGCCGGCGGCGTCGAGGTCGGCTCCCGCGGCGTCGTCCGGGCCGGTCGCGCAGGAGTGCCAGAGCGGCTGCTGGGCGCGCAGCGCGGCGAGCGGGTCGGCGGCGGCCTCGGCGGCCGGCGCGGCGAGGACGGTCAAAGCCAGCGCCGCCAGGGCGGCGGCCGACTTGGCGGCGCGGATCACGGTGTTCCCCTCGGGTGCTTCGGCGGGCCGTCGGGGCGACGCTAGGGACCCGGCCGACCGGACGCATCCGCCGCCGGTACCGGGCTCCCCCGCCGAAGTGCCCCTCCCCCGCTCCGACTTCAGGACCACCCGCGGCCGGGAACGACACGCGGCGTACCGCCAGGCGGAGGTGGTTTCTAGACGAACGGCCTAGCTGCGGGCGCGCTGCCCCGTGGATCGGGACGTACTTGGTGAGGGTGTATCAGCACCCGGAGGGGATCCCACCGCACGAAAGGACGCACGACATGGCCTCGCAGAACATCAAGGAATTCAAGGAGAAGGTCGAGAAGCTCTACTACGACGAGCAGAGTGATTTCAGGCGCAAGTTCGACGCGGCGATCAGGGGTTTGACGCCGCCCACGGTGTTCCCGAACGATGACGTCTACAAGGACTGGCGGGAAGCGACCGGAAAGGATCTGGCTGAATTCTTCGTCGAATGGTACGACTGGGGCTGGAAGCAGCCCATCTCCGACGGCCTGAAATACATCCGCAGATTCAGCTGGATCAGCTACGAGAACGCCGCGGGTCTCGCGTTCGTGACCAGCGAATCAGGGCGCGACATGCTGGCCGACTTCACGCAACTGCAGGGCCGGCAGATGGACTCCACCGATTCCGAGAAGCTGGTCCAGCAGTGGATCGACGAACTCGGCCCGAAGCGGATGGCCGACTTCAAGGAAGGGGACTGGTCCACCCTCAACAAGTTCTTCATCAGGGAACTGAAGCCCAACGTCCGGCCGATCGACTACCCGGACGACCCCAGCGTCGTGACCGCCCCGACCGACTGCATCATCAATATGATCGTCGACAATCTGGCGCCCGACACTCCGCTCCCGATCAAGGCGGCCGTGACCATGAGTGTCGGCAGGCTGCTCGACGGCTCCGAGTACGCCGAGAACTTCATCGGCGGCACGGCCGTGTCGTGCATCCTCATGCCCGACACCTACCACCGCTACCACGCCCCGGTCGGCGGCGAGGTGGTCGAGTCCCGCGACGACGTCGGCGGCGTCTACTACGGGATCCGGGACTTCCCCGACCTGCTCAACAAGGGGAACGTCGGCTACGGGTACGACTACAGCCTGTTCGAGGACTTCCGCCGCGGATACGTCATCATCAAGACGCCCTACCTGGACCACAACGGGAACCCGGACGGCGAAGGATACGTCGGCCTGGTGCCCGTCGGCCTGAACTCGATCGGCTCGGTGAGGTTCCGCGACCCGTTCCGCAGGATCACGAAGGAGTCGACCCCGGTCGCGGTGAAGAAGGGCGACGAGATCGGCTACTTCCAGTACGGCGGTTCCTTGAACATCCTCCTGTTCGAGGCGGGCCGGTTCCCCGCGCTCCAACTGCTCCTGGGCCAGCGCATCGGGGTCCTCCAGGAGGTCGCGCACACCGAGAAGCACTTCGAGCGCTACGTCCGCCCGCTGCCCGGGCGCGTCACGCCGACGTCCTGACCTCCAGCCCGTCACGGAAGGTGACCCATGCCCCGTCAACCGGTGTACTCGATCCCGGCGAACGCCTCCGGCACGCAGAAGATCCACTTCTTCCCCGATCCCGACAAGAAGGACGAGGAAGGGCTCCCGAAGACCGCCCGGACCTACGCCGGGTACGCGGACGTCGACGGCCCGGGGCCGACGAGGAGCCACTTGTTCTACTGGTTCTTCGAGAGCCAGACCTGCGACCCCAACCTCGACGCCGACAAGCAGAAGGAGCTGATCGAGCAGACGCCCCTGCTGATCTGGCTCAACGGCGGGCCCGGCGCCTCCTCGCTCGCGGGGCTGTTCCTGGAGAACGGCCCGCTGCGCGTCGGTGACGACGCCGCCGGGTCCGTCTCGGTCAGCCCCGACAGCTGGAACCAGGAGGCCCACGTCCTCTACTGGGACCAGCCCATCGGCGCCGGGTACAGCTACTGCGACACCAAGGACGTGTACGTCGAGGACGAGGAGACCCTCAGCCGGATGTTCTGGCTGGCGCTCCAGCGGTTCTTCGACACCTACCCGGAGTACCTGGCGTGTCCCCTGTACGTCTGCGGCGAGAGCTACGCGGGCAAGTACGTGCCGTACATCGCCAAGAGGATCCACGAGCAGAACGCCGTCGGCGCCGGGACGCACCTCAACCTGCGCGGGATCGCCGTGGGCAACGGCTGGATCAAACCGGAGCTCTCGATCCGCGTCATGATCGACTACGCCTACGCGTCCGGGTTCCTCGGCCTGAATCAGAAGGCCGTCCTGGACTTCGCCTACGCCGACTTCCTGGAGGTCCTCCACGCCGGCCACCTGAAGAAGGCCACCGACCTCGGCAACGGCGTGATCAACGCCGTGCTGGCCTTCGGGGGCGACTTCGACGTCTACGACGTGCGGCGCTGGAACGACCTGTCCTGGGGCTCGCTGCCCGCCTACCTCAACACCGATGCCGTCAAGGAGGCCCTGCACGCCCACCACTCGTGGGAGTTCGCGGACAACGCGGGGCCGGTGGCCGAAGCGCTGAAGGCCGACATCATGGCGGACGCCTCACCGCTGTACGCCGACCTCATCCACGCGGAGGAGAACTACCAGGTCCTGCTCTACACCGGGGACTTCGACACCGCCTGCGGCTACCAGAGCACCGAGGAGATCCTCGCCGAGATCATGAAGGACGGCTGGGGCAACGCCAAGCGGCTGATCTGGAAGCAGGCGCAGGGGAACCCGAAGGGCTTCGTCCGCGCCCTGAGGAACGTCACCCAGGTCGCCGTGCCCGACTCCGGGCACGAGGTGCCCTACTACCAGCCGCAGGTCTCCCGGGAGATGCTCTACAACTGGCTCTTCCACCGCCCCTTCCACGGCCAGGACCCGACGGGCGTGGTCCAGGGCATCCTCGACAAGGCCAAGGCGGACGCCGACAGGGAGTCGGGATGAACCGGCACTTCAAGAGGACGAGGGAGATCGACGACCTGACGGCGGCCGCGGCGATCCTCGGGGAGGGCTACGTCTGCACCCTCGCCCACGTCGACCCCGAGACGGGCGGGCCGCGGTGCGTGCCCATGGTCTACGCGTACCACGAGGTGGGCGACGAGAAGCTCATCTATCTGCACGGCTCCATCTACTGGCCGCCGAAGATGAAGCTGAAGCCCTCGCTGCGACAGCTGTGGACCGACGGTGGAGTCTCCGTCTGTCTGGCCGTCACCCTCCTCGACGACCTGCTCGTCGGGCGGGCGGCGATCAGCACCTCCCTCAACTACCGTTCCGTGGTGGTGGACGGTGTCGCGAAGAAGGTCGATCCGGCGGACCGGGCGAAGGCGTTCGAGGCACTGAGCAACCACGTCATCCCGGGCCGCTGGCCCGAACTCCGCCCGATCAAGGACGGCAAGGGCGGCGAACTGGACTCGAACGGGGAAGACACCCCGACCGTCGGGGTTCTCGCCATCAGCCTCACGGAGAACGCGACGGTGCGGGTCAAACGGCACCGTGCCCTCGAACCGGAGCACGAGAAGCAGTACGACCTGGACTGGGACCACGGCAACGCCTGGGGCGGCCTGCTCCCGATCCGCCAGGTCTACGGGCCGGCCGTCCCCGATTCGCACGTCAAGGACGTGGGCGCCGACCCGCCCGACTCCGTCCAGCGGCTCGTCCGCAGGGGCGGGTAGCCGCCGACGCCACGTCCTGCGAGCCCGGGAGGGTCGCTCGCAGGACGTGGCCGTCACCGTGCCGCTTCGGCCGGGTTACGACCGGGTGGCCGGGCTGGTGTCGCCGCGTCCCTCCACGACCACGGCGGGCTCCAGCGGGGAGGCGATCTCCTGGCCCTTGCTGCGCGAGGCCCAGTCGCGGATCCCGATGAGGACCATGACGAAGAAGATCGCGTAGACGATGCCGGAGAAGTACAGCTCGGAGTGGATCGCGAGCGGCACGCCGACCAGGTCGACGGCCAGCCAGACGAACCAGAACTCCACGTAGCGGCGGGCCTGGGTGTACATCGCCAGGATCGAGCCGACGAAGATCCAGGCGTCCGCGAGGACCATCCACCAGGGGGCGCCGGGGTAGAACGAGGCGTCGTTCGCCTTGAGCACCGCGGCGAACGCGAAGGTGCCGACGGCCATGACGGCGATCAGGACCGCGCGCTCCTGCCAGGACGCCCAGCGGACGTTGATGGTGCCCTCCTGCTGCCGGCTGCGCCGCCAGGTGGCCCAGCCCCAGGAGGCCGAGACTATGATCACGACCTGCCGGGCGGCGTTGCCGCCGAGGTGGACGTTGAGGCTGGCGATCAGCAGCAGGACCGACCCGAGGATCTGGACGGGCCAGGCGACCAGCGAGCGGCGCAGGGCGAGCCAGACGGTCGCGAGCGCCAGGATGTTGCCGAGGAAGTCGGACCAGTAGACGGGGATGCCGAAGAAGCTGAACTGGTTGTTCAGCCACTCGAGAGCGCTCATGACCTACACCTTTGTTTGCTGGGGGAACAATCCTGGGTGTGAGCTGCGGCCCGGGACCGGGCCGGGGGCGAGGCGCGGAGCACGGCGGTGGGGGCAGGACCGTGCGGGGAGCCTCAGGGAGCGGTGATGGTGCTGCGGTGCGCGGCGAGCGCGTCGTCGCGCACGCGCCGCCCGTGGTCCGAGGCGAGGACGGCCTCGGAGCGCCGGACGTCCTCCCGCACGGCGCGCACCAGGGCGTCGGGAGAGGGGAACTTCACAGTGTCGCGGAGCCGTTCGGCGAACCACACGGTGACCGGTTCGCCGTAGACGTCCTCCGCCAGGTCGTGGCAGTACGCCTCGACGTGGACCTCGGCGGTGTCGCAGAAGGTCGGGTTCGATCCGACGCTGATCGTCGCCGGGTGGACGGCGCCGGTGCGGTGGCGGACCACCCAGCCGCTGTACACCGCGGCCGGCGGGACCGGGGAGTCCGGGCCGGCCGCGATGTTGGCGGTGGGGAACCCGAGCCCGTGGCCCCGGCCGGCGCCGTGCACCACCGTGCCGGTGAGGTGCGGGCGGGCGGCCGGGGTGCCGGGCCCGGGGGTCTCAGGCATGGGGCGACAACTCGCGGAACTGACTGGTGTGGAAGACCAGCGGCTCCACGCCGTCGAAGAGTTCGACGCTCAGCAGTTCCAGGAGCACGATCTCGTGGTCGCCGCCGTCGTAGGTCGCACCCACCCTGGCCGTCAGCCACAGTGCGGCGTCCTCGATGAGGACGGCGCCCTCGGGCGTCGCCGACCAGTCGACGCCGTCGAAACGCCTGGCCTCGCGGGAGGCCAGCCGCCGGCAGAGCGCGCCCTGGCCGTGGCTGAGCACGCTCAGTCCCAGGACGGGGGCCTCCGCCAGGCGCGGCCAGGTGGTGGAGGTGCGGGCGACGCTGACGGCGACCATCGGGGGCTGGAGCGAGATCGAGACGAAGGAGCTCGCCGCGAAGCCGACCGGCTCGTCCGCGCGCAGCGCGCTGATCGCGACCACACCGGTCGGGTAGGCCCCGAACGCCTGTCGCAGGGTCGCCGCGTCCAGCTGCGCCAGCTGCGCCGGCTCCGCCGGCGTGGACGTCCCGGCCGGTTCGGGGGCAAGGGTGGCCATGGTCATCGTCATCCTCTCCTCGCGGGTGCTGTTCTCAGTGCCGGTACCGCGCCGCCGGGTGGCTGGCCGGCAGCGCGCGGTCGTCCGCCCCGGTGAGCCGCTCGCGCAGGCTCTCGCCCTCCGTGTACTCGCCGCGGAAGACCCCGCGCTTGCGCAGGATCGGCAGCACCGACTCGACGAACTCGGTGGTCGAGGCCGGCTGGACCGCCGGGGAGAGCAGGAACCCGTCGAGGTCGGCGCCCTCGGCGAGGGCGCAGATCTCGTCGGCGATCTCCTCGGCGGTGCCGACGACCGGGCGCGCGCCGACGCCGTGGGTGTGCCAGTCGGCGAGCACGTCGCCGACGGTCTTGCCGGCGAAGCGGGCCACCTGGGTCTGCGACATTTCGGTGGACAGCTCCGTCATGGGGGTGTCCGGCGCGTAGGAGGAGAGGTCGAGCCCGGTGAACATGGCGTAGCTGGCGACCGTGACCTCGGGCCGCTGGGCGTCCAGGATCCGCTGGTAGCGACGCTCGGCGTCGGAGGCGGAGGCGCCGACGACACAGGAGAACGCCGACATCACCTTGACCTCGTCGGCCCGGCGGCCGGCCTTGACCGCCTCCTCGCGGATGGAGGCGGTGTGCCCGGCGAGCTGCTGGACGGAGCCGCTGCCGACGAACATGCACTCGCCGTGCCGTCCGCCGACCCGGCGGCCGGCCGGCGAGGCCCCGGCCTGGAAGAGCACCGGGGTGCCCTGCGGGGAGCGCGCGGTGTTGCCGTAGCCCTGCGAGCGGAAGAACGGACCCTCGTGGTTCACCAGGTGGACCTTGGCGGGGTCGGCGAAGCGGCCCTCCTTGTCCTTCTCCAGGGCGTCCGGCTCCCAGGCGCCCTCCCAGTACTTGTAGACGAGGTCGAGGAAGTCCTCGGCCATCCGGTAGCGGTCGTCGTGCGCCACCATCTCCATGCCGAAGGCCTTGACCGCGGTGTCGGCGGTGCCCGTCGTCACGATGTTCCAGCCGATCCGGCCGCCGGAGAGCTGGTCGAGGGTGGCCATCCGGCGGGCGAAGGCGTACGGCGGCTCGACCAGGACGGAGCCGGTCATCACCAGGCCCAGGTTCGTGGTCGTCGACAGCAGCGCGGACGCCACGACGACCGGGTCGAGCCGCGGCAGGTCGAGGGTCTCCTCGGTGGCGATCGGCGGGCGGGTGCCGTCGATCTCCGACCAGCCCCAGGCGTCGGCCAGGAAGAGGAAGTCCAGCTTGGCGTCCTCGCAGATCGTGGCGAGCTCGCGCCAGTACCCGAGGGTGTCGAAGAGGTGCCGCCGGCTGTCGGGGTGGCGCCAGGTGGCGGTGCCGCTCGCGTTGGTCTGGGCGTTCTCGAACAGGCCGATCTTGAGGTTCTTCATGGGTGGTTCTCCGTTGTGCTGGTGAGGGGCCCGTGGGGGGTGTCAGGGGGCGGAGGGGAGGGAGGTGGTGTCGAGCTGGGCCGCGTAGGGCATGGAGGACTGGGCGCCGAGGCCGGTGACGGCGTGCGAGGCGGCGCGCACCGCGCGTTCGACGGCGGCCGGCAGGGCGGCGCCGCGGCCGAGGGAGTCCGCGAGGGCGCCGCAGAAGGTGTCGCCGGCGCCCACGGTGTCCACCGCGTCCACGCGTGGCGCGGGGACGTGCAGGACGCCTGGGCCGTGCGACTCCTTGAGCAGCGCGCCGTCGGCCCCGAGGGTGACCACGACGGCCCGGCACGGGAGCACGGCGTGCTCCAGCAGTTCCCGCGCCTCGGGCAGTCCGGCGGGACGGTCGGCGCCGAGCAGGGAGGCGAGTTCGCCGAGGTTGGGGACCAGGACGTCGACCGCCGCCAGCACGCCCGGTGCGACCGGGCGGGCCGGCGCGGGGTTGAACACCACGGTCCCGCCCTGCTCGCGGGTGCGCAGGACCGCCAGGTCGACCACGCCGGGGGCGATCTCGTTCTGCACGAGGACGACCTCGCCGGGTGAGCGGACCAGCCTTGCGGGCAGGTCCTCGGCGCCGAGGGCGGCGTTGGCCCCCGGGTTCACGACGATGGTGTTCTCGCCCGCGCCGTCGACGACCACCGCGGCGAGTCCGGTCGGGTGCCGCTCGTCCGTCCGCACCTCGGTGACGTCCACGCCCTCGGCGGCGAGCGCGGCCAGCAGGCCGGCCGCGTCCGTGCCGACCCTGGCCACCAGGCGCACCCGGGATCCGAGGCGCGCCGCGGCGACCGCCTGGTTGGCGCCCTTGCCGCCAGCCCCCTCGGCGAAGTGCCGCGCGAGCACGGTCTCGCCGGGGTGCGGCAGGCCCTCGACGCTCAGCACGAGGTCGCGGTTCACCGAACCGACGACGGTGATGGACGGCATTGACGCTCCTTTGGGAGATCGATTTCCGACATGCTGTACCAGCACCCCCCAACCGTCAAGTAGCCTCCTCATGAAAAGACCGCCCCGATGTCGTGGCCCCTCCACCGCCCACCCATCCGAAGGACACCCACGTGACAGCGCCCCGACTCCTCGACGTGGCCGAGGCCGCCGGCGTCTCCCGCGCGACGGCCTCACGGGTACTCGCCGGAACACCGCGCAACGTCGACCCCGAGCTCGCCCGCCGGGTCGAGGAGGCCGCGCAGCGGCTCGGCTACCAGGCCAACCACTCGGCCCGGGCCCTGCGCACCGGCACCACCGGCACGGTCGGCGTGGTCGTCCCCACGCTCGCCAACCCGTACTTCGTCCAGCTCGCCGACGCCATCGCCCAGCACGTCCGGGCGGCCGGCGGCACGCTGATGGTCTCCGACGCGGCGAACGACCCCGCGATCGAGGCCGAGCAGATCGACACGCTGCTCAGCGGGCGGGTCGACGGCCTGTTCGTCGTCCCCGTCTCCGCCAGCGAGTCGGGGCCGGCCATCCGCAACGCCGCCGCGCGCCGCCCCGTCGTCCTGTTCGACCGGTGGGCCGAGGGCTCCGGCACCGTGGCGGTCACCCTCGACAACGCGGCCGCCGTCCGACTCCTCGTCGAGCACCTGGAACAGACGGGCCGTCACCGGATCGCGCTGGTCGCCGCGGACCAGGCCTCCTCCTCGGGCGCGGAACGGCTCGCCGCCTTCACCGAGGTCCAGGGCGACGGCGCCACCACCGTCCTGCTGCCCAACTTCACCACCGACGCGGGCCGCACGGCGGGGCGGCGCATCGTCGAACAGCGCGACCGGATCGACGCGGTCGTCTGCGGAGCGGACGTGCTCGCCGTCGGGCTGGTGAGCACGCTGCACCGCTCATCGGTCGCCGTGCCCGGGAAGATCGCCGTCACCGGCTTCGACGACACCGAGATACTCGAGCTCTTCGACCCCCCCATCACCTCCATCCGCCACCCGCTCTCCGCGATGGCCGAACGCGCGCTGACCCTGCTTCAGGCGCCGAGCCGCGAACGGACCGAGCGGGTCGAGCGCTTCCAGCCCCAGCTCGTCGTCCGCGCCTCGACGGACACCGCTTCCTGATCCGGCGTCAATCCTTCGCCGGGTGCACCCGGACCCGGCAACTCGCCCAGCCGCGCAGGACGTTGTTGAGCACGGGCGCCGCGGCGAGGAGTTCGAAGCGGCCGACCAGGGGCAGCAGGGCCGCCAGGACGGCCTGCATCTCGATCCGGGCCAGGCCCAGGCCCGGGCAGGCGTGCTCCCCCCGGCCGAAGGCCAGGTGGTCCGAGGGGCGCCGGCGCACGTCGAAGCGGTCGGGGTCGGGGTACTTGCGCCCGTCGCGGTTGGCCGCCCCGTAGAGGAGCATGACGCGCGAGCCCGCGGGCAGGGTGCACCCCTCGATCTCGTGGTCCTCGGTGACGACGCGGGTGAAGCGCTGTATCGGGGACTCCAGGCGCAGCACCTCGTTGACGGCGTGCGGGAGCAGCGAGGGGTCGGCGCGCAGGACGGCCCACTGCTCGGGGTGCGTGGCGAACAGGTGGACGGCGCTGGAGATGGCGTAGATCGTCGTGTCCAGGCTGGGCGCGATGTAGTCGATCACCATGAACGGGCACTGCTCCACCGGAAGGTCGCCGCGTTCGGCCGCCGTGTACAGCTCGGCGGCCCAGCCGGCCGGGTCGAGGGTGCCGGGCCGGGCCTCGCGCAGCGCGAAGGCGACCATCTCGTCGAGCTTGGGGAAGGCCTCGACGGTCCGCCGGTTCATCGGGCCCTGGGCGTCGAAGGTGGCGTTCGCCCACTCCAGCATGTGCGCGCGGCCGGCGTCGCCGAGGCCGACGAGCTCCGAGACGACGGTGAGCGGCAGGTGCCGGGCCAGCTCCGTGGTGGCGTCGAACGATCCCTGCCCCACGAGACGGCCGACCAGGTGCCGCGCCTCGCGCTCGATCCGGGGCACCAGCTCGCGCAGCCGCTCCGGGCGCAGCGGCCGCCCCAGCACCTGGCGCATCCGGGTGTGCTCGGGCGGGTCGCTGCACAGGGTGATCCCTTGCAGGGCGGAGTTGATCCGGTCGTTCATCATGACGCCCTGGGCGGAGGAGAAGGCCCGCCAGTCGGCGGCCGCCTCGCGCACCTGGCGGTAGCGGGCGAGGGCGTACACGCCGTGCGCGGTGAGTTCGACGACCGGGCCGAGGTCGCGCAGTTCGCGGTGGAGCGGGTAGGGGTCGCTCAGGGCGCGGTCGGTGAAGAGGTCAAGGTCGCTGGTGGGAATCGTCTGCACGGATTCCTCCGTCTCCGTCGTCGGGATCGTGTCGTGGGCCGTTGCGTGGGCCTCGCGCCGTCGCGCGGGCCTCGTGCCGTCGCGCGGCCCGCCGTCGTGGCGGACCCAGCGCGGCGGGCCGGTCCGGCACTCCGCGTCGGGAGTGCCGGACCGGCCCTTGATCCGGCGCGGCCGCCGCTAGCAGGGCTTCCAGGAGGAGATCGCGTCGTTGAACACGGTGCCGCCGAGGTTGGTCACCGAGTAGCCGCTCTCCAGGACGAAGTACCGGCCCTTGTAGTCGTTGTGCTCCCAGAAGCACATCCGCGCGGTGGTGATGTTCTGGAGGGAGGAGATCGAGTCCTGCCAGCGGGAGCCCCACCAGGTGTGCTTGCCCGCGTCCGGGACGGTGACCGGGACCATGCCGCAGTCGCCGAAGTCCGCGTGCAGGCAGACGTACATCGCGGCCGCGGCCGTGGACGGACCGTCGGCCGCCCTGGCCGTTCCACTCGCGGTGGCCGACATGGTCAGCGCGGCGGTCGAGACCGCGAGCGCGGCCAGGGTGGTCTTCAAACGGGGGTGCATGTGTCCTCCTCCGGACATGGACGGACGGTTCAGCCGTACGACCGGAAGACCGGACAGGCGAGCGGGTTGTGACACGTCGTCGGACCCGGATGGCATCCTCCGGGTATGGAGATGACGCTGCAGCTGGTGATCGACTGCGCCGACCCGGGGAGGCTGGTGGACTTCTGGGCGGAGGCGCTGGGGTACGTGCCGGAGCCCCGCCGGGCGGCCACGCCACCTGGCGGGAGTACTGGGCGGACATGGGGGTGCCCGCCGAGGAACTGCCGGAGGGGGCCGGGGAGACGCCGGAGTCGATCGTCGATCCGGCGGGGCGGGGGCCGCGGGTGTGGTTCCAGCGGGTCCCCGAGCCGAAGTCCGCCAAGAACCGGGTGCACCTCGACCTGAAGGTGGGTGGGGGTCGCGAGGTCCCGTTGGCGGTCCGCACCCGGCGGGTGACCGGGACCGTCGAGCGGCTGACCGGCGCCGGTGCCACCGTGCTGAGGGTCATGGACGAGCCGGACATGGAGTACTACGCCGTCGTCCTCCAGGACCCCGAGGGAAACGAGTTCTGCGTCGTCTAGAACGCCTGTCCCTGGCGTGACCCACGTCACAGTGGAGCGGTGTCACATTCCGCCGTCCGGTCCGGTCAAAAAGGTGAATCCCGACCACACGAGGAGCACACCATGGACGCCCGTCTCGACTACTTCGGCAACGGTGTCGGGGCCAAGGTCCTGCGCCACATCAACTCGGCCGGCAAGGTGCTGTCCGACGCGGGGCTGCCGCACGCGACGCAGGAGCTGGTGAAGATCCGCGCGAGCCAGATCAACGGCTGCGGCTTCTGCACCGACATGCACACCAAGGACGCCGCGCACGCGGGCGAGAGCGCCCAGCGGCTGCACCTGGTGGCGACCTGGCGGGAGGCCACCGTCTTCACCGACGCCGAGCGCGCCGCGCTGGAGCTGGCGGAGCAGGGCACCCGGATCGCGGACGCCGCCGGCGGTGTCACCGACGAGGCCTGGGAGAACGCCGCCAAACACTACGACGAGGACCAACTGGCAGCGCTGATCTCGCTCATCGCCGTGATCAACGCCTACAACCGGATCAACGTCATCAACCGGCAGCCCGCCGGGGCGTACCGGCCCGGCCAGTTCGGCTGAGCCCGGGAGGGAAGCCGGCCGGCCGCGGTCCCGCCCGGACCGTGGCCGGCCTCCCCCGCCGCACCCAGTGGAGGAAACCGACCCATGCAGAGCGCCGCAGACGCCGACCCGCCCGACCCGGCGACCCGGGACTTCCTCGCCGTCCGGCCGCAGCTGTTCGGGATCGTGTACCGGATCCTCGGCAGTACGGCGGAGGCCGAGGACATCGTCCAGGAGACCTGGCTGCGGTGGCGGAACACCGACCACGCCGGCGTCCACGACCCGGCGGCGTTCCTGGCCACCGTCACCACCCGGCTGGCCATCAACGTCGCCCAGTCGGCCCGGGTGCGGCGGGAGTCGTACGTCGGGCCGTGGCTCCCCGACCCCGTCGACACCCGGGCGGACCCGCAACTGGGGGCCGAGCGCGCCGAGGCGGTCGAGCTGGCCGTGCTGCTGCTCCTGGAGCGGCTCAATCCGGTGGAGCGGGCGGCGTACGTGCTCCGGGAGGCCTTCGACTACCCGTACGGGCGGATCGCGGAGATCGTGGAGACCAGCGAGGCCAACGCCCGCCAGCTGGTGAGCCGGGCGCGCAGGCACCTGGCCGCCGCGCGCCGGGCGCGCGTGGACCGCGCCGAGCACCGTCGGCTCCTGGAGGTGTTCGTCGGCGCCGCGCGCACCGGCGACCTCGCGGTGCTGGAGAAGCTGCTCGCGGCGGACGTCATCAGCTACTCCGACGGCGGGGGCGTCCGCGGCGCCTCCCGGGTCCCGGTCACCGGCCGCCCCGTCGTGGCCAGGTACCTGGCGGCCTTCGCGCCGCGCTTCTGGCCGGGGACGGAGCTGCGGTGGGTGGAGGCCAACGGGCTGCCGGCCGTGCTCGTCCGCGCCGGCGGCGCCGCGACGGCCCTGCTCTGCCTGGACGTCTCCGCCGAGGGGATCGAACGGATCATGTGGGTGATGAACCCGGCCAGGCTGGCGCCCTTCGTGGCCTCGCTGGACGGCTGAGCCCGATACCACCCGGTTCACCCGGGGTCGTTGTCACAGATCCGGGGGCCGCACTGTCCTACTGGTGCGGGCGGGGCCGGCCGGCGCACGTCCAGGGCCGGCCGGGCCGCCCGCGGGAACCGGAAGAATCACAGAGAGGACCCCCTCATGAAGATCGTCGTGATCGGTGGCACCGGACTCATCGGCTCGAAGCTGGTCGCCGCGCTCAAGGAGCAGGGCCACGAGGCGGTGCCGGCCGCCCCCGGCACCGGGGTCGACACACTGACCGGCCAGGGCCTGGCCGAGGTCCTGGAGGGCGCCTCGGTGGTGGTCGACGTGTCGAACTCCCCCTCGTTCGAGGACGACGCCGTCCTGGAGTTCTTCCGCACCTCCACCGCCAACCTGCTGAAGGCCGGGGCGGACGCCGGGGTGACCCACCACGTGGCGCTGTCGGTGGTCGGCACCGAGCGGCTCCAGGAGAGCGGCTACTTCCGCGCCAAGCAGGCGCAGGAGGAGCTGATCAAGGCGTCCGGGCTGCCCTACTCGATCGTCCACGCCACCCAGTTCTTCGAGTTCGCCAAGGGCATCGCGGCCTCGGCCACCGACGGGGACACCGTGCGGCTGTCCGCCGCGAGGATCCAGCCGGTGCGCTCCGACGACGTGGCCGCCGCCGTGGCCCGTACGGCCGTCGGTGCGCCCGTCAACGGCGTGGTGGAGGTGGCCGGGCCCGAGGTCTTCGGGCTGGACGAACTGGTCCGCACGGCGCTGGCCGGGACGGACGACCCGCGCACGGTCGTGACGGACCCCGGCGCCCGCTACTTCGGCGCCACGCTGGAGGAGCGCACGCTGCTGCCCGGGCCCGGTGCGCGACTCGCCGGGGCGCGGTTCGGCGACTGGCTGGCGGAGCAGCGCTGACCCGCTCCGGGGCGGCCCGCACCGTACGGCGTGCGGGCCGCCCCCCCGGTCAGGGCCTGTGTTCAAACCCCTTTGCGTTCGGACGTCGCAGTTCTGGCGCTCATGGCGGGCAGGTCTGCGGGTCGCGGTGACCTGGTAGCCGGGAGATGGGGTGTCAGCCCACGTGGTTAAGGTGGCTGGTCACTGACCTCAAGGGGATCCACCGTGGGCATTCATCCCGACCTGGCCGTATTACTCGATCTTGTACCAGCAGACCTCGCGGGCGGCGAGCGGATCGACTGGGCTGCGGCCGAGGCGTTGCTGGGGACAAAGCTGCCCAGCGACTACAAGGCACTGCTGGACACCTACGGCGTGGGCGACCTCGGCGAGCTCGTCATCCTGCCTCCGGCGCCGAGTGACGTGCGCGGCTGGGAGGGCTGCCACATCGGCGGCATGGCGGTCGGCCTGCGCGGGCTCTGGAATGAGGACGGAGGTGTCCCGGGCGTGACGCTCGGCGCGGATGCCGTCCTGCCGTGGGGCTCCGGCATGAACGCCAACGAGATGGCGTGGCTCATGAACGACTCCGATCCGGACAAGTGGCCGGTCGTGGCCTGGCGGCGGCACCACTCGTGGAACGAGTCGCCGTGGGCGCTGTTCGACTGCGGCATGGTCCAGTTCATCACCCGCATGATGCTGGGCCTGTTCGATGCCTGCCCACTCGGCGATGCGTCACTCTGGAACCGGACGGACACTTTCATCAGCTGGCGCGAGCAGCACCGGCGGCTTCTGGCCGGCCTGGACCCGCAGACCGGCGAGCCCAGTCCGTTCGCCGACATGTTTCCCATGACCGAGGACTGGCCCTGATCGGAGAACATCTCCGGGGAGAAGTGAGTGGCTTCCCAGCGGACGTGGGAGGGTGGACAGGCAGCCGGCACCTGGTCGGCGAGCTCCGGGCCAGGGTCACCGCGGTGACCGTGAGAACGATCAGTCCCGCTGGGCTTCACGGGACGCGGGCTGCCCTGACCGGCGCGAGGCTCGGCGGGTGATACGCCTGGTCATGAGGGTAATCGCAGCCCAGGTGATCAAGGACTCGGAGTGCGGATGAGTCGTTCGTAGTCTCTGGCGTGTCGGCGGCGTGCACGACCTGGGCAATCGACCTCTCGACGACCCAGCAGCGGGGCAGGACGACGAAGTCATCCCCGCGCGCGGGGGTGGCCCCATCATCGTCGACCTGCGAACCGAGGTTGCCCAGCGGAAACCGTGGAGAGCCCGTTGCGTTGAGAGGCGCACGGCGGGTTCGGCGAGAGGTCCGGGGAGACGGGCCGGGAGCAACCCCGGTACCGCGCCCCGGCCTACTCAGCAGCCGTGGCAGACCGTCTACGAGCGGTTCGCCCGCTGGGAGGCGGACGGCACGTGGGCGAAGCCGCTGGAGCACGTCCAGGTCCGCGACGACGCGGTGGGCCGGGTGGAGTGAACCGTCGCGGTCGACTCCACGGTCGACCGGGCCCACCAGCACGCTGCGGGTGCCCGCAGAGCAGAAGGGGGTCGCAGACGGGGACGAACTGGAGGATCCGGGCCGCGCGCAGGCGCCTGATCCTCTGGCTCCGCGAACCAACCAGATGATCATTTGTCAGACAGGCCTTAGGGGATCACCTCCTGCTCGCGGCGGATACCTACGCCTGCATGTACACCCATCAGCGGACACCGCAGTCCTCACTGCTCACGAGGTATCACCATCCTGGTGTAGACCACGATGAGGACGGAATCCGCAGAGAGGTGGCCCAGGTGTCCGACCGCATACCGGCCCGTCCGTCCGCCACGGCCCACCCGGACCGGCTCCCCCTGCCCGACGTCCTGAGAGGCGTGGCGATCCTGGGCACGCTGATGACCAACGTCTGGATCTTCGCCGCGCCCGCCGGCGAATGGGGCGCGCTGACCGGGGCGACCTCCGGCGCCACCCTGAACCATCTGCTGGACGCCCCTTCCCCCGCGCTGGCCGCGGAGACGCTCTTCCGCCTCGCCGCCGACGGCAAGTTCCTCGCCATGCTCACGGTCCTGTTCGGTGTCGGCCTGGCGATCCAGTACGACTCCGCCCGACGCCGCGGGCTGCCCTGGCCGAGGAGCTACCGGCCCCGTGCCTGGTTCCTGCTGGCCGAGGGCACCGTGCACTTCGTGCTGGTGTTCGCCTGGGACGTCCTGATGGCCTACGCCCTCTGCTCGCTGCTGGTCTCACGCCTGCTCGTCGCCTCCGACCGGGTGCAGCGGACCGTCCTCCGGGCGGCCGTGGCTTTCCACCTGGTCCTGATGACCGCCCTGAGCCTCCTCCTGGCACTGGGAGACGAGGTGTCGGCGACCGGGGAGGGCCCCGATGCCGCCGCGGTGGACCTCTACGCCCACGGGAGCTACCTCGACCAGATCGCCTTCCGGCTGGCCAACACCCTCGCCCTGCGGATCGAGCCGGTACTCAGCTTCGCCCTGCTGATGGCCCTCTTCCTCCTCGGCGTCCGGCTGTTCCGGGCCGGCGCCTTCGCCCCGGGCGAGGAGGGCCGGCGCCTGCGCAGCCGGCTGCTCGCCTGGGGCCTGGGCACCGGCCTCCCGCTCTCCCTGGCCTCCTCGCTGGCCGGAGCGGACGGCTTCCTGATCCAGCGCTACGTGGCCGCACCCGCCCTCGCCCTGGGCTACGTGGGCCTCGTCGGCGTGATCCTGGACCGGGTCGCCCGCCCGCCGCTCACCAGGAGCCTCACCGCCGTCGGCCGCACCGCGCTGTCCTGCTACGTCGGACAGAACCTGCTCTGCATGCTGGCCTGCTACGGGATCGGTCTCGGCCTCGCCGAGCGCCTGCGGGACAGCGGGCCGTGGTGGGTGATGGGCCTGTGGGCGGCGGTCTCCCTGATCCTGGTACTCGGCGCCCGCCTCTGGCTGCACCGCTTCCCGACCGGCCCCCTGGAGTCCGTCCAGCGGCTGCTGCTGCGCCGTCCGGTGCCCGCCGCACCCCGGCCGTGATCGTGGGTACTCCCGCTGATGCGCCGGCACCGCCGCCGGACCCTCAGGCGAGGGTGTTCACGACCCGCCCGGAGCCGATGGTGCGGCCGTCGGCGAGGACGGCGAAGTGCAGGGGCCGCTCCAGGGCGACCGGGCGGTCGAGGGTGAACTTCGCCTCGGCGGTGTCACCGGGCAGGAGCCGAGTCTCCTCCTGGAAGTAGTAAGAGGTCGTCCCGTCTCCGCCGAATTCCGCTGCGGGCGCTGCCCCCTTGATTCCCGCCTCCTCGTGATCGGGAAGGGTGATCCGGGCCGAGACCTCGGCGGTGGGCAGGCGCAGCGTGAACCGGTTGCTGTTTTCGATCGTGTGCGAGGAGCCGACGTCCGCCGCGCCGGCGACGAGGACCAGGAGCGGTCGCCCGCCCTTCCGGCCCTTCGTGACTTTCCGTGACAGAACGATGGCACATTGAGATCCCCCGTGGTGGCCGTACCGGCCTGTGGCGGACTGCCCGCAGGGGCGCGCGCATGGTGGACGGCCCAACCGCGCCACCCGCTGCGCCCCGCCGCAGCGACCGGCGGCTCATCAGCGGGACGGCGCCGGCACGGTGACCGGGGAGGAGCCGCCGGGCACCAGTAGCCGCGGTGCGCCGGTGCCGTCCGCGGGGACCGTCCAGATGTCGCCGCCCTTGCCCTCCCTGGCCGGGAGGGCGTAGGCGAGGGTGGCGTCGTCCAGCCAGGCGGCCTGGTCGTCGACGCTGTGCGACTCGGCCGTGGGGTGCTCGCGCAGGTCGGCCAGGTCCAGCACGTACAGCCGCCAGGGGGCGGCCGGGTCGTCCGACACCTTCTTCTTGAAGGCGACCCGGGTGCCGTCCGGGGAGAGCGAGGGGCACTCGACGTTCTCCCGCAGGGTGCGCGCCGACCACGCCTTGAGGTCGCCCTCGACCAGGTGGGTGCGGCCGCCGGTGGCGACGGTGGCGTAGAAGCGGTTCTCGTCGGCGGCGAAGTTGACTCCCCAGTAGTTGACGTCGGCGGCGTGGTACCGGGCGCCGCCGAGGGTCAGCGGGATCTCCTCGATCGACTTGACCAGGTAGCCGGTGCGCAGGTCCAGGATCGAGGTGCGGGTGGAGAAGCCGCTCTTCGCGTAGGAGTCCCCGGCCGCGAAGGTGGTCCAGGAGAGCACCTGTCCGGAGGGCGAGACCCGGGCCCGGTTCGGGATGCCGGGCACGGTGACCGTCCGCAGTTCGGTGAACGCCCGGTCGTAGACCACCGCCTGGGTGCGGGCCGGGGTGCCGGGCAGCGCCCGCAGGCACAGCGCCCGCTCCCCCGCCGCGTAGAACCGCTCGCAGGACGGCCCGTCCGGGGCGCCCGGGGTGCGGGCGACCCGTCCGGTGGCGCCGTCGCGGTAGTAGAGGCCGGCCTCGTTCAGGGTGAACGAGGCCTCCGCCGCGACGAGTTGTCGCCCGCCGCCGCGCTCGCGGGCGTGCAGGACGTAGCCGAGCGAGCCGCCCAGCAGGACGAGGAGGGCGAGGACCAGCACGGTCGTGCGGGCCTTCACCGTCGCGCGCGGGTTCAGCGGGTTCATGCGTCACTCCTTCCCGGCAGGATCCGCCAGGCGGCGGCGAGGGCGGCGGCCAGCGCGAGGGCGGCGGCCAGCAGGGCGGGGCGCGGTCCCCACCACGTCCAGGCGACCCCGAACCCGGCCGCCCCGACCAGCCGGGCCAGCGCCTGCCCGGTCTGCAGCACCGCGAGCCCGCCCGCCCGGCCGTCGGCCGGCAGCACCGGTCCGGCCAGTGCCATCAGCACGCCGTCGGTGGCGGCGTAGAAGACGCCGAGCAGGACGAGGACGAGGACGGCGGAAGGCCATCCGAGCGGTGCCAGCAGGGTGAGGTAGGCGGCGAGCAGCGCGCCGTGCCCGAGCAGGAACGGGGTGCGCCGGCCGGCGCGGTCGGCGAGCCGGCCGGCCGGGACGGCCAGCAGCAGGTAGCAGGCGGCCGCGCCGAGCGGCAGCAGCGGGAAGAGGACGGGCGACAGGTCGAGGCCGCGCTGGAGGAGCAGGTAGAGGAAGGAGTCGCCGATGGTGGCGGCGCCCAGCAGCGCGGCGGCGGCGGTCACCCGCCGGAACACCGGGTCGCGCAGGACCCGGTGCTTCGTCCGCACCGGCTTCGGCGCGGCGGCGGCCCGCACCGGTGCGGACGCGGACACGGGCGCCGGCGCGGGCGGGCCGGCCGGGACGAAGAGCACCAGGACCAGCACGCCGAGCAGGCCGGTGGCGAAGCTGACCACGAAAACCGCGTCGTAGGCGTCCGCCGTCGCCCAGAGCACCGCGAACGCGACCAGCGGCCCGAGCAGCGCCCCCGTGGTGTCCATCGCCCGGTGCACGCCGAAGGCCCGGCCGAGCGCCTCCGGCGGTGCGCTGAGCGTGATCATCGCGTCCCGCGGGGCGGTCCGCACGCCCTTGCCGAGCCGGTCGGCGGCCAGTGCGGCGGCGATCCCGCCGGCCGCGCCGCCGGCCAGCAGCAGCCCGAGCCGGGAGAGCGCCGACAGCAGGTAGCCCGCCCCGGCGACCGTCCGGTGGCGGCCGCCGCCCCGGTCGGCGAGCCGGCCGCCGAGCAGCCGGACCAGCGCGGTGGCGCCGTTGAACAGTCCGTCGAGGAAGCCGAATTGGAGGGGTGACAGGCCGAGGCCCAGCACCAGGTAGAGCGGCAGCACGGCGGTGACCATCTCCGAGGAGACGTCGGTGACCAGGCTGACCGCCCCGAGCGCGACGACCGTGCCGGGGACGCGCCGCCCCACCCCGGCGGGGCGGGGCGGCGCGTCCGGACGGCGGCCGGTGGTGGCCAGGTACATCATCAGTGGCAGTTGTAGGTCGGGCCGGTGTCCTTGGCCTGGCCGTCCGTGCCGACGTAGCTCCAGCCGTACCCGGAGTCGGTGAAGTCCAGCTTCAGCACGCCGTAGTCGCCGCTGATCCGCTTCTGGCTGTTGGGCTGGACCTGCTCGATCGGGTAGGGCTCGGCGCCGCCCATGCCGCCGACGATCTCGACGATGCCGTCCGCGGTGGCCCTGCCGTCCGGGTCCTGCGGGGCGAACCGCTCGTAGTGGTGGTCGTGGCCGTTCAGCACCAGGTCGGCCCGGGCGTCGTAGAGGATCCGCCACACCGGCCGGGAGACCGGGTCGTTGCCGTGCCCGCCCGAGGAGTACAGCGGGTGGTGCCAGTAGGCGGCGACGCACTTCCTGGAGTTGGCCGCCAGGTCGGCCTTCAGCCAGTCGATCTGGGCGCTCTGGTCGAAGGCGTTGGAGTCCAGCGCGACGAAGTGCCAGTTGCCCTCGTCGAAGCTGTACCAGCTCTTACCCTGCGGGTAGGCGATGCTGCCGAAGTACGACTTGTAGCCGGCCAGCGAACCGGCCGGGTCGTAGGTCTCGTGGTTGCCCGGCACCGGGTGGGTCTTCGCCTTGAACGCGCCCCAGCTCTTGTCGTAGTAGTTCTTGAAGTCCGCCAGCCTGGCGTCGTCGTACTGGTTGTCACCCATCGTCAGGTAGAACCGCGGGTTGATCCGCTGGGCCAGTGCCGCGGTCTTCGGGTGGGCGCAGCCGCTGTCCGAGGCGGTGCACTGCGCGGCGATGTCGCCGGCCGCGACCACGGTGAACGCCCCGCCCGCCGGTCCGGTGGGGGTGGGCCCGGTCGGCGTGGGCCCGGTCGGCGTGGGCCCGGTCGGCGACGGCGTGCTGTCCAGGACGCCGTACACCTCCAGCTCGAACAGCGAGTAGCCGTACGAGGTGCCGCGCGCCGTCCCGTACATCCGGACGTGGCGGCCCTTGCCGGACAGGCCCGTCCAGTCGTCGGTGCCGCCGTTGCCGGCCTTCTCCTCCGCGACCGCCGTCCAGGTCACCCCGTCCGCCGACACCTCCAGCCGGTACGCCTTCGCGTACGCGGCCTCCCAGCTGAGCTTGATCCGCGAGACGGTGGCGCCCGCCCCGAGGTCCACCCGCAGCCACTGCGGGTCCGTGCCCTCGGCGCTCGCCCACCGCGTGGTGGCGCTGCCGTCGAAGGCCTTGCCGGCCGCGTACGACGAGCCCTCCGTGGAGGAGGCCGTCGCGGCCTTCCCGCGCGAGAGCAGCGGATCGGCCGCCGCTCCCGCCTGCCCGGACCACCCGAGCACCAGACCGCCGAGCAATACCAGCACGGCGGCGAACACACCGACATGGACAGGCCTTACCGAGACATCCGGACGCATCCTTGGACTCCCCGACCTTGGGAAACGGTGAGAGCTGGGCACCGGTGCGCACCACGCACGCGCCCACCGGCGAGGGGAGCGTAGTAGAAAGTAAAGTTTCCTGACAATAGCCGGGCCCACACCGAACTCCCGTACGCATCAGGCGCCTTGTCCCCTCACTTCCGCCCCACCGCCCGGCGGGCCCGGAGGTGTGCCGGGCGTCACCCTTCGCCGAAATTTACCCCCGGGGGTATGGTGGAAGACGTAACGGATACCCCACTGGGTATTTTGGAATCGGATGCAGGAGCGATCCACGTGTTCTTCGCCCAGTACTACCTCGACTGCCTCTCCCAGGCCTCCTACCTGGTCGCCGACGAGACCACCGGCCGCGCCGTGGTGATCGACCCGCGCCGGGACGTCGACGAGTACGTCGCCGACGCCGAGGCGCACGGGTTCACCGTCGAGGCCGTCATCAACACGCACTTCCACGCCGACTTCCTGGCCGGCCACCTGGAGCTGGCGGCCCGCACGGGCGCCTGGATCGGCTACGGGAACCGGGCGGTCACCGAGTACCCGATCCGGGGGCTCGCCGACGGCGAGCGGATCGAACTGGGCGAGGTCGCCCTGCAGATCATGGAGACCCCCGGGCACACCCCCGAGTCGATCAGCGTCCTGGTGTACGAGCACTCCGCGGACACCGTCCCCTACGGCGTGCTGACCGGCGACGCGCTGTTCATCGGCGACGTCGGCCGCCCCGACCTGCTGGCCTCGGCGGGCACCACGGCCGAGGAGCTCGGCCGGATGCTCCACCACAGCGTCCAGCACAGGCTGATGGCCCTGCCCGACGAGGTCCGGGTCTTCCCCGCCCACGGCGCCGGCTCGTCCTGCGGCAAGAACCTCTCCACCGAGCGCCAGTCCACCATCGGCGCACAGCGCGCCACCAACTACGCCTGTGCGCCCATGAGCGAGGAGGACTTCGTCGCCATCGTCACGGCCGGACAGTCCGCCGCGCCCGGGTACTTCGGCCACGACGCCGCCCTCAACCGGCAGGACCGCGGCCTGTTCGACGCCGCGCTCGCCCACCGTCCGCTGACCGCCGAGGAGTTCGCCGCCCACCGGCGCGACGGCGCGGTGGTGGTCGACGCCCGCAGCCCGCAGGAGTTCGCCGCCGGACACCTGCGCGGGTCGGTCAACGTCCCCGCCGACGGCCGCTTCGCCGAGCAGGCCGGCGCCGTGCTCGGCCCGGACTCCGCGCTGCTGGTCGTCGCACCGGACGGCCGCGAGGGCGAGATCGTCACCCGCCTCGCCCGCATCGGCTTCGACCGCACCGTGGGCCACCTGGCCGAGCCCGGCACCGCGCTGCCCGCGTTCGCCGAGGACCTCACCCCCGCCGCCCGCCTCACCGTCGACCAGCTGCGCACCGCCCTGGCCGCCGAGCGGCCCCCGCTGGTGCTCGACGTCCGCACCTGCGGCGAGCGCGCGGAGGGCGCCGTCGAGGGCTCGGTGCACATCCCGCTGAACGAGCTGCCCGGCCGCATCGAGGAGATCCCGCAGGACCGGGCGCTGGTCGTCCACTGCGCCGGCGGCCACCGCTCCTCGATCGCCGCCAGCCTGCTGCGCCGGCGCGGCCTCGGCGAGGTCTCCGACCTGCTGGGCGGCTACGCCGCCTGGGACGCCGCCTGGGACGCCGCCGCCTGAGCCGCCCGGGAACGGGCACGGCGCGGCCGGGTGCCGCCTCCCGCGCCTTCGACCGGACCGGGTCCAGGATCGTGGGCGGGGGCATACGCCGGCACGTGGTCCCGGACAGCGACGCGCCGTCTCGCCGGCGCCCGGCCACCACCCCCTCACCAGGAACGGAGCACCCCATGGACTACGGCATCCCCGTCACCCTCGACCTGCCCTTCGCCGAGGCCGTCGAAAAGGTCCGCGCCGCGCTCGCCGAGCAGGGATTCGGCATCCTCACCGAGATCGACGTCCGCGCGACCCTGCGCGCCAAGATCGGCGAGGAGATCGAGGACTATCTGATCCTCGGCGCCTGCAACCCGCCGCTCGCCCACCGCGCCCTCCAGGCCGACCGGCACATCGGACTGCTGCTGCCGTGCAACGTCGTGGTCCGCGCGGACGGCGGACGCACGGTCGTCGAGGCGATCGACCCGCAGCTGATGGTCCGGATCAGCGGGCAGCCGGCGCTGGAGGCCGTGGCCGACGAGGCGGCCACCCGGCTGCGTGCGGCGCTGGCCGCGCTCACCGACTGAGGTCCGGGCCGCCGTTCCTCGTCGGCGCACCCGGATCGGGTCGTCCGCGCACACGGATCGGGCCGTGCCGGGATCTCCGGCACGGCCCGATCGGCGCTTCCCGCGGGTTCAGCGGCGGCCGAAGAGCCTCGCGAGGAGGCCGCCGCCCTTCCGCGCGTCGCGGTCGCAGCCGCAGCGGCCGGCCTTGGGGACCCCGGCCAGCACCTGGTCGACGTGCATGCCGCACCCCGCATAGGTGGCCTTGCCGCAGCTCCGGCACGTCGTACGTCGGCACATCACAGGACTCCTCACGTCCGGGGGCTTCCCCCTCGCTTCCACTATACCGGTGGGGGTATTTTTCCGGATGAACTGCGCTGATCCGGCCAATACGGTCACGCGGGTGCCGCGGGTGCTGGAGCCGATCGATTTCGGTTCGATCACGGCGTGTCCCATTGGTCGGATCTTGGGAGGGAGTGCGGTGATTGATCTTGTTGGCGACGGGACCGGCGCACTCTCATAATTCCAGCCAGACGCGCGACAGGCGGCCGTCAGAGCCGCCGTGAGTGCCCGCGAGAGGCCCGTGCGTACACATACTGACCTTTCCCAGGGGGAATCCCTTGTCCGCGCACGATCACGTGCCGCCCGCCGGGTCCGGCCCCGGCACCGAACCCACCACCGAGCCCGCGACCGCACCTGAACCCGCTCCCGGCACTCCGGCCCCGGCGGCTCCGGCGGCCGCGCGGCGGAAGCTGCCGCGCGCCGTCGCCGTGGCGCTGGCCACCGCGGGCCTGCTCGCCGTCACCGCGACCAGCGCCGCCGTGACGGTGGCCGTCGGCAAGCCGGAGAGCCGACCGGCCGTGGCCGCCGCGACGGCCGCACCGGCGGCGGCGAGCCCGACCGCCTCACCCTCGGCGTCCGCCACCGCCGCGCCGAGCACCCCACCGCCCACGCCCGCGCCGGCTCCGAAGAGCACCGTCCAGGGCACCGTCAGCGGTGGCCGGCACGACGGCGACCTGCGGTACTTCCTGCTCCCGATCCCCGCGGGCGGCGAATCCTACGGCCCGGCCGACGGCATGCCGTTGACCGACGAGGAGATGGCCGAGGAGTCCGACGACGGCACGGACATCATGGCCATCCTCCACGAACTCGGCTACAAGGACGCCGCCACCCGGGCCTACCGCACGGCGGACGGCAAGGCCGAGGTCACCGTCACCCTGCTGCGCTTCACCAGCGCCGCGCAGGCGGAGTTCTTCGCCAAGAACGACACCAGGGACCTCCCCTCGATCGAGGTCACCGGCGACCCCGGCGCCCGCGGGTACATCGACAAGCCCAAGCAGGAGGCCCACACCGGCTCGATGACCGGCATCTCCACCCAGGGCGATGTGCAGTACACGGTCGACGTCGAGGTGAAGGGCACCCCGGACAAGGCCCTGCTCAGCGAGCTGATGAAGCGTCAGCGCGACTGGCTGACCACCGGCCGCTGAGCGCGCACCCGGACCCCTCCTCGTTCCCCCCTTTCCTTTGGAGTTCCCGCGTGACCACCGAACCCGTGGTGCCGTCGCCCGTCGACGGGCCGCCGTCGGCCCCACCCCCGCCGCCCCCACTCGCCGACCCCGCCGGCCTTGACGCCGCTCCGGCGCCCGCCCGGCGCCCGCGCCGGCCGCGCCCGGTGCTGCTGCTGGTCTCCGGGCTGGTGCTCGGAACCGCCGCCGGCGGCGGCATCGGCTACGCCATCCAGGCCGGCCGGCCCCCGACGCCCCTGCCGCCGGTCCAGGTGGCGCTGCCGACGTACCCGTCCGAGGTGCTGGCCACGGCCGTCGCCGCCGCATCCGCGCCCTCGCCGCTCGCCATCGACGGGGACCTGCGGAAGCTGCTGATCACCGCACCGAGCGGCAGCAAGCCGGTGGACGACTTCCCGGAGAAGCCGAGCTGGATCACCGTCGGCGAGCTCGCCGAGCAGAGCACCGGGTCGGTCAGCGCGTTCAACAGGCTGAACAACAGCGGGTTCCGGCGCGCGGCACAGGTCGGCTGGCTGCAGGGCGATCTCGCGGTCTACGTCTCCCTGACTCAGTACGGGGCCGACAACGCCAACTCCGCCGCTGTGAAGTGGTCCGGCCTCATGCCGTTCAGTCCCGAGGCCAACGGCGGCTACCAGGTCGACAACTCACCTTCGCAGTCGGCCAAGGGCACCGGACGGCACTACTACGGTCTCGCGGTCGCACAGCGCGGCACGGTGCAGATGGAGATCGAGGTCTACGGGACGAAGCCGGTGGATGCCGAGGTCGTGAAGGACCTCGGCAAGCAGCAGTGGGAGCGGCTGGTATGAGCGACAACACCGGAACCGTCCCGGCGGAGCCCGCGCGCGGCACCTCCCGCCGCCTCCTGCGCGTCGGCGGTGCGACCGTGGCGGCCGCCCTGGTCGGTGTGGGCATCGGGGTCGGCATCATCGAGGTGCGGTACGACGACACCGCCACCCCCGTCGCCGCCACCACCGCCGGGGCGGTCGCGAAGCCCGCGCCGACCCCCACCGCCACGCCCTTCGGCGCGAAGTCGAACGGCAACCACTTCGGCTCGCTGCGCGACCTGCTGCTGCCGATGCCCGACGGCTACGCGCCCGGACCGGACGACGGCATCTACGGCAACGACGCCGAGGTGACGACCGACCAGCTGTCCACCGAGTTCGCCGACGAGCTCGTCGGCGTCCCCGAGGAACAGCAGGACAAGCTCCGCCGGTTCTGGGAGGACCTGCACGTCAAGGCCACCGGTGTGCGCACCTATCGGAACCAGACCGTCGTTCTCGGGATCCGGCTGCACCAGTTCAACCAGCAGGAGGTGCAGAAGATGAACGAGTACCGGGCCGTGTTCGCGGGCGACACCGGGCTCTTCCGCCTCGGCCCGGCCGTCCCCGGTCACCCCGAGGCGCATTGCTACCTGATGCCCGCGCCGCCGTCGGCGCCGATCGACCGCATGGAGTGCTCGGCCGCCGAGGGCGACCTCCTGGTGGTGCTGACCGTCGAGGGCGTGGCTCCCCTACCCAAGGACAAGATCGTCAACCTCCTGACCCAGCAGCTCGACCGCCTCGCCCGCCCGGGAGCCTCCGCATGACCGACAGCAGCGACACCCCCGCCGTGCCGGACGTCCCGGTCGCCGAGCCCGGAGCACCGACCACCGAGGATCAGGCCGCCCACCGGACCCGGCGTCGCAAGGCCGTGCTGCGGTGGGGCGCCGCCGCCGTGGTGTGCGCGCTGGCCGGGACGGGGAGTGCGCTCGCCGTCACCGTGCCGGACCGCACCGACCTGCCGGGTCTGGCCACCAAGCACGACGGGCGCTACACCTTCCCCGCTCTTGTCCTGCCGCCGCTGCCCTCCGGCAAGGCCGTCCCGAAGGAGGACAACCGCCGGCATTCGGCGGACGTGCGGCGGCTGCTTCTCCCCGCACCGCTGGAGGCCGGCGGCTCGCTCGCCCCGGCGCCGACGGCGAGCACCGGCGCCGACTGGGTCGACTGCCAGGGCGTGGCCGCCGACCACAAGGAGCCCGCGAGGATGCGCGCGCTCCTGCTCATGAACGCCTGCCGGGCCGCCACCGTTCGCGAGTGGACCGCCTCCGACGGCACCCGGACCCGGATCCAGCTGCTCGCCTTCGGTTCCCACCAGGAGGCCCGGCCCGTGTTCTCCGCATTCCGTGACCACGTCGAGCCGAAGGACATCGACGGCCTCAAGCTGGTCACACCCCCGGCCTGGGGTACGCCGGACACCGTCGACATCGCGGTCCGCGAGACCCCGTCCGCCAGGCCCGGCGCCGAACCGGCCTACCGGCTGGCGTACCTGGCCGCCGGCGACCTCGTGGGCGTCGTCACCATGACCAACCCCGCCGGCGTCCGCGCCGCCGCGTTCCGGCAGGTGGTGACGCTCCAGTCCGACCTGCTCGCCTGAGCCCCGCCCCCGCCCCGGCTTCACCGCCGGGGCGGCGCGGCGGTGTCCTCCGCCGACAGGAGCCGGCGCAGCACGCCGAGCAGGCCGGTGTCCTCGGCGGGCGGGTGGGCGGCGTGCCAGGCGAGGTGGCCGTCGGGGCGGACGAGGAGGGCTCCGGTGGCGGGGAGGCCGGACAGCCGCGTCCACCGGGGCTCGTCGACCGGGAGGGGGTGCGCGGTGACGGGGAGGCCCGCCGCGGTGGCGGTGGCGCTCTGGCGGTGCCAGGCGGGGTTCGGGGTGAGGAGGGTGAAGCCGGGGCCGACGAGGTCCAGGGTGGAGGCCGCGCCGGAGGACCCGGGGAGGGCCAGGTGCGGGAGGCGGCCGCCGGGGGCGGCGGCCCGGTGCTCGCAGGCCGGGTCGAGGGGCGGCGGGGCCGGGGTGCCGGGCTCGGTGAGGACGGCGGTCGAGCGGTAGACGGCGGTGAGCAGCAGTTCGTCGTCGATCCGGTAGCCGGCGCGGGCCCGGGAGTTGGCCAGTGAGAGGTCGATGACCTGGCGGGCGAGGGGGCGGCGTTCGTCCTCGTAGCTGTCCAGCAGCCGCTCGCCGGCGCGGCCGTCGAGGACGGCGGCGAGCTTCCAGGCGAGGTTGTCGGCGTCGCCGATGCCGGTGTTCATGCCGTGGCCGCCGGTCGGCGGCACCGTGTGGGCCGCGTCGCCCGCGAGCAGCACCCGGGAGCGGCGGTAGCCGGCCGCGAGGCGGGCGTCCATCCGCCAGGTCATGGTGTCGCGGACGGTGACGTCGAGTGCGGGCAGTCCGGCGGCGTCGCGGACCAGCCGGACGAGTGCCCGGTGGTCGGCGGTGAGCGCGTCGGGGTCGTCGTGCGAGGGGTCGTAGGGGTGCTGGTAGACCCAGTGCCGGTCGTTGTCGACCGCCAGGAAGCCGCCGCGGCCCGGGGCGGTGAGGAAGTAGGAGGCGCTGGCCCGGTCGGCCACGACCTCGCCGAGCGGGGCCTCGAAGCGGATGCTGAGGAAGTGTCCGAGGCCGGTCGGGCCCTCCATGGCGATGCCGGCGCCGGTGCGCACGGTGCTCGCCGCGCCGTCGCAGCCGACCAGCCGGTCGGCGTGCACGGTGTGCCGTTCGCCGGTGTCACGGTCCTCCAGTTCGGCGCGCACGCCGTCCTCGTCCTGGGTGAAGGAGAGCAGCCGGGTGTGGAACCGGATGTCCGCGGGCTCGCGGTCCCGGGCGTGTCGCAGCAGCACGGCCTCCAGGGCGTCCTGCGAGCAGATCAGCCCCGGGGAGGGCGTGCGCTCGGCGCCCGGCCGGGGGTCGGCCGCGACGCCGGTGCGGACGAAGTCCGGGTCGACGAGGTCGCGGCCCCGGTAGAAGTGGACGTGCGAGGGCGGCAGTCCGGCCCGCCGGAGGTCCGCTTCGAGCCCCAGGCGCCGGAGGATCTCGGCGGAGCGCGCCGAGACACCACGGGCCTTGGGGTGGCGGGAGGTCCCGGGGTGGGCCTCGACCAGCAGGTGGCGCACGCCGTACTCGGAGAGCAGCAGCGAGAGCGTCAGGCCGACCGGGCCTCCTCCCACCACCAGGACGGACGTCTTCATCGGCCATGACCGCATGGTGCCCCCTCGGGTCGTAACGCTCAACTTTGATTTCGACGTTACCATGGGGGCGTCGACATCACCGGAAGGGGAAGACGCATGACCGACGACCTCCAGGGCGGCAATCCGCGCGGGCTGCTCTTCATCGCCGAACTCGCCAACACCGTGCGGCAGGACCCCGAGGTGGGCGCCGCCGAACTCCAGGCGCTGCTGGAACGCCACCAGGGGCCGCCGTTCCGGCTGACCGAAGCCGACGCCCGCGAACTCCGGGAGGCCGCCGCCCCGCTCGTGCGCCTGCTGGGCACCGGTGACCCGGACGACGCCGCCGAGCAGATCAACGCGCTGCTCGACCGCCACCCCGTCCGGCCCCGGCTGGTGCGGCTGCCCGGCCGGCCCTGGTCGCTGCACACCGAGGCGCCGCCGGCCGCCGGCCTCACCCACTGGCTGCTGTCGACGGCCGCCCTCGCCCTCGGCCTCTGGCTGAGCGAACGCGGACGGTGCGCCTGGGGACGGTGCGCGGCGCCCGGCTGTGAGCGGTTCTTCGTGGACACCGGCCGCCGCACGCCGCAGCGCTACTGCACGCCGCGCTGTGCCACCCGGGTCCGGGTCGCCGCGCACCGGGCGCAGGCGCACCGGGCCGCCGAGGGGTGACGGGCCGCCGAAGGGCGACCGGCCGCCGAGGGGTGACGGGCCCGCCTCAGACCAGACCGGCGGCCTCGGCGAGCAGGCGGTAGGAGGTCAGCAGGTCCGTCCGGTCGTAGGTGCTGGTGGTCAGCAGGAACTCGTCGGCGCCGGTGCGCTTCATGAGCGCCGCGAGGTCGGCCACGGCCCGTTCGGGGGTGCCCGCGAGGTGGCCGGCGAGGGACTGTTCGAACGCGGTGCGCTCACGCGGGGTCATCGGCCGGGCCAGGACCTCCTCGACGGGTTCGAGCGGGGAGAACTCCCCGTGGGTGCGGCTGTGGGCGGTCGACCAGGCCTCCGGCACGAGCAGCGCGCGGGCCCGCTCCTCGGTCGGCGCGACGGCGACCGTCCCGGAGACGACCACATAGGGCCGCTCCGCCCGGGCGGAGGGGCGGAAGCGTGCCCGGTAGCGGTCGATCGCCGCCCGCATCGCCTCCTCACCGCGCGCCGCCGCGATCACCAGCGGGAGCCCCGCCTCGGCCGCCACGTCCGCTCCCGCGCCGGTGGCCAGCACGAACGCGGGCACGTCCAGGCCCTCGGCCGGGCGGGCGTGCACGCCCCCGGGGCCGCGCGCGGCGGGATCGAACCAGGAGAGCAGTTCGGCGAGTTGCCCGGGGAAGCGGTCCGCGGCGTCCTTCTCCCGTCCGAGGGCCCGGCGCACGCCGTCCGTGAAGCCCACCGAACGGCCCAGGCCCATGTCGATCCGGCCCGGGAACAGCGCCGCGAGGACGCCGAACTGCTCGGCGACGACCAGGGGCTGGTGATTGGGCAGCATCACCCCGCCGGTGCCCACCCGGATCCGGGAGGTCGCGGCGGCCACGGCGGCGGCCAGCACCGTCGGCGCCGAGCCGGCCACCCCCGGCACGCCGTGGTGCTCGGAGACCCAGAACCGGTGGTAGCCGAGCCGTTCGGCCTCCACCGCGAACGCGACGGTGTCCCGCAGTGCCTGGGCGGGCTCCTCCCCCCGGCGGGTGCGGGAGCGGTCCAGTACGGAGAGGCGGAGGGCGGGCGCGGCGGTCACGTCGGTGCCAACCGCCGACCGCGGCACGGTCATTCCCGCCGGTGGCGGGCGGAAATCCGATTGCGGGCGCGGGCCCGCCGCTGCTAGCAATGTCACATGCTATACACCTCCCGCATCGTGCTCCGGGCCCGTCACGACAGCGACGTCCCGGTGCTCCACACCGAGCTGCACGACGACATCGCCACCCGCTGCGCGGCCGATACCCGTCCGTGGCGCCCCCTCGCACCCGACTCCCCGCAGTCCCCGTTCGTCGTGGACGCGGGCGACGACAAGGCCGCCTGCTTCTCGGTGGTGGAACGGTCCTCCGGCGAGCTGGCCGGGGAGGCGCTGCTGTGGGGCATCGACGCGCACCAGCGGCACGCCCACCTCGGACTGGCGCTGCGACCGGGGTTCCGCGGGCGCGGCCTGGCCGGCGACATCGTGCGGCTGCTCTGCCGCTACGGGTTCACGGTGCGCGGGCTGCACCGGCTCCAGGTCGACACGCTCGCCGGCAACCTGCCGATGCTCAAGGCCGCCACGGGGGCGGGGTTCGTGGTCGAGGGCACGCTACGCCGGGCCGCCTGGGTGTGCGGGGCGTTCGAGGACGAGGTGGTACTCGGGCTGCTGGCCTCGGAGTGGACCGACGAGCCGGAGCCGGCGGACGCCGCCGCGCGGGCCTGAACCGGTTCGCCGCCCGCCCCCGTCAGCCGGGGCCGAACCAGTGCTCGGCGAGCGCCTCCAGGCTGTCCGTTCCCGGGGGCGGCGGCACCTCCCGCAGGTACCAGGGCAGGTTGCTGTACACGTGCAGCAGTGTGTACGCCATGGCCGTACGGGGGTCGACGGCGCGGCCGTACCCGGCCGCGAACCGTGCCATCAGGCCGGGCTCGGCCCGGGTGACGAAGACGCCGACGCCGACGAAGTCGTAGACCGGGTCGCCGATCATCGCGGGCTCGAAGTCGAACAGCCCGGACAGCCGTCCGCCGGTCCGGTCGAGCAGCAGGTGCCGGCGCATGAACTCGGTGTGCAGCAGCACGCGTCCGGGCTCGCGCGGCGGCGCGGCGGCGTCCAGGAAGCCGGGTATCCGCTCCAGCCAGGCCTCCGGCAGGCCGCGCTCGCGCTGGCGTGCGACGGCTGCGGCGCGCCGGCGGTCGGTGAAGGCCCCCCAGTCGCCGGGGCCGAGCACGTCGGTGAGCGGCCCCGGATCGAGCGCGTGCAGCGCCGCCAGGGCCTCCCCGGCCCCGGTGGTGATCCGCTCCCGGTCACGGGCCGTCAGCCCGGCCCAGGCCGGGGCGAGTTCCACCCCGCGCAGCCGGGACATCAGCACGTACCGCCAGCCGTTCTCGTACTCCCCGGCGTCGTGCAGCGCGGGCGTCGGCACCGGCAGCCGCCCGTCGAGGTGGGCGAGCACCCGGGCCTCGGTGACGCCGTCCTCGGCGGAGGCCTTGGGATAGAGCTTGAGCACCAGCGTGTCGCCGACCGCGTACACCGGCTGCGAGCCCCCGGCGAAGCGCTCCAGCGCGCGCCCGCCCAGCCCCAGCCGGGCGCAGAGGTCCGCCGCCCCGGGGCGCATGACCGCCTCGTCGGACAGGACGGTGTCCCACTGTTCGTCGGTCTCGACCAAGGGCAGCATGCCGGGAAGGCTAGGTGGCCTGCGGCGGGGCGGCAACCGGGTTTCCGGCGTCAACGCGGCCGGTGGCGGGCGCGGTAGGCGCGCGGGGTGGTGCCGGTGAGGCGGGCGAAGTGCGGGCGGAGGGCGGCGGGGGACGCGAAGCCGGTGCGGGCGGCGACCGCCTCCACCGGCTCGTCGGTCCGCTCCAGCAGCTCCCGGGCGCGCTCGGTGCGCAGGCTCAGCAGGTAGCGCGGGGCGCTGAGGCCGGTGCGGGCCAGGAAGCGCCGGTTGAGGCTGCTGACGCTGACACCCGCGTGGGCGGCGATGTCGGCGGGGGCGAGCGGCAGGTGGAGGCTGCGCCCCAGCCACTCCAGGGTCGCGTCGAGGCCGCTGCTGTCGGCGAGGGTGCGGTCGATGACCTCGGCCACCCGTTCGGCGTGCACCACCAGCGGGCTGAGCAGGTCCCGGCAGGTCCGCCCGGCGATCCGCTCGCCGTGGTCCTCGGCCAGCAGGCGCAGGCAGACGTCCAGCCCGCCGAACACCCCGCCGGAGGTGCGGAAGGGGCCGTCGGCGACCAGCGTGCCGCCGGGGTCGACCTGGACGCGGGGGTGGCGGCGGGCGAGTTCCCCGGTGTGGCGCCAGGCGGTGGTCGCCCGGCGGCCGTCCAGCAGGCCGGTCGCGGCGAGGGTGAGCACGCCCGCGCCGCAGGCGCCGATCCGGGCGCCCCGGGCGGCGGCCGCGCGGAGCGTGTCGAGCAGTGCGGGCGCCGGGCGGGCGCCCTGGTCGCGGTGGGCGGGCAGCAGGAGGACGTCGGCCCCGGCCGCGTCGGCGAGGCCGTACGGGAGCACGGCGTCGACGGGGGCGGTCGCGTCGAGGCGGACGGCGCCGGGACCGTCGCCCGCCGCGCAGAGCCGGACGTCGTAGGCGACGCCGGGGTGCTCGCGGGCGGCGGCGGCGAAGACGAGTCCGGGGAGGGTGAGGTGATGGCCGGGCAGGCCGTCGAGGGCGAGGACGGCGATCACGGGCATGGTGGGAGCGTAGTCCGAAGGTGGGGGCGGGCGGGGTCGGGGGTGCGGCGCACCGGCGGCGCGGTGCGCCGGTGCGCCGGGGTGACGGCCGGCGCGCGGTCAGTCGCCGTACGCCCGCAGCGTGGCCCGGATCCAGTCCGCGTAGGCGGGCACACTGGTGTAGAGCCCGGGGCCGGTCGAGCAGGTCGGGTCGGTGTCACCGTCCCCGGAGGTGGTCCCGACCAGCTCCCAGCGGCCGCCCCGGCCGTGCTGGATCTGCGGGCCGCCGGAGTCGCCGATGCAGGCCATCGCCCCGGGAACCGGGCTCACCGTGCACAGCCGGGCGAGGCCGGCGCGGCCCGGCGCGCACTCGTTGACGTCGCCGATGCGGGTGTCGAGCTGCTGCAGGCGCTTGGCGAAGGCGGCCTGGGTGATGTCGGTGGTATCGGCGGTGGTGCCGAAGCCCAGCAGCCTGGTCGGGGTTCCGGGGGCGCCCGCCCGGTCGGCGATCGGGATCGGCTTCTGCGGCGCGGCGCGGTCGAGGCGGACGAGCGCGAGGTCGTCCTGGTTCGCCCCGGCCGCCGCACCCAGCGTGTAGCCGGGGTGGGTGACGGTCCGCTCGATGCCGCGCACGGTGCCGCCACTGGTGCGCCGGTCGGAGGCGATGCGCACGATGCCGTCGGGGCGCACCAGCGAGGTGTCCATGCAGTGGGCGGCGGTGAGCACCCAGCGGGGGTGGATCAGGGTCGCGCCGCACACGCCGTCGTCGATTCCGGCCTCGGGGACGGTCATCGGGATCGAGGCCATGAAGGGGTAGCGCTCGGTGGCCGTCCGGCCGTTGACGATCGCCCCGGCGGGTCCGGTCAGGGTCGCCACGCAGGCCGCGGCGGCGAGGGTGACGATGGCGGCGCGCGCCGTGCGACGGGACCGGGAGGCGTTTCGTGACATGGGTGTTCCATTCGTTCGCGGGCGTGCGCGGGCACCCCCGGGGATGGTGGGATCCGCCCGCCGGTGGGCCGATGACCTGCGGCGTCGGTATGTCCCATCCTTCGCCGCCGCCCCCGGCCCCGACAGCGGCGGCGATGTCACCCTGGGCTAAATTCTGGACATGCCCGTGATCGCCGTCCTGCTGCTCGACGGGGTGCCCGGGCATCACGTCACCGTGCCCGCCGCCTGCTTCGGCACGGCCGACCGCTGCCACCCGTGGGTCTCCTACGAGGTGCGGCTCTGCGCCGCGCCGGGGTTCCGGTCGACCGGCGGCCCGTCGGCCTTCGGCCTGGCGACGCCGTGGGGGCTGGACGGTCTGGAGGGGCTGACCGAAGCCGACACCGTACTGGTGCCGGGGCACCCCGAGCACCCCGACGGTCCGCCGCCCGAGGTGACCGGGGCGCTGCGGGCGGCCGCCGCGCGGGGCTGCCGGATCGGGGCGTTCGGCGCGGGGACGTTCACGCTGGCCGCCGCCGGTCTGCTGGACGGCCGCCGGGCCGCGACCTCGCGCGCTCTCGCCGCCGGGCTGGCGCGGCGTCATCCCCGGACCGAGGTGGACCCGGACGGCGAGGTGACGACGGACGGGCCGTTCCACACCGCCGCCGGGGTCCTGGGCGGGGTCGACCTCTGCCTGCGGCTGATCACCCTGGATCACGGGGTGGCGGTGGCCGTCGAGACGGAGCGCCGGCTGTTCCTCGACCTGCCCGCCGACGACGCGGCGGCGCCCGGTGCGGCGGTGTCCGGCGACGGGCTCGGTCCCACCCTCGACTGGCTGGAGACCCGGCTCGACCACCCGCTGACCCTGGACGACATCGCCGCCCACGCCGGGCTCACCGTGCGGGGGCTCAGCCGCCGGTTCCGGGCGGAGACCGGCCTGCCACCCCTCCAGTACCTGCTGCGTGTCCGGATCCAGCGGGCGCAGCGCCTGCTGGAGCGCGGGGACGAGCCGGTGGCACGGATCGCCGCCCGCACGGGGCTTGGCACCCCGGCCAACCTCCGCCACCACTTCCAGCGGTACACCGGTACGACGCCGAGCGTGTACCGGGCGGCGTTCCGGTCCCTGGTGGAGACGCTGACCTGGCCCGAGGACGGACCGCCGGAGCGGGACCGTCCCTGACCCGCACACCGGACGGCCCGGCCCCGGGCATCGGGGTCGGGCCGTCGGGGCGTACGGGCCGTCAGGGCGTACGGGCCGCCGGGGGCCGCGGGCGGGTCAGCCGCGCGGCAGGACGAGGGACTGGACGCCGGGGAGCCTGCGCCAGTCGCTGGAGACGACGGTCGCGTGGGCGCGGGCGAGCTGTTCGGCGCGGGTGCGGGCCTGGTCGGCGGTGGGGTCGGTGTTGCTGATGGCGGGGGCGACGTTGTGGGCGTCGGTCATCGTCAGCAGGTAGTGGTTGGCGTCGTACCAGCTGGTGTCGACGCCGTTCACGTAGGTGGCGGCGTCGCCGTCGAAGACCACGAACCAGGGGCGGATCGAGGTCTCGGCGTACCGGGTGCGCGGGTCGCCGGTCGCCGCGCCGAGCGCGGTGGGGAACATCCGCGCCTCGCCGATCCGGCCGGCCGCGGCCAGGTCGCGCAGGTGGCGGCCGTACTCGACGTCGGTGTGCAGGGTGTCGAACGGGTTGTCCAGCTCGACCGTGCCGGGGATGACGTAGACCAGGGCACGGCCGGCCAGCGCCGACCTGGTCGGCCAGTTGCCGGCGCGGACGGCGTCGTCGAGGGTCGGGTAGGAGCCGCCGCCCGGCTTGGCGAGCAGGTCGGCCGGGCGCAGCGCGGCGGAGCCCAGGTGGGCGGCGATCAGGGCGTCGAGCTGGGCGGGTCCCATGCCGAGGTTCCCGGAGAAGCCCGGCTTGAGCTCCAGCTTGATCACCAGCGGGCCCGCGCCGGGGTGGGCGCCGAGCCAGATCCGCACGTCGTCCAGGCAAGCGTCCAGGTTCTTGTTGGCACTGCCGGAGTAGAGCTGGGCGGGCGTGGTGGCGCTGACGCAGTTGTTGGTGTTGCCGAGCGGGTTGGAGTGGTTGACCTTCCACTCCTTGGTGATGACGTTCGGCCAGGCGTCCAGCTCGATCATGCCGGTGCCGGTGTCCAGGCCCTGGGCGAGGTAGCCGAAGGCGGCCGGGTCGTAGGTGTTGTGCAGGCCGACGGTGGTCGCGGAGGCGAACGGGAGCTCGCCCGGGTCGCCGCCGGCGGCCTGCGCGGTGCCGCCGACGGGCAGGAGGGCGCCGGACGCGGCGAGCAGCAGGCCGGCGGCGAGGGTGCCGATGAGGGTACGGCGGACGGTCACGGTGTCAGTCCCCTTGTGAGTGCGCCTGCTGGCCGGCGCGTCTTCGGCGGTGGCTTCCGCCGGTGCAGAGCATGACCGGGCCGGCCGTCGGCACGGTGAAGAGGACATAACAACTCCGTGACCGTCGGCTTCCGGTCCGTCACCGGCAGGAGCCGCCGGGGGACGGGCGCGGCCGTGCCGCCGTCAGAACACCGACCAGCCGGTGGCCGTCGTCAGGGCGTCCAGGGCGGCGACGCCGAGCACCGAGTTGCCGGCGGCGTCCAGGCCCGGGCTCCAGGTGCAGACCGCGCCCCGGCCGGGCAGGACCGCGAGCACGCCGCCACCGACGCCGCTCTTGCCGGGCAGGCCCACCCGGTAGGCGAAATCGCCCGCCGCGTCGTAGGTGCCGCAGGTGAGCAGCACGGCGTTGATCCGCTTGGCCTCGCTGCGCGACAGCAGGCGCGAGCCGTCGACCCGCAGGCCGTGGCGGGCGAGGAAGAGGCCGGCCAGCGCCAGGTCCCGGCAGTCGGCCTCGATCGCGCAGTGCGCGTAGTAGTGCGCGAGGACGTCCTCGACCGGGTTGCGCAGGTTGCCGTAGCTCGCCATGAAGTGCGCCATCGCCGCGTTGCGGTGGCCGTGCTCGGCCTCGGAGGCGGCCACCGCGCGGTTCACGTCGACGGCCGGGTCGCCGGACTCCGCGCGCAGGAGGTCCAGCACGGCGCCGACCGCGTCACCGGTGAGCTCCAGCAGGCGGTCGGTCACCACGAGGGCGCCGGCGTTGATGAACGGGTTGCGCGGGATGCCGTGCTCGGACTCCAGCTGGACCAGCGAGTTGAACGGGTTGCCGGAGGGCTCGCGGCCGACGCCGGTCCACAGCCCGTCACCGCCCTCGGCGAGCGCCAGGGCGAGGGTGAACAGCTTCGAGACCGACTGGACGGAGAACGGCTGCCGCCAGTCCCCCGCGCCGAAGACCCGGCCGTCCACGGTGGCGATCGCCATGCCGAACGCCGACGGGTCCGCCTCGGCGAGTGCCGGGATGTAGTCGGCGACCCGGCCGCGCAGCGGCGAGCGCACGGCCGCCGCCATGGCGTCGAGCACCAGCGCCTGGTGGTCCACCGCGCCAAGGGCGTTCGAGCTGTTCAGGTCGTGCGTGTCGTCCGTGCCGTGCGGATGGTTCGTGCCGGTCGTGTCGTTCGTGTGGTTCACCGCGCCATTGTCCTCGCCGCCGGCCCGCGGGCCGTGGCCGGGGCCGACGGACGGGGTGTCGGCCCGGGGCGGCAGGCCGTAGCGGCGGGCCGGACGGTCCCGGAGGAGCGTTCGAGCCCCCTCCGTTTCGCTCCTCGGCCCGCGAGGCTTTGACGGATCGTTACCCCGACGTTGCACCCGGACGCCCGGTCCCGGTGGCGACGCCGCTACCCTGTGCTCCGCAGCGGAACGGCCGCCCGGCCGCCCCGCTCTCGCTGGGGGCGATTGTGGTCGAACGTCTGGTGCTGGATCTCCACGCCGACGGCCGGATGTCCGTGACGGAGTGGCCGCCGGGTGCAGAGGTCCCGGCTTCCGCCGTCGACGCCGGATGGCTGCGCAGACCCCTGGACGACTCGGCCCTGGAGAACCTGCGCTGGTACCTGGAGGACTACCTCCGGACCCCGTTCGGGGCCTACGGCGAACGCGGCCCGCACCTCGCCCGCCGGCTGCCGGACTGGGGCGCGCGGATGTTCTCCGCGCTGTTCGGCGACGGCCCCGCCCGTGACGCCTACCTGCGGGCACGGGCCCGTGGCGGCGCCCTGGAACTCGTGCTGCGCTCCGACTCCGCGCCGCTGCTCGCGCTGCCCTGGGAACTGATGACCGATCCGGGGCGCCCTTCCCCGCCGGTGCTCGACGACATCCTGCTGATCCGCTGCCCGTCGGACGCCGGCCCCTTCGACGCGGTCACCGAGGCGCCCGGTTCCCGGCTGCGGGTGCTGCTGGTGCCCACCGCCGCGGACGCCGACGCGCGGACGATCGCCGTCCCGCTGGTGCGGCGGCTCGGACCGGGACGCGACGCGGTCGAACTGGAGGTGCTGCGCCCGCCGACGCTCGCCGGCCTCGGCGAGACGCTGCGCGAGGCCCGGGAGGAGGGCCGGCCGTTCCAGATCGTGCACTTCGACGGCCCCGGCATCCTCCCCGAGCGGTCCGCCCTCGGGCGCGAGCTCCACGGCGGGCTGCTGTTCGAGCAGCCGGACGGGGGCGCCGGGCCGGTGCCGGTCCAGCGGGTCGCCCGGCTGCTGGCGGCGGCCGGGGTCTCGGTGGTGGTCCTGAGCACCGGCCGCTCGGCGAACCCGGCCGGAGAGCCCGAGGCGGCGGCGGCCCTCCGGCTGCTCCAGGAGGGCGCCGCCGCCGTGCTCGCCCTGCCGTACGGCCTGTCCGGGACGGCCGCCGCCGAGTTCCTGGGCACCGTCTACGAGCGGCTGCGCTCCGGCGACGGGGTCGCGTCGGCCGTCGCGACCGGCCGTCGGCGCCTCGCCGGGCAGGACCTGCGCGTCTCCCCCAAGGGCCCGCTGCCGCTTGCCGACTGGACGGTCCCGGCCCTCTACCGCCGGAGCGAGCCGGCGTTCCCCAGCCTGCGGACCGGGCGGGACGCCCAGCCGCCCGTCCCCTCCGACGACCGCCCGGACCCGGTCGCGGATGCCCGGGACGGGCTGGACGGGCTGGACCGGATGGGCGGGCTGGACGGCTTGGAGGGCCTCGACGCCGTCGGGGAGTTCACCGGGCGGGACGGGCTGCTGCTCGACCTGGACGCGGGAGCCCGGCTCCACCGCGTGGTGGTCCTGCACGGGCCCGCCGGGGTCGGCAAGACGGAGCTGGCCAAGGCCTTCGGCCGCTGGTGCCGGGACACCGGGGCGGTGGACGGACCGGAGTCGGTGGTCCTGCACTCCTTCGCGCCGGGCGTGGCCTCGACCGGCCTGGCCGGGGTCGTCGACCGGATCGGTCACCGGCTCCTCGACGCCGCGGACTTCGACCCGCTCACGCCGGCCGGGCGCCGGGAGGCGGTCGAGGACGCGCTCGCCACCGGGGACGTGCTGCTGATCTGGGACGGCGTCGAGTCCCTGCACGCGGAACACCACCCCGTCGGCGCCGTCCCCGTCCCGAGCGAGGAGGAACGCGCCGAGCTCCGGGCCTTCCTCGAACGCGTGGCCGGGCGCGGGCGGGGCGCGGTGGTCCTCACCAGCCGGACCCCGGAGACCTGGCTGGGCCCCGGCCCGCTGCGGATCGAGGTGCCGCACCTGGCCCCGGACGAGGCCGTCGTGTACGCCGACCACCTGCTCGCCCCCGACCCCGACACCGTCCGCAAGCGCGGGCTGCGGGTGTTCGGGCAACTGCTGGAGTGGCTGGACGGGCACCCGCTGACCATGCGGCTCGTGCTGTCCTCGTTCGACGCCCACGAACCGTGGCACATCCTGGACACCCTCCTTCGGGCCGAGGCGGAAGCGGAAGCCGAGGCGGAGGCCGAGGCGGCGACGGCCACGGCGGACGCGGCGTTCACGGTGGGCACCGGCTACGCGCTGACCCGCCTCTCAGCCGACGACCGGCGGGCGCTGGCGGCCGTCACGCTCTTCCACGGAACCGTCGACGCCACCGTGCTCGCCCTCCTCTCCCGCCAGCCGCTCGCGCCCGAGCGCTTCCGGGAGCGCGGCACCGAGGACTGGCAGCGGCTGCTGGAACGCGCGACCGGCCTCGGCCTGCTCACCGCCGCGAACGGCACCGCCTACCGGATCCACCCGGCGATCGCGGCCGTCCTCACCGCCCGGTGGCGCGCGGAGGAGTCCGGGTACGCCGGGCAGCACGCGGCCGCCGTTCAGGCGCTGCTCGCCGCCCAGGTCGGCTTCTGCCTGCTGCTCACCCGCGAACTGGCCGGCGGCAGCGCCGAGTTCGCCCTGACCGCGCTGGACCTCCAGCGGCGGACGATCGGCGTCCTGCTCGGCCTGGCCGTCCAGGACGGCGGGTGGCCGCAGGCCCGGGCGCTCGTCCGGCCGCTCCACGCCTACTGCAGCGCCCACGCTCTGGAGACCGAGGCACGCGGCTGGACCGACCTGGTGCGGAGCGCCGTGGAGGCGCCCGACGGCGCCCCGCCGGCGGCCGACACCCCGGCCGGCGCGCTCTGGCTGTCCGTGGTCGGCGCCGAGGCCCGGCGCCTGGCACGGGCCGGCCGCACGGAGGAGGCCGAACGGGCCCTGCGCGAGATCCACCACGCCGTCGACCGGCAGCAGCCGGACCCGGACCAGCTCGACGACCTCGCGGACGGCTACCAGCAGCTCGGCCGGATCGCGGTCGACCGGGGCGCGTTCGCCGAGGCCGAGCAGTGGTACCTGTGCGCGCTCGCCCTCCTGGAGCGGCTGGGCGACGCCCACGGCACCGCGATCGGCCACCACCAGCTGGCGGTGATCGCCCACCGCCTCGACCGCCCGGACGACGCCGAGCGGCGCACCCGCGAGGCACTCGACGCCTTCGAACGCCTGGGCGAGACCCAGCGGGCGGCGGTCTGCCGGCACCAGCTCGGCGTCCTGGCCCAGGAACAGGGCGGCTTCGAGGAGGCCTACGTCTGGTTCGGGCAGGCCCTGGCCTGCGCCGACCAGTCCGCCGACCGCCCCTTCGCGACGGACCTCCGCCACCGGCTCGCCGCCGTCGCCGCCGAACTCGGGCGCCTGGCCGCGGCCGAGAAGTGGTCCGAGGAAGCGCTGGCCCTCGCCGAGGAGTCCGGCAGCCTGCCCGACACCGCCCGCGGCTGCCACCAGCTCGGTGTCCTGGCGGCGGCACAGGAGCGGCTGGAGGAGGCCGAGTCCTGGCACCGCAAGGCGCTGGTGATCCGCCAGGACCTCGGCGACCGGCCCGGCACCGCCGCCAGCCAGCACCAGCTGGGCGTCGTCGCCGCCCGCCGCGGCGACCTCCCCGGGGCGGAGACCTGGTACTCGCGGGCGCTGGCGGTCCGGGAGGAGCTCGGCGACCAGGCGGGCGTCTCGATCGGCTACCACCAGCTCGGCCTGGCCGCCCAGACCGGCGGCCGGGCGGCGGACGCCGAGGCCCGGTACCGCAAGGCGCTGGACGTCTCGCACCGGATCGGCGACACCCCGGGGCTGGCGCGGACGTTCGGCCAGTTCGGGCTGTTCGCCGCGGAGCAGGGGCGCCCGCGCGAGGCGATGGAGTGGCTGGTCCGCAGCATCACCTGCTTCGAGGAGTTCCCGCACCCCATGACCTGGCCGAGCGTGGTCAACCTCGGGCTCCTGGCCCGCGACCTCGGCCCCCGGGCCGTGGAGCGGGCCTGGCGCTCGGTCACCGGCCGCCGCCTGCCCGAAGCCGTCCGCGACCACGTCGGCGGCTGACCGGTTGGCGGCTGACCGGTCCCCGGGCCCCACGGCAAGGCAAGCCGGCAACCCCGGCCACAACCGGCGGGACGGACCGGCCGACCACCCATGGCCGCAACCGGCCAGGGACCGCGCGCAGACTCAGGCGGCGTTGTCGGCGGCCCCCGCACCGGGTCGCGAGAAACCGGGAGCCCGTCTCCTCCGGTCCCGGGCCGCCGCACGACCGCCCACAGCGGCCGCGCCCCGGCCGCGGCCTGGCCGCCACAGGAGTCCCCGGCAAGGAGCACCGGAGGAAGGCACTCGCCACGTCCCGTCCCCGACGGACGCCCCGAGGCAAGCCGACGCCCGGTCGCCGGCGGAAGCCTGCCCGAGACCCCGCCGGCCCCCGCGAGCAGGGCCGGGCGGCACCGCCCCAGGGCGGCCGCACAGCACCGGTCGCCGGGGCCTCCCCGTTCGCGGGCGGGACGTCAGCCCGGCCGGAACGCGGGTTACGACGTGGGGCGGTCCCCGAGGAGGAGGCGGCGGATCCGGGTGACCGTCTCCGCGTCGCGGGCCGTGATGAACGGCAGGGCGTTGCCGCCGGCGAGGTGGAAGGGGGCACCGGCGAGGGTGGCGTGGGCGCCGCCCGCCTCGGCGACCAGGAGCAGACCGGCCGCGTGGTCCCAGGCGTTCTCCCAGGCGAACACGGTCGCGTCGAGGGTGCCGCGGGCGATCTCCAGGTACTCCAGCCCCGCCGAGCCCGCGCAGGGGCGGGCCCGCACGCCCTCGGTGCGCAGGCGCAGCAGCGCGCGCTTGGCCGCGGGGGTGATGTGGAAGGGGTACGAGGCGGCGATCTCCAGCGGTGCGCCGGCGGCCGGCGAACCCGTCCGCAGGGCGGCGCCGTTCAGGCGGGCGCCGCCGCCCCGCAGGGCCGTCGCCATCTCGTCGCGGGCCGGGGCGTACGTCCAGGAGGCCAGCAGTTCGCCGCGGTGGGCGAGGGCGACCAGCGTGCAGAACCCCTCGTCGCCGCGGACGAAGGTGCGGGTGCCGTCGATCGGGTCGACGATCCAGACCGGGCGGTCACCGGCCAGCCCCGCGTACAGGCCGGGGTCGGCGGAGACGGCCTCCTCCCCCACCACGACCGAGCCGGGGAGCAGCGCGGTCAGAGCGGCCGCCAGATGCGCCTCGGCGCCGCGGTCGGCGACCGTCACCAGGTCGTGCGGGCCGGTCTTCTCGGCCACCTGGTCGGCGGTCAGCGCGCGGAAGCGCGGCATGATCTCGTCGGCCGCCGCCCGCCGGACCGCCTCCTCCACCGGGCCCAGGCAGTCCGCGGCGAATCGTTCCTCGATCATCTGCCCATCACATCACAGCTTCGGTTCCCCGGTCCCCGACCGAACAGACGGACGGTCCAGGAGGCTTGGCACGCCCGCCGTGCGGGCCGCCACCGCGGCGAGCGCCGGCACCGCCGCCCACCGCCGCCACGGCGAAGGGCCCCGCCTCGGGGCGGGCCCGCGTCCCGGCCGGCGAGAGGACCGCCATCGCGCACACCGAGGTGCCGAGGCCGACCACGACCACGACCACGACCACGACCACGACCACGACCAGCCTGGCGGGCATCGTCCCCGCGCCGGGGGCCGGCGCGGCTCCCGGCGTGCCGACGGCCGCCACCGCGGCGCCCAGGGCAAGCAGATGACGCTGCGGCCCCGCGCGCCGGCGCGGCGGGCACGCCCTCACGACGGCATCGAAGCGGCCGGCCCCGGGGCGGCCCGAGGTGGGCCGACCAAGCCGTCCCGAAGCGGAACGGCCGCTTCACGAACCAGCCGACCACCCCAGGACGGCGAGCAGGACCCGCCGACGGCAGGCCGCGGCCCGCGCCGAGCCGCGGCACGAGCAGGCCTGGGACGGCGGTGAGCCCCCGGGCGTCATCCAGCGCCTCGAACCCGCGGACCGGTCCCGGGCCCACGGACCCGGACGGCCCAGCGCGCCCTCGTGGCGGTGCCGGGGGTCAGTGCGGGTTGCGGGACAGGGCCCGGCGCAGGGCGAGGTGGGTGAGCCAGTCCATGCCGAAGGCGAAGGGCGCGGCGGTGCTGTCGGCGGAGCCGGGGGCCAGTGAGCTGATCGCCATGACGGCGAGCGGCACCCAGATGCGCGTCAGCACCCGGCGGACGGCGGACGTGCCCCGGGTGCGGGCGGCGAGCCACGGCACGAGCAGGCCGAGGACGGCGAGCGGGACGGTGAGGCCCCGGTGCTTCAGCGCCTCCAGCGCGGTCCAGGCGAGCAGTCCGGCTCCGAGCAGGCCCCAGGCGGCCCGTGCGGCGAGGCGGGTCGGTGCGGCGGTGCGGTCGGCGGTCTTGCGGGTCATGGCGGCGCTCCCCCCGTGCGTCGCGCGCCCCACCCGTACCGGAGGGGCACCGCCAGCAGTATGCGCCGCATTCGGCTCCTCCGGCACGTCCTTGACCGACGCGCTGGGGGTCAGTGGCCGGCGGCGGCCGGTGCGGTGCAGTGGTCCCGGGCTTCGGCCAGGGCGGCGGCGAGAGCCTCGGGGTGGCGGGTGGAGAGGTAGACGTAGGGGCAGAGCAGCGAGGGTTCGGCGACCTCGACGCGGACCGCGCGCGGGAGGTAGCCACGGATGAGCAGGCGGGCCCGGGGGCCGGCCAGCCGGGTGCGCCAGGCGAAGGCGGCGGCCTGGTCGAGGACTTCGACCGCTCCCGTGTGTTCGCCGCGCAGCACGACGGGTCCGGCCACCAGGACGCCGTCGCAGACCCGGATGCGTACCGCGCCGTAGCCGTTGAGCGCCGGGACCGTCACCGCCAGCAGCAGGGCGCCGCCGGCCAGGGCGGGCAGCGCGCCGAGCGGGAGCAGCGCGGCGGTGAGCGCGGCGGCGGCCGTCAGGGCGGCCAGCCACCAGCGCAGCGGGACGGAGAGTCGTTCGTCGTAGATCACCACATCCCGGATGCTGCCACGCCGTCGGCCGCTCACCACGGCCGGGCCGCCGGGCGGGGCGGGCCGGGCGGGGCTCAGGCCGTGTCGCACCAGGAGAAGGCCGCGATCCGCCAGCCCTCGGGGGTGCGGACGAACTGGAAGGTCTTGGTCCCGCCGCCCCCGTACGGCCGGCCGTCCAGGGTCCCGGACTTGCGGTACTCGCCGATGCGCGTGGCGACGCCGCCCGCGATCTCGGTCCGTTCGGAGGTCTCCCACTCCGAGAAGCCGACCAGCCGTCCGCTGCTCAGCAGCCGCTCGCGCGGTTCGACGAACTCCTCCACCGAGTAGACCGTGAAGGTCGGGGCGGTGCAGACGATCACTCCCTGCGGGAGCATCAGCCGCCGGATCCGGGCCACGTCGGCGGACCGACCGTCGCGGTTGTCGAACGCGCCGAAGAACTCGGCGGTCAGCTGGTCGATCTCGGTCCTGGACATGGGGCCGACCGTAGCACCGCGGATTCCACCGGTCCGCCGTTCGATGAAATGTCACACACCGTCAGACGGCGGAAGTCCTTCCGGTGTTCCGAATGTGATGATGTCGCGCCCCTATGGTGAACACCGGGAGCTGGCTAGCATGAACATGCCGTCGAACAGGAATCCACCGACCCTCAACGGGAGGAGCCCATCATGAGCGCACAGGTTCTGGAGATCCGCGACGCCGGCCTGCTGGACATCGACGAGGAGACCATCGCCTTCGAGGACGAGTTCGACGCGGACCTCGCCCCGGTGGCGTGTATCGACGACCCGTGGGTGACCTACGTCCCCACCCGCTTCGAGTGCGGGTTCAACTCCTGACCCCCACCGAATGATCCGAATGATTCGAACAGGGAGGTGACCGCCGGGCGGGACACCGCACGGCGGTCACACCGGCCAGGGACGCGGCCCGCGGGAGGGTGGCACGGCGATGACGGCAGCGGCACCTCCGGGCGAAGGCCCCGCCCACGGGACGGCCGGGGACCTCCGGTCCCGGATCTCGGCCCACCTCGCCGCCCCGGCCGGCGCGCGCCGCCGGCTGCACGCCGGCGACGGCTGGCTCTACCTCCACGACCCGACGATGCCGGCCCTCGCCCACGGCTGGAAGCTCCACCTCTCCGCCCGCCCCGAGCAGCTCGCGGAGCTGGTCGACCTGGTGCTCCCCGTCCTGCTCCGGCACACCTGCGACGCCAAGTTCGCCGCCGGTGCCGCCGTGCTCGGGCGGCTCAACTCCGGGCTGCGCGGCGCCGCGGCCGTCGGCAAGGCGGTCACCGTCTACCCGGCGCCGGGCGGGATCGAGGCGCTGGCCGGCGAGTTGGCCCAGGTGCTGGCGGGCCGACCCGGGCCCCGGGTGGTCAGCGACCGGCGGCTGCGGCCGGACTCCCCCGTCTACTACCGGTACGGGCCCTTCCGGGTCGACGGCGACGACCCGGACCTCGTCATGGCAGGACCCGCCGGGGAGCCCTTCCCCGGCCTCGCCGTCGGCTCCTACCGCCAACCGCCCTGGGCGGCCGACCCGTTCACCGACCGCGCCCCGCGCCGGGAGGCGAGCACCCGGGTCGGCGACGGCCGCTACCGGATCACCGCCGGGATCACCCGCTCGCCGAACGGGCACGTCTACCGCGCCGTCGAACTCGCCACCGGGCGGGCGGTGGTGGTCAAGCAGGCCCGCGCCCACGTCGCCGAGGACCCGTCCGGCACCGACGCGCGCGGCCGGCTCCGGCACGAGCGGCGGGTGCTCGCCGCGCTCGACGGGGTGCCCGGGGTGCCGCGGCTGGTCGACTACTTCCGGCACGGCGAGGACGAGTACCTCGTCAGCACCGCCCTCGGCCCGCGCGATCTGCGCCGCGACGTCCTCACGGCGGGCCCGTACCCGACCGACGGCCGCCACCCGACGGGCGCCCGCACCACCGACCGGGACTGGTGGACCCTGGCGCGCCGGCTGCTGGCCGTCCTGGACGCCGTGCACGCGCGCGGCGTGGTCGTGTGCGACCTCAAGCCCGCCAACGTGGTGCTCGACGGCTCGGGCGGCTGCTCGCTCGTCGACTTCGGCGTCAGCTCCCTCGCCGGCCACCGGCCCGAGGGCGCCACCCGGGGCTACGGCCTGCCCGGCGCCGCCGAGGCACGGCCCGCCGACGACTACTACGCGCTCGGCGCCACCCTGCACTGGGCCGCGACCGGACTCGACCCCGTGGTGATCGACCCGGACCCGGCCGTCAACCGCGACCGCACCCTCACCTGTCTGGCCGGCGCGCTGCCCGCAGGCGCGCGGGCGGAGGCGGCGGGCGCGGTGGTGACGGCGGTGGCCGGCCTGCTGAGCCTCGACGCCCGCGAGCGGACCGCGGCCGCCGCCGCCCTGCGCTACGCCACCCGGCCCACCGGGCCCACCGGGCCCGCCGGGCCGGACCGCCGGCCGCCGGCGCTGACCGGGGACCGGCTCGGCGAGTCCGTCCGGCACACCCTCGGCCGCTGCGTCCGGATGGCCCACGAGCTGGTGGAAGCGGACCCCCGGGGCGGGCAGCCGCGCACCCTCCTGTCGCTCTACGACGGCGCCGCCGGACTCGGCCTCGAACTGCTCCAGCACCCGGACCGGCCGGAGGTCCGCACGGCGGCCGCCGCCCTCGCCCGGTGGACGGCCGCCCACCCCGCCCTCGGCCGGCTCGGCCCGGGGCTGTACGACGGCCGGGCCGGCGTCGACCTGTTCCTCGCCCACGCGGCCCATCTGCTCGGCACCGAACCGCCCACCGCCGCGGCCGGGCCGCTCGCCGACGACCTCCCGGCCGACCAGGTCTCCGGCGCCGCCGGGATCGGCACCGCCCGGCTGCTGCTGGCCCGTTCGGCCCGCGCCGACGGCCGTCCGGAGGAGGCCGGGCGGCACCTGGCCGTCGCCGCCGAGTGCGCCCGGCGGCTGACCGACGGGCGCCCCACCGACCCCCGGGAGGAGCCCAACCCGGGGACGGCGGCACTCATGGAGGGCTTCGCCCACGGCCGGGCCGGTCTCGCCCACTTCCTGCTCGCCCTGCCCGGCGAGCCCGCGGCGGCCGCCCGGCGCCTCGTCGACGGCCTCGCCGCCGACGTGCCCCGCCTCGCGGCGGCCGCCGGCGCCCCCGGCGCGACCCGCCGCTACAGCTCCTGGTGCCGCGGGCTCGCCGGCATCGGTACCGTGCTCGTCCAGGCCGCCCGCCACTACCGCGAACCGGCGCTCCTCGCCCGCGCCGCCGAGGCGGCCGCCGCCTGCCGAGCGCTCGCGCCAAGGATGGGCATGACCGGCCAGTGCTGCGGCCTCGCGGGCGTCGGCGAACTGCTGGTCGACCTGGCCTCGGCCACCGGGGAGGAGCGCCACTGGCGAACCGCCGAGGAGGTCGCGGGCCTGGTGCTCTCCCGTGGCGGCGGGCCCTGGGGCCGCCCGCTGCTTCCCGGCGGCGACCCCGGCGCCGAATCCCCCGCCTGGGCCGTCGGCACACCTGGCGTGCTGGCCTTCCTGCGCCGCCTCCACCTGCGGGGCGGACCGCGCCCGGGCCGGCTGTTCCCGGCCTGATCCGGCGGATTTCGGATTCTGATCATCCGTTGGTAAGTTCTTCCTCGTCGAGAGGGCGGCCCGCGCAAGCGGCGGGAGGCCCGGTCGGCCAGGCGTCGGTGGTGCATTGGCAGCACGCCCGCTTTCAGCGGGAAGAGTTCGTTCGATTCGGGCCCGGCGCTCCATCCCCGGGGGCGGCAACCGTGTGACGGTGCCGCCCCCGTTCCGTTTCCGCCATGACCGGCGGCGGGAGGAGGCGGCACCCGTGACCCTGTTGCTCTCACGCGCGGACGTCGAGGCCGCGCTGGACATCCCGGCCGTGCTGGCCGCGCTCGAAGCGGGCTTCCGCGCCACCGGTGACCCACAGCCGGCCCACCGGGTCGGCGCCCGCCTGCCCGGCCCCGGCACCGCGATGTGCCTCCTCCCCGGGCTGCTCCCCGGCGTACCCGCGTACACCGTGAAGGTCAACGCCAAGTTCCCGGCCGCGACCCCCGCCCTGCGCGGGATCGTCTGCCTGCACGCGCTGGCCGACGGCGAACTGCTCGCACTGCTCGACTCCGCCTCCGTCACCGCCTGGCGGACCGGGCTGGCCGCCGCGCTGGCCACCCACACGCTCGCACCCGAGCAGGCCACCAGGGTCGCCGTCATCGGCGCCGGCGCCCAGAACCGGACCGTGCTCAGGGCGCTGCGCACCCTGCGGCCGGTCGACGAGGTGTACGCCTACGACCTCGACCCGGCGCGCGCCGCGGCCGTCGGCCAGGCCATGCCGACCGCGCGGGCGGCCGTCGAGGCCGCGGACATCGTGCTCACCGCCACCTGGTCGCGCGAACCGCTGCTCGACGCCGATGTGCTGCGCCCCGGCCTCCACCTCACCAGCCTCGGCTTCGACGAACCCGGCAAGACCGAACTCTCCCCGGCCCTGCTGCGCGCGAGCCGCCTCGTCGTGGACGACCCCGGTCTCGCCGCCGCCTCCGGCGTGCTGCACAGCGCGGACCTGGACCCGGGCCTCGCCACCCCGCTCGGCGACGTCCTGCGCGGTACCGCCCCGGCCCGCCCCGACGACCGGCCCACCGTCTTCGCCCCGATCGGCCTCCCCTGGCAGGACCTCGCGCTCGCCTGGCCGGTCCACCTCGCCGCCCGGGCCAGGGCCGCGAGCACCTCCTTCACCTTCCACTGACGCCTCCGCCGCGGCTACCGTGTCCGGGAGACCCAAACCCCGAACCGACACGCCCGGCCCCGCGCACGCCCCGCGACGGAGGAGACGACCGTGGAGAAGTTCGTTCCGAGGTTCCAGGGCGCGCCGTGGCCCGACGGCGCCCGCGCCCTGCACGTCTACGCGGTGCCCGACCCGGGCACCGATCTCGAACTGGCCCGTCTGGTCGGCGAGTGCCGGGTGGCGATGCTCCCCCACCCGATCACCGCGCTGGACGACGGCACGCTGCACTGCACCCTCGACATGATCGCCGACACCACCTCCGACCGGATCACCGACGGGGAACGCGCCGACCTGGTCACCGCCCTGCGCGAACACCTCGCCGGCACCCGCCCGTTCGAGGTCACGGCCGGCTCCCCGATCGCGAGCCGGGGCGGGGCCTTCCTCGACCTCTCCCCCGACCACGCCCTGGTCGGGCTGCGCGAGCGCGTCCGCGACGCCATCCGCCGCACCCGTGGCACCGGCGCCCTGCGGCACGACGGCGGCCGTCCCCACATCTCGCTCGGCTACGCCTGGGCCGACTCCTCCTCCGACGCCCTGCAGTCGGTCTTCCGCCGGATCTCCCCCAGCCACGCCCCCGTGCGCATCCGCGAGGTCCACCTGCTCGACGTCCTCTTCCGGCGGCATCCCCGCCCCGGCGGCGAGACCGCCTGGCAACTGTCCTGGTCCCCGGTGGCGACCGTCCCGCTCACCGGCGCCTGAACCCGCCCCGGCGGTCAGGCGGGCTGCCAGAGCTCGATCCGACGGCCCTCGGGGTCGGTGACCCAGCCGAAGCGGCCGACCCCCGCCATGTCCTGGGTCTCCTCGGCCACGTCCGCGCCCTTGGCCCGCAGTTGCGCGAGCATCGCGTCCAGGTCGCGGACCCGGAAGTTGAGCATGGTCTGCTGGTCGCGGGAGCCGAAGTAGTCGGTCCCGGGTTCGAAGGCCGCGAACACCGTCAGCCCGGCCTCCTGCCGCCACAGGCCGTACTCGTCGGCGTCCAGTCCGAGGCAGTCCCGGTACCAGGCGCTCATGGCCGCCGGGTCGGCGGCGCGCAGGAAGTACCCGCCGATTCCAAGCACACGTTCCATGGCCGCCATCCTGCCAGGACGGCCGCCCTACGGCCCGGCGACCCGGCCCGGCGGCATCGCCGGTCCGGTGGCATCGCCGGTCCGGTGGCTCAGCGGTCGGCCACCCGGGCGGCATCGGCGGGCCAGGAGCCCGTGGCCACGACGTGCTCGACGATCCGCAGCACCTCGGCGAGCGGGACCGTGTCCTGGTCGGGGTACTCGTCGCACTGGCCGTCGGCGAGCACGAACCCGTCGCTCCCGCCATCGGCCGAGGGGTCCACGGCATGCTCGCCCGGGTCGCCCTCTCCGGCCGGCAGGACCACCATCGCCCGCTCGGCGTTGGTCACGAAGCCCGGCGAGCGGCCGGCCGAACCGGTCGGCCAGGTCTCCGGGCGCCCGGCCTCGATCCGCGAGCGGAGGAGTTCCAGGACCGTCCCCGGCAGAACCCGCGCCGGTGCGCCGCCGCCGTCGATCACCCCTGACTCGATCACGGCCACAACGGTCCCACAGCCGTCGGCGGAGCGGAGCGCGAGGGCCGATTCCCGCCAGCCCGGCGCGGGACCCGAGGCGCAGAGTGGAGGACGTGGGACGGGATGGACGAGTGACCGGAGAGCGACGTGAGCGTTCACACGATGATCAAAGGCCCGGCAGAGCGGGTCGAGGGCGCCGACTGGACGGCGATCGCCGAGGAGGTCGGGGAGTACGGGAGCGCACTGACGCCGATGCTGCTCGACCCCGCCGAGTGCGCGGAGGTGGCCGGGCTGTACGACGAGACCGAGCGCTTCCGGAGCACCGTCGACATGGCGCGGCACCGGTTCGGCTCCGGTCGGTACCGGTACTTCCAGGAGCCCTTCCCCGCCCCGGTCGCCGCCCTGCGGGAGGCGCTGTACCCGCGCCTGCTGCCGATCGCCCGCGACTGGGCGGCCAGGCTCCGCCGGCCCGCGCCGTGGCCGGACGGCCTCGCCGAGTGGCTGCAGCAGTGCCACGCGGCCGGACAGACCAGGCCCACGCCGATCCTGCTGCGCTACCGCGCCGGCGACTGGAACGCGCTCCACCGCGACCTGTACGGCGACCTGGTGTTCCCGCTCCAGGTGGTCATCGGCCTCGACGTGCCCGGGTCCGACTACACGGGCGGCGAGTTCCTGACCGTCGAACAGCGGCCGCGGGCCCAGTCGCGCGGGACGTCCGTCGCGCTCCCCCGGGGCCACGGGCTGGTCTTCACCACCCGGGACCGCCCCGTGCCCTCCGCGCGCGGCTGGTCGGCGGCGCCCGTCCGGCACGGGGTCAGCACCGTGCGCTCGGGCCTGCGCCATACGCTCGGCCTGGTGTTCCACGATGCCGCCTGACCCTCCCGCCGCCCATACGGCGGCCGAACTCGACGCCCTCGTGGGCTTGTTGCCCCGTTCCGCGACCGTGGTGATCGGCCACGGCCGCGACGAGGCCTCCACCGCCGCGGCCCGGGCGTTCGCCGCGCGGTGGCAGGCCGGCGTCGGGAGCGTGCTCGATGTCGTCGACTGGCCCGAGCAGGCCGCCTCCTGGCTGCGCCAGGCGCGCCGGTTCACCGCGCCCGCGCCGGACGCCTGGGTGGTGGCCGGCGGACCGCGCGGCTGGGCGGGGATGAGCCGGCGGCTGCGGCGGAGCACCGACTGGGACCCGGCGCGGACCGCCGGCTTCGCGTCGGCGGGCAGCGCCCTCGCCGCGGCGCTCGCCGGTCCGGGCACCCTGGACGGCCTGCGCGGCGCCACGGCGGACGGCCGGACGTGGCAACTGGGCGACGGTGGCGCACAGTCGGCCGATTCGGGACGGTTCGCGGACGGTGATCTGACGTAGGGTCGGCCCCGGGACGGCCGTGCGGACGGGGGTTCGCGCCGGCGCCGTCCCCGGTGCGGCCGTCGTTCTCGCGACCGGTCACGGTACGGCCGCCCTGAGCACCGTGGTTCACCGCTGCTCACCGCTCTCCGACGCTCCGCACCCGGGGCACGTCCGCCGCGCGACCGCCGCGCGGCGGCTGCGTGCCTCCCGGGCCCGGAGCGCCGTGGCGGCCACCGTCCACCCGTCCCGCGTGGCGCACCGCGGCACGCCGAAGGGATCGTCATGTCCGAGTACACCGAACCGTCGTCGGCCGCCCCCGGCGACCCGCTGCCCGTCTCCCGCATCGGCCGGCGCCGCCTGCTGCGCGCCGGGCTGGCCACCGGCGGCGCGCTGGCCGCCGTCCGGCTGCTGCCCTCGACACCCGCCGGCGCCGCTCCCGCCACCTCCGCACCCGCCGCCGTCCACCGGCCCGTCACGGGGTACGCGTCGACGAGCGCCGCCGCATGGCCGGACTGGGCGCGGTTCGCCCGGCTGGCCGACGGCACCTTCGACGAGGAGGAGGACATGCAGGGCCGGATCGACCAGCTGAAGGCCCAGAACGTCAGCGTGATCGAACTGGACACCGTGCTGTCCGACTGGCTCACCGACGCCGAGTTCACCGCCCACGCCGCACTGGTCAGAACCTTCACCACCAAGGCGCACGCCGCCGGCCTGAAGGTCGTCATGTACTACCCGTCGCTGGAGGTCATCTCCCCCGGCGGCGAGAAGGGCCGCTCCTTCTACAAGAACGACCAGGGCCGCACCTGGGTCCAGCGCTCCCTCGACGGCAAGCCCAACGTCTTCTGCGGCAGCGTGGTGGTCTGGGTCGACCCGGGCGACGAGAGCTGCTGGGTCAGCCCCAACTCCCCCTGGCGGGACTACTACCTGAAGCGGATCAGGCAGCTCGCCGGCACCGGCGTGGACGGGATCTGGCCGGACGTGCCGATCTTCTTCGACGGGGTGCTCTCCTGGTGCGACGCCTCCACCTGGAGCGCCGCCGCGTTCACCGCGGACACCGGGCTGGCCGCCCTGCCGAAGGCCGCCAACTTCAACGACCCGGTCTTCCGCCGCTACGTCGAGTGGCGCCACCACAACCTGCTCGGGTTCCAGCTCGACATCGCCGCCGCCGGGCGCAGCGTCAACCCCGACCTGGTCACCTTCGTCGAGACCGTCTCGATGGACTACCGCTACGCCACCTCGATCGGCCTGGACGGCGCCTACCTGCGGCAGGCGGCGGGCAACGTCGGCCAGGTCTGGGAGGTCGACATCCTGGCCAACGAGGACGGCATGCGGCACGCCACCGCCACCGACTGGACCTGCCTGATCTCGATGTACAAGTACGCCCGGGCGGCCAGCGGCACCAAGCCGGCCTGGGCGTTCTCCTACGGCTGGAAGGCCGATGACGCCTCGCTGGTGATGGCGGAGCTGATCGCGGCGGGCTGCAACCCGTACGAGGTGAAGACGCCGTACAAGAACGACACCACCGACGCGGCGATGCGCACCCGGATGTTCGGCTTCGTCCGGGCCAACCAGCAGCGGCTCTACGACGCCGGGTCGGCGGCCGAGGTCGGCGTCTACCACTCCAGCGCCTCGCGCGACTACGTGAGCCCGGGCGAGGGCAACGGCATGTACGCCAACGCGACGGCGCCCGCCGGGATCGCCGACTGGTGGGGCGGCGACGACCCGGAGATGAGCTGCACCACGATGCCGTGGATGGGCGAGTTCCGCGGCACCGTCAAGGCCCTGGTGTACGCGCACATCCCGTTCGACACCGTGACCAGCCCGGGGCTCGCGGCCGAGGACCTCGCGCGGTTCAAGGTGGTGCTGCTGCCCAACCTCCAGGCGGTCTCCGACGCGGAGGCGGCGGTGCTGCGCGGGTACGTCGCGGGCGGCGGCACGGTGGTGCTCACCGGGCCCGCGCCGACCGGCCTGGACGAGTACGGCGCGCGCCGCGCCGAGTACGCGCTCGCCGACGTGCTGGGGCTGCGCCGGGCCGACCCGCTGCCGGCGAGCCGGCGCAACGCCTTCGGCGCGGGCGTCTGCTGGTACCTCGGCGGCGCCCTGCCGGGGCTCGCCTACCTGCGCACCGCCGACCAGGCCGCGGGCGAGCGGCTGCTGGCCCCGGTGCGCGAGGCCGCGCCGCCGTCGCTCGGCCTGGCCGGCGACCGGCGGATCCACCTGGAGGCGCGCCGCCTGGGCGAGGAGACCGTCGTCCACCTGGTGAACTTCACCAACTTCGGGGACACCCCGGCGGCGTTCCGCAGCACGCCCGCGTCCTGCACCCTGACGTACGCCGTCCCGGCCGGGCGGAGCGTCACGGGGGTCACGGTGGCCACCCCGGACGGGACCGATCCCGCGCCGCGCCCGGTGCCGTTCACGGTGACCGGGGCGGTGCTCAGCGTGCCGCTGACGGTCGCGCAGTACTCGGTCGTCGGGATCACGGTGGGCTGACCCGCCGGGGCACGGACACGCGGACACGCCCCGGGGCCGGGGGCTCCGGGGCGTGCGGCGGACAGGGTCAGCCGTTGGTGATGTTCTCGAAGGCCTCCACCCAGCTGAAACGCGGGCCGAACAGGCCCACGGCGGCCTCGCCGGCCGAGAGTCCCGACGACGAGGAGGAGGGCTGCTCGCCCGAGTCGTGCGCCACCGCGGCGGTCGGCGCGATCACGGCCGTCGCGGCGACGACGGTGGCGACCACGGCGAACTTGCGGAGCTTTCCACGAACCGACATCTCAGGTACTCCTTGATGGTTGGTCAGCAGTCTGCGCCGGCCGCCGCGCGGGACGGCCGGGCGGCACACACGTTTGCACACGAACGCGCAGAGCCGGGCGCTTTCGCAACCCGACGCGGGCCGACGGGTGGGAAGTTACGCCGGGAGGGTGAAGCGCGGCCGGTGACGGCGGGCGGCCGTCCCACCCGCACGGCCCGCACGCGGCCCGCGCACGGAGGACGGCCGAAAGCGGGACAACCCCGGGGCCGGTTCACTACCGTCGTCCTCACGACAGCGGCACCGGCGGCACCGGACTCGTGGTCGGTGCGGCCCGCCGGGTGGGCGGCAGGGGGGTGGCATGGCACAGGCACGGAGGCGGCTGTCGCGTGCGGAGGCGGTGCGCCGGCGCACCGGAGCGCAGTTCATCGGCCGCAGAACCCAGTTGGCGCTGTTCGTCGACAACCTGGCCCGGGACCCCGACCCGGACTCCGGGCCGGATCCGGCGGACTTCCTGTTCCATGTGCGCGGGGTCGGCGGGGTCGGCAAGTCCACGCTGCTCGCCCAGTGGCGCGAGGCGGCCCGGCGGGCCGGGGCGCTCACTGCGGTGGTCGACGAGACCGATGTGCAGGGCGTCGAGACGGCGCTCACCGCGCTCGCCCGCCAGCTCGCCGAACAGGCCGGTCCGCTGCGGGAGTTCGACAAGGCGGTGGAACAGTACCGGCGCTCGCTGCAGGCCGCGGCGGACCGCGAGCCGGAGCAGCCGCCCGGCGGGGAGGGCGCCTCGCTGCCGACCCGGATGGTGACCCAGGCGGCGTTCGGGGCGGCCTCGGTGCTGCCGGGCGCGGGCATGGTCGCGGCGATGGCCAACCCGGACGCCGTGGCGCAGGGCGCCGAGCGGCTGATCGCCGGGGTGCGCCAGCGCCGGCGCGGCGGCGACGTCGAGGAGTCGGCGCTCAGCCGCGCCTTCGTCGCCGAGCTCACCCGGCTCTGCGAGCGCGAGCGGGACCGGGGGCGGCGGCCGTGGATCGTGCTGTTCCTCGACACCTGGGAGCTGACCGGCCGTTACCTCGACGGCTGGCTGCGGGAGATCCTCGACGACGCGTTCGGCCCGCTGCCGCTGGAGGTGCTCTTCGTGCTGGCCGGCCGGGACGAGCTGGCCGAGCGCGAGTGGGCGCCGTGGCGGCCGGTCCTGGTGGACGTGCCGCTGGAGGTGTTCACCGAGCAGGAGGCCCGCGACCTGCTGGCGGCCCGCGGGGTGACCGACCCGCTGGTGGTCGACGCGGTGCTGCGGATGTCGATGCGGCTGCCGCTGCTGGTGGCGCTGCTGGCGGCCGCCGACCCGGGCGCGGTCGAGGAGGTCGCCGACGTCGGCGCGGACATGGTCGACCAGGCGGTGGTGCGCTTCCTGCAGTGGATTCCCGAGCAGGAGCGCCGGGAGACCGTTCTGGCGGCGGCGCTGCCGTTGCAGCTCAACCAGGACCTGTTCGCCTGCGCCGTGCCGGCCGCCGAGCCGGCCGCCTGGGCCTGGCTGTCGGCGCAGCCCTTCGTAACCGGGCGCGGTGACTTCCTGCAGTACCACGCCGTGGTCCGCACCAGCATGGTGCGCCGGCGCCGGATCCACACGCCCCGGGAGTGGACGGCCGCGCACACCCGGCTCGCCGAGCACCACGCCGCCGCGCGCACGGCGGTCGAGCAGTACCTGCCGGCGGCCCGGCACGGCGGCGATCCGCGCTGGCGCCGGCCGCTGCTGAACGAGCTCTACCACCTGCTCTGCGCGGACCCGCTGGCCCATCTGGCGCTGGCGCTGGAGCACACCGCGCGCACCGCCGGGGACGCGCCGGACGCGTTGGCGCCGTGGACGGAGATGCTCAACCAGGCCGCGCAGGACAGCGACGACGCCGAACTGGTCCGCTGGGCCCGCCGGATCCATGCGGCGGCGGGCGGCGAGCAGCCCGTCCTGGAGACGCTCGGCGCGCTGACCGGCCCCGGGCTGCCCGCCCGGGTGCGGGCCTGGGCGCTCACCCACCGCGGCTACCAGTTCTTCGTCGAGGACCGCGACGACGACGCGCTCGCCGATCTCGACCAGGCGGTCGCGATCGCCCCCGATCTGCCCCAGGCCCTCGCCTACCGGGGGCGCGTGCTCAACTGGCACGGCCACCACGAGCGCGCGCTGGCCGACTTCACCGCCGCGCTGGCCCTCGACCCGGAGTACGCCTGGGCGCTGTCGCGGCGCGGTGAGGCCCGGCAACTGGCGGGGCTGGTCGAGGAGGCGATGGCCGACTTCACGGCGGCGCTCGCGCTGGACCCGGACGACGCCTGGGCGCTGGGCTCGCGCGGCCAGGCGCACCGGCTGGCCGGGCGGCTGGAGGAGGCGGTCGCCGACCTCACCGCGGCCATCCTGCTCGACCCGCAGTACGCCTGGGCGCTCACCCAGCGCGGCGAGGCGCTCCGGATGGCGGGCCGCCCGGCCGAGGCGATCGCCGACTTCACGGCGGCGCTCGCACTGGACCCCGACGACGCCTGGACGCTGAGCTCCCGGGGCCAGGCGTTCCGGCAGACGGGCCGGCTGGACGAGGCGATCGCCGATCTGAGCGCGGCGCTGGCGCTCGGCCCGGACAACGCCTGGGCGCTCGCCGAGCGGGGCGAGGCGCACCGCCAGGCGGGCCGCCCGGAGGACGCCGTGGCCGACTTCACGGCCGCGGTGGCGCTCAACCCGGAGAACGCGTGGGCGCTCGGCTCGCGCGCCCAGGCCCACCGGCAGGCCGGCCGGCTGGACGAGGCCGTCGCGGACTTCACCGCCGCGCTGGCGCTCAACCCCGACTACGCGTGGGCCGTCGGCGAGCGCGGCGAGTCGCACCGGCAGGCCGGGCAGCTGGAGGAGGCGGTCGCGGACTTCACGGCGGCGCTCGCGCTGGACCCGGAGTACGCCTGGGCGCTCGCCGAGCGCGGTGAGGCGCACCGCCAGGCCGGGCGGCTGGAGGAGGCGGTCGCCGATCTGACGGCGGCGCTGGAGCTGGACCCGTCGGACGTGTGGGCGCTGCGGGCGCGCGGCCAGGCGCACCGGCAGGCGGGCCGGCTGGACGCCGCGATCGCGGACCTGAGCGCCGTGCTGGCCGTCGACCCGGAGTACGCCTGGGCGCTGGCGCTGCGGGGCGAGGCGCACCGGCTGGCGGGGGACCTGGAGGAGGCGGTCGCCGACCTGACGGCCGCGCTGGCGCTCGAACCGGACGACGCCTGGGCGCTGGGCTCCCGGGGGCAGGCGCGCCGGCAGGCGGGCGAGGTGGAGGAGGCGATCGAGGACCTGTCCGCCGCGCTCGCGCACAATCCGGACTACACCTGGGCGCTCGCCGAGCGCGGTCAGGCGCACCGCCAGGCCGGGCGTCCGGCGCAGGCGGTGGCGGACCTGTCCGCGGTGCTGGCCCGGGATCCGGCGGACGTCGCGGTGCGCTGCGCCCTCGCGGCGGCGTACCGGCACGACGGGCGGTTGGAGGACGCCCGGGAGGTGCTGGAGGGGCTGGCGCCGGAGGTGGCGGCGTCCTCGACGGTGCTGGTGGAGGTGGCGGTGCTGCGGTTGCTGACGGAGGGTCCGCAGGCCGCGGCGCCGGTGTGGGAGGCCTTCGTGGAGTGTCCGTACGAGGATCCGGACGACCCGTTCGAGCCCGGGGTGCGCAAGCTGCTGTACGGCCTGGCGGCCGGGGAGGGCGACCCGGAGGAGCTGGCGCGGGCCTTCCTGGCGGTGCCGGGGGCGCGGGCGGCGCGGGCGGACGTCTGCCTGTACCTCGCCGAGCTGGCGCGGGCCGGGGCGCCGGTGGGCGGGCGGGCCGCGGTCGCGCTGCGGTTCCTGGGGTGACGGGCGGCGGGTGCCCGTTCGGGCAGAGGAGTCGTGCGAACTTGCGGGCCGGAACGGCCGCTTCGGTAGATTCATGATCGACTTCCGAGCAGTCAGAACGCGTTCCCTCGCACGCACCGAGAGCAGGATCCCGATGACCGAACCCAGCTCCGCCGTCAGCCGTCGCACCCTGGTGACCGCCCTCGGCGCCACGGCCGCCGTGCTCGCCACCGCGCCGGCCGCGCACGCCGCGGCCCCGACCACGCCCGCCGCCCCCGCCGCTCCGGGCGCCACCCCGCCGGCCGGTCAGGGTTCCCGCACGGTCACCGTGCCGGCCACCCGGGCCCGCTCCGCGGCCGGGCGCGCGGCCACCGGGGCGCGCACCGACTTCCCGATCCACTACGTCGGCGTCAGCTGGGACGGCCCGCTGCGCGGCGGCGCGATCCGGCTGCACCACGAGGGCACCGGCCCCGGCGCCTGGCAGCCGCTCACGCCGGGCTGCGCGGGCGGCCCCGATCTGCCGGGCCGCTCGGGCAGCGACGCCGCCGCGGGCGCGGCGGTGCTGGTGCCGGCCGGCGGCGCCGTCGGCTACGACCTGCGGCTGCCCGACGGCGCCGCCAACCCGCGCTCCACCGCACTGGACACCACCCGGGGCCCGGCCCGCACGGCCACGCTCTCCCCGACCGCGCCGGTCACCTTCTGCGGCGTCGAGTACCTCAGCCGCGCCGCGTGGGGCGCCGACGAGTCCAAGCGCTTCAAGAACGGCGTGGAGAACTCCCCCGCCAAGTACTACCCGCTGCAGACCCTGACGGTGCACCACACCGACACCCCGAACGCGGACGCCGACCCGGCCGCGACCGTGCGGGCGATCTACGAGTACCACGCCGTCACCCAGGACTGGGGCGACATCGGCTACCACTTCCTCATCGACGAGGCCGGCCGGATCTACGAGGGCCGCTGGTCCGGCGACGACGGCCTGCCGGCGCACGACGCCAACGGCAACGCGGTGACCGCCTTCCACACCGCCGGCTTCAACTCCGGCAACCTCGGCATCGCCCTGCTGGGCACCCTGACCGGCCAGGACGCGACGGCCAAGGCCCGCCGCTCGCTGACCCTGCTGCTCGCCCTGCTGACCCGCACCCACGGGCTCGACCCGCAGGCGCACGTCACCTTCGTCAACCCGGTCAACGGCGTCACCAAGCCGGTCGACCTGATCAGCGGCCACCGCGACTGGCTGGCCACCGACTGCCCCGGCGGCACGATGTACGCCACGCTGCCGGCCCTGCGCGCCGAGGTCGCCGCGCTCTGACGGCCCGCCGTCGGACGGTCCGATGGCCGGTCCCGGGCGCTCGGCGCCCGGGACCGGACCGTTCAGGGCGCCCCGAGCGAGGCCCAGTCGGACCACCCGTCACCGGTCTGCCAGATGTGCCGGACGGTCGCGTCCGTGCAGGGGACGAAGACGTGCAGCCGGTTGTCCGCGTCCTGGGAGACGGCCGGGTCACCGGCCGGGGTGGCGCCGATCGGGCCGCCGAGCGGCGCCCACTTCTCCCAGCCCTGCCCGACCGGCCGCTGCACGGCCCGCTGCACCGTGTTGTCGGTGCCGCGGCAGAAGACCTCCAGCCGGCCGCCGGAGTTCCGGGCCGCGGCCGGGTCACCGGCCAGGCTGCCGCCGAGCGACTCCCAGCTGCCGGTCCAGCCGTTGTTGGCGGCGGTCTGCCACCGGTGCCAGAGCGTGTTGTCGGTGTACCGGGCGAAGAGCTCCAGCCGCCCGTCACCGTTCTGGACCACCGAAAGGTCGCTCGCGACGCTGTTGCCGCCGAGCGGGGACGCGATCTTCCAGCCGTTGATCAGCGGGCGCTGGTAGGCGTGCTGGACGTTGCCGTAGCCGTCGTGGGTGAAGACCTCCAGGTGGCCGTTGGCGTTCGGGGCCGGCGTCGGGTCGCCCGCCGAGGCGATCTGGATGGTCCCCCACGACGACCAGCGGTTGTCGGAGTCCGTCTGCCAGATGTGCTGGACGACGTTGCCGGTGCTGTGGACGAAGACCTCCAGGTGGCCGTCGCTGTTCTGGGCGAGCATCGGGTCGCCCACCAGGGAGCCCTCCAGTGATCCCCAGCCGCCCCAGCCGCCGGGGAGCCTGGGGTCCTGCCGGATGTGACGGAGCGTGGCGTTCTCCCCGCTGTGGACGAAGGCCCACAGGCGGCCGTCGGAGTCCGTGCCGGCCACCGGGCTGCCGGTGACGGTGCCGCCGAGCGGCTTCCAGGGCGACCAGTCCTCGTCACCGTCGGGGCTCTCCTGCCAAATGTGGTACACGGCGCCGTTCCCGCCCCGGGCGAAGACCTCCAGCCGGCCGTCCGAGTTCCGGCCGACCCAGGAGAGCGCGGTACTGAACGCGGTTCCCACTGCCGTAGCCATGGGATTCCCCTTTCCGGTGTGGCGAGTGCCGACCACCGGATGCCCGCCGGCGATCCGGGGGCCGCGCACCGGGCCGTCCACCGACCCACTGGTTCGCCTTCGATCCTAGTCTCACCCGATGCCCCCGTACAGTCACCATGAGTGACTGTCACGGCTGCGCCGTAGGGTGAACCGGAGAGGCGACGGACAGGAGGCCGAGGTGCCCGAGGTGACGGTGACCGAGCAGGTGGCCGAGGTGATGGCCGAGCTGGCCACGCTTGAGGACCCGAAGATCCGCCGGGTGAACGAGCGGCACGGCGACGACCACGGCGTGAACCTGACCAGGCTGCGCGCCGTGGCCAAGCGCCTGGGCACGCGCCAGGAGCTGGCCCGGGGGCTCTGGGCGACCGGCGACGGCGCGGCGCGCCTGCTGGCGCTGCTGGTGTGCCGGCCCAAGGACTTCGGGCGCGAGGAACTGGACGCCATGCTGCGCGCGGCCCGCACCCCCAAGGTGCAGGACTGGCTGATCGGCTACGTGGTGCGGAAGAGCCCGCACGCCGAGGAGCTGCGCCGGGCCTGGTCGGCCGATCCGGACCCGCTGGTCGCGAGCGCCGGCTGGGCGCTGACCGCCGACCGGGTGGCGGCGAAGCCCGAGGGCCTCGACCTGGCCGCGCTGCTGGACGTCATCGAGGCACGGATGCGCGACGCCCCGGACCGGCTGCAGTGGGCGATGAACACCTGCCTGGCCCGGATCGGCATCGACCACGCCGAGTACCGGGCGCGTGCCCTGGACATCGGCGAGCGCCTGGAGGTCCTCAAGGACTACCCGACCTCCCCGGGCTGCACCTCGCCGTACGCGCCCGTCTGGATCACCGAGATGGTCCGCCGGCAGCACGCCGGGGCGTGAGCCCCGGCCCCGGTCAGGCGTGGTCGACGCCCGCCGCCCCGTCCAGGCCCAGCAGTTCGACGGCCCGCTCCCGCATCTCCACCTTGCGGATCTTCCCGGTGACGGTCATCGGGAACTCGTCCACCCGGTGCACGTAGCGCGGCACCTTGTAGTGCGCGATCCGGCCCGCGCAGTACTCGCGCAGCGCCTCGGCGGTCAGCTCGGGCGCGCCGGGCCGCAGGCGGACCCAGGCCATCAGCTCCTCGCCGTACTTGGCGTCGGGCACGCCGATGACCTGGACGTCCAGGACGTCGGGGTGGGTGAACAGGAACTCCTCGATCTCGCGCGGGTAGATGTTCTCGCCGCCCCGGATCACCATGTCCTTCAGCCGGCCGGTGATGTTGAGGTAGCCCTCCTCGTCCATCACCGCGAGGTCGCCGGTGTGCATCCAGCCGTCGGCGTCGACCGCCTCGGCGGTGCGGTCGGGCTGGTCCCAGTAGCCGAGCATCACCGAGTAGCCCCGGGTGCGGAGTTCGCCGGGCGTGCCGCGCGGGACGGTCTCGCCGGTCTCCGGGTCGGCCACCTTGACCTCCAGGTGCGGGCCGACCCGGCCGACGGTGGACACCCGCCGCTCCAGCGGGTCCTCGGCGCGGGTCTGGGTGGAGACCGGGGAGGTCTCGGTCATGCCGTAGCAGATGGAGACGTCGCGCATGCCCATCCGGTCGACGACCTGCTTCATCACCTCGATCGGGCACGGCGAGCCGGCCATGATCCCGGTGCGCAGGCCGGACAGGTCGTACTCGGCGAAGCCCGGGTCGTTGAGTTCGGCGATGAACATGGTCGGCACGCCGTAGAGCGAGGTGCAGCGCTCGGCGGACACCGCGCGCAGGGTGGCGGCCGGCTCGAAGGCCGGGGCCGGGATCACCACGCAGGCGCCGTGCGAGAGCGCCGCCAAGCACCCCATGACCATCCCGAAGCAGTGGTAGAACGGGACGGGCACACAGATCCGGTCCGCCTCCGTGTAGCCGCACAACTCTCCGACGAAGTAGCCGTTGTTGAGGATGTTGTGGTGCGAGAGCGTGGCCCCCTTGGGGAAGCCGGTGGTGCCCGAGGTGTACTGGATGTTGATCGGATCGTAGAAGTTCAGTCCCGCGCCGATGGCGGCCAGCCGCTCCCGGTCGCCGCGCTCCCCCGCCGCCAACAGCCCGTCCCAGCCGGGCGAGCCGATCAGCAGCACGTCCCGCAGCCCGGGACAGCGCGGCCCGGCCTCGGCGAGCATGGCCGCGTAGTCCGAGGTCTTGAAGGCCGGGACCGCCACCACCGTGCGGATCCCCGACTGCCGCAGCACGTACTCGACCTCGTGGGTGCGGTAGCCGGGGTTGACGGTCACCAGGATCGCGCCGATCCGCGCGGTGGCGTACTGGGTGAAGACCCACTCCGGGCAGTTCGGCGCCCAGATGCCGACCCGGTCGCCGGCGCCGACCCCGAGGCCGAGCAGTCCGAGCGCGACCCGGTCCACCTCCGCGGCCAGTTCCCGGTACGTCCACCGCCGCCCGCTCGGCACGTCCACCAGCGCCTCCCGGTCCGGGAAGGCGGCGACGGCGCGGTCGAGCGCGACACCGATGGTGTGGTCCAGCAACGGCACGGAGGTGCTGCCGGCGCTGATGCTGGGAGACGGGAAGGGCGAGGTCATGGTGAGGGCTCCTGGACTCGTCCGGCGCAGGTCGCCCGAGTCTACGCAGCGGGTCCCGCCCCGTCACCCACTCGCGCACCGCCGTTCCCGGACCGCGCTCGGGGAGACGTCCCAGGTCAGGCCAGGACGACGGGCGTTCCGGTGAGGCCGACCCCGGCGCCGCGCAGGTCGTCCAGCGCCGTGGCGGTGGTGTCGGCGGCGACCCCGGCGGTGTAGTCGAGCAGGACGCGCACGGCGAAGCCCTCCTTCGCGCCGTCGAGCGCGGTGGCCCTGACGCAGTGGTCGGTCGCGATGCCGACGACGTCGACGCCCTCGACGTCGCGGGCGCGCAGCCAGTCGGCCAGCGGGGTGCCGTCCGCGGTGAAGCCCTCGAAGCCGCTCTTGGAGGCGGAGCGGGCGCCCTTGAAGAAGACCTCGTCGACCGCTCCGGCGGCCACGGCGGGGGCGAAGTCCGGGTGGAACTCCCCGCCCTCGGTGCCGGCCACGCAGTGCACCGGGAAGGAGTCCCGGTAGTCCGGGTGGTCGGAGAAGTGCGGGCCCGGGTCGATGTGGTGGTCCCGGGTGGCGATGACGTAGTCGTACTCGCCGTCGGTCTCGCGCAGCAGGCCGGCGATGGCGGCGGCCCGCCCGGCGCCGCCCTTGACCGGGACGCTGCCGCCCTCGCAGAAGTCCTTCTGCACGTCGACGACGATCAGGGCACGGCCCATGGCGACTTCCCTTCCCTGGGAGGCGGTTGGTCCCCGTATGGTCGCGGCCCCGGGTGCGGGCGCGCTGCGCACGCGCCGGGTGCTCACCCGATCGGGTGGCGGGACGCGGACGCGGCGGAGCCTGTCCGCCGCACCCGCGCCCGCCGGTACGCGCGCCGTCAGGCGGAGGCGGCGTCACCCACGACGGCGCGCTCCGGCTCCCCGGCGGCAGCCTTCGGGCTGCCCGGCGCGGGCGGCACCGGGATGGTGGCGGCCACCGCCGCGGCGACCAGAGCCACCCCGCAGCCGATCAGCAGGCCGACCCGGAAGCCGGTCTCCGAGGGCAGTACGTGGCCGCCCACGGAGGTGGTCAGCTGGGCGAGCACCACGCCGACCACGGCCGCCGACACCGTGGTGCCCAGCGAGCGCATCAGGGTGTTGAAGCTGTTCGCCGAGGCCGTCTCGGACAGCGGCACGGCGCTCATGATCAGCGCCGGCATCGCGCCGTACGCCAGGCCGACGCCCGCGTTGCAGACCAGGGTGACGACCAGCACGCCCCAGGTGGAGCCGATCAGCACCATCGACAGCCCGTACCCGGCGGCGATCGCCAGGGAGCCGACGACCAGGGTGAACTTCGGGCCGCGCGCCGCCGAGAGCCGGGCACCGAAGGGCGAGACGACCATCATCATCAGACCGGAGGGCGCCATCCACAGGCCCATGGCCAGCATCGACTGGCCCAGTCCGTAGCCGGTGGCCTCCGGCAGCTGGAGCAGCTGCGGGATGATCAGCGCCTGCGCGTACATCCCGAAGCCGACCAGCACGGACGCCAGGTTGGTCAGCAGCACCCGCGGACGGGCGGTCACCCGCAGGTCGACCAGCGGCTCGGCGCTCCGCAGCTCCCAGGCGCCCCAGGCCAGCAGCAGGACCACGGCGGCGGCGAACAGTCCGAGGGTGGTCCCGTCCGTCCAGCCCCAGTCGCCGCCCTTGGAGACCGGCAGCATCAGGCAGACCAGTCCGGCGCCCAGGCCGACCGCGCCGACGGCGTCGAAGCGGCCGCCGGCCGGCCGGGCGGCGGGGGCGGGCACCAGGGAGCGGATCATCACGGCGATCACCACGGTGAGGACGGCCGCGCCCCAGAACAGCACGCGCCAGCTGGCGTACTGGGCGACCGCCGCCGAGATGGGCAGGCCGAGGCCGCCGCCGATTCCCATCGAGGCACTGACCAGGGCGATCGCGGAGCCGAGCCGCTCGGGCGGCAGCACCTCGCGCAGCAGGCTGATGCCGAGCGGGACGACGCCCATGCCCATGCCCTGCAGTCCGCGTCCGACGATCATCGGCAGGACGGAGGAGGTCAGCGCGCAGATCACCGAGCCGACCAGGAGCGGGACGCAGCAGGCCAGCAGCATCCGCCGCTTGCCGAGCAGGTCGCCGAGCCGGCCGCTGATCGGCACGAACACCGCGCCCGACAGCAGGGTCGCGGTGATCACCCAGGAGGCGTTGGACGCGGAGGTGTCCAGGATCTTCGGCAGCTCACCGATCAGCGGGGTGACCAGGGTCTGCATGATCGCCGCCAGCGTGCCGGTGAGGGCGAGCGTGGCGACGATGCCCCTGGTCCGGTCGGGGGCGGCGGTATGTGGGGCGGCCATCAGCGGGGGCTCCTCGGGTCCGTGCGGCGGTCAACAGATATGCATCCTACACATGATATGCATGATGCATATCGACTCCGATGGGCGCACGCCTGCCATACTGTGCGCGAACACCGCAGGTCAGGGCGCCGGAGCCAGGGACGGGAAGGGCGACGTCATGAGCGGACCCAGCGAGCCCACGGAGGACGTGGCGTTCGAGTACATGGTGCTCAGCCGGCACCACTACCTGAGCCCGCACGGCGCCCGGCCGCACGAGAACGCGCTCGAACGCAGCGCGTACATCCTGCTCAGCCGGATCCGGGTGGAGGGCCCGATGTCGATCGGCGAGCTCAGCGACGCCTTCGGGCTCGACGCCTCCACCCTCAACCGGCAGACCGCCGCGATGAGCCGGGCCGGGCTGGTCGAGCGGATCCCCGACCCCGAGGGCGGGCTGGCCCGCAAGTTCCGCATCACCGAGGAGGGCGACCGGCGGCTCGACGAGGACCGGGCGGCGCGCACCCACGCCCTCGGCCTGGTGATGGAGGACTGGCCCACCGAGGACATCGAGGCCTTCGCCGCGTTCCTGCGGCGCTTCAACACCGGCATCGAGCGGCTCGACGGACGGCCCTGGCCCCGCCCCTGACCCCGCCCCCCGCCCTCGACCTCGACGTCGACCTCGCGTCGACCCGCCTGGCACCGTCCAGCGCCGTCGCCCCCGCCGGACCCGACCGCCCACCAGGAGCCCGACCGATGGACCGCCCGCAGGCCCCCGCCCTCCTCCTCGACGCGCTCGCCCCCGCGCACCCCGCCGCCGTCCTGGACGCCGCCGAGCGGGCCGAGCGGCGGGGCGCGGACCGGCTGGTGGTTTCCGAGACCGCCTACGACCCCTTCCTCCAGCTGGCCCGGGCCGCCGACCGCACCAGCTCCATCGAGCTGGCCACCGGGGTCGCGGTGGCCCTGGCCCGGACCCCGATGACCCTCGCCTACCAGGCCTGGGGCCTGCACGCGGCCTCCGGCGGACGGGCCGTCATCGGGCTCGGCTCCCAGGTCAAGCCGCACATCGAGAAGCGCTTCGGGATGCCCTGGGACCGGCCCGCCGCGCGGATGCGCGAGTACGTGCACGCCGTGCGGGCGATCTGGCACAGCTGGCAGACCGGCGAGCGGCTGCGCTTCCGCGGCGACTTCTACACCCACACGGTGATGACGCCGGTCTTCTCCCCCGACCCGGTCCCGGCCGGGGTGCCGCGGATCCTGCTGGCGGGCGTCGGACCGCTGATGGTGCGCACCGCCGGCGCGGTGGCGGACGGCTTCCTCAGCCACCCCTTCACCTCGGTCGACTACCTCACCCGGCAGGTGCTGCCGGCGCTCGCCGAGGAGCGCGGGCGGGCCGAGGCCGAGGGCGCGGCCTGGACCGGACGGCCCTTCGAGGTGGTCGGCAGCGTGCTCACCGCGACCGGGCGCACCGAGGAGGAACTGCGCGCCAACCTGGCGGCCGTCCGTGAGCGGCTCGCCTTCTACGCCTCCACTCCCGCCTACCGCCCGGTGCTGGCCCTGCACGGCTGGGAGGAACTGCACGAGGAGCTGCACCGGCTGTCACTGCGCGGCCGCTGGCCCGAGATGGCCGCCCTGATCGACGACCGGGTCCTCGACACCTTCGCCGTCACGGGCACGGTCGAGGAGGCCGCCCGGGAGATCCACCGCCGGTACTCGGGACTGGCCACCCGGGTCTCGGTCAGCCTGCCGGAGGACGCCGCGCCGGACCTCGGCCTGGACGTGCTGGACGCCCTGCGGGCGCTGGACCGGCCCGGGCCTCGCTGAGCACCCCGCCCGGCGGGCCGTGCCCTACGGTGGACGGTGATCCGTACACCGTCGAGGGAGGAGCCGGGTGATGGGACAGCAGCGGGACGGCGCGCAGCGGTTGTTGGCGGAGCTGTGGGCGGGGTGGGCGGAGCGCGGCGCGGCCTTCGACGCCGGGCAGTGGGGCCGGGCCACCCGGCTGCCCGGCTGGACGGTGCGCGACCTGTACGCGCACGTGGCGGCCGCACCGGAGCTGTTCGCCCAGGTGCCCGGGGCGGTGGTGGACCGCCCGGCGGCGGTGGACCGGGGGTCCGCCGTGCTGCGCACGTACAACCGGCCCGGTGGCCTGGCGCACACCGCGGCCGGGGCGGTCGCCGACGGTGCCCGGGAGACGGCGGCGGCGCTCGGCCCGCAGGCCCTGGTGGCCCGGTTCGCCGAGGACGGGACGCGAGTGCTGGCCCGGCTCGCGGAGTTCCCGCCGGACACCGTGGTCGGCCATCCGCTCCTGGACACCGTGACGCTCGGCGCGCTCATCGAGGTGGCGGTGGTGGAGGCGACCGTCCACCTGCTCGACCTGACGGCGGCGGTCGGCGGTCCGCCGCCCCCGGCGGCGGCGCTGGAGGCCACCCGCGCCCTGCTCGCGGAGGTGGCCGACCCGGTGGAGTTCATCGAGGCGGCCACCGGGCGGAGCGGCAACGCCGTTCTGCCGGTCATCCGCTGACGGCCCGTCGGCCGTCCACCCCGCCGCACCCGGCGGTGCCGACTACGCTCCGCAGCCGTGGCGCGGCGGGCGATCCTGCCGGGGAAACCGGACGCGCCGTATCATTCGGCTTCCGCGCCGGTCCCACCGGATTCGTCGGCGCCGCTGTCGGAGTGGTCGTCGGCGCCCCGGTCGGAGCCGCCGTCGGAGCCGCCGTCGAAATCGTCACCGGCCGGGCGCTCGGCCCGGCCGCGCGCGGCCACCATCTCCGCGTAGACCCGCGCGCCCCGGTCCGGCGCCAGGTCGAGGCAGGCGAGCACCCCGGCGACGGCGATGCTCGGCATCAGGTGCCGGTAGAGGATCGAGACCCGCTCCGCGAGGTCGGCCCGGTTGGTGAACCGCTGCGACTGGAGTTGCACGCCCACCCAGGACGCGGTCATCAGCCCGGCCGTGTGGGCCGGCACCACGTGCGGCAGCAACTCGCCCCGCTCGCCCGCGGTGATCAGCAGCCGCTCCAGCCTCGCGATCCAGCCCGGCGCGGCGTCGACGCCCAGCCGGCGGTCCGCGGCGTGGTCCACCGAGAGCCGCACGCCGGCGCTGACCAGCGGGTCGATCGGCACCAGATGGGTGACCACCATCCCGGTGTCCACGAACTCCTGGAGCTTGCACGGGCGCTCGGGCACGGCCTCGGCCTCGAACTGCCCCTCGATGACGCCCAGCGCCAGATCGGCCTTGGACGCGAAGTGGAAGTAGACGGCGCCGCGGGTCACACCGGCCCGGGCGACGACCTCGCCGATGGTCGCCCGCTCGTAGCCGAACTCGTCGAAAACCGAGGCCGCGGCCTCCAGAATCAGCCGCCGCGTCCGCAGCGCCCGCTCCTGTCGCGCCACCACGACCACCCCCGCACACACAAGCGAAACAAAACCAAACAGCCCGTATCTTACCCGTGGTCGGGCGGAGCGGTCGGCGGGCCCAGCGGCGCTACCCGCCGCAGCCCGCGGACACGCGGCGTCAGAGAATACCGACCGGACGGCCACCGTGCCGGACCGGCTCCCCCGTCTCCCACCGGATCAGCCCAGCACGGCGACCGCCTCCACCTCGACGAGTTGATCGTGGTAGCCGAGCACGGAGACCCCGAGCAGGGTGCTCGGCACGTCGTGCTCGCCGAGGTACTCGCGGTAGACGTCCCAGACGGCCACCAGGTCCGCCTGCCGGGAGGAGGCGACGTACACCGTGGTGCGCACCAGGTCGGTGAGCGCGGCGCCCTCGTCCTCCAGGACCGTCACCAGGTTGCGCATCACCTGGTGGGCCTGGCCGGCGTAGTCGCCCACCGCCACCGTACGCCCCTCGGTGTCCAGCGGGCAGGCGCCGGCCAGCCAGAGCGAGCGCACCGGCGCGTCGACGGAGGCCGCGTAGGCGTAGTCGACGGCCTGGGTGAGGCGGTGATTGCGGATCAGCCTGACGGAACTGCTCATGGGTCCCTCCCGGATGGTCGTTCGGTCGCGCCGGGCCCCATCGTTGGGACCGCCCGCGCCACCGTCAATCGATTTCCGGCCGGCGCCCTTGGCGGACCGGGCCCACGCCCGGCGAATTCACCGGTGCGGGTGATGGCGGGCAGCCCGCTCCGGCCGGGATCCTGGTGGTTCGCCGACGACCGAGGGGGTCCCCATGCCGTTCCCGCACCTCACCAGGACCTGGGGCCGCCGCCGGGTGCTGGGCCTCGCCCTGGGGGCCGGTCTCGCCCCCGCGCTGGGCGCCGGGCCCGCCGCCGCCGGGCCCCGCCGCGAGGGCCCGGACCACGCGCTCGGCCACCGGGTCGCCGCCGTGGCCGCCTCGCAGATCGGCGTGCCCTACGCCTGGGGCGGCGGGGACCGGCTGGGCGCGAGCCTCGGCTTCTGCGACGAGGAGAACGGCTACCTCGACGGCGAGTGCCTGGGTGAGATCACGGTCGGCTACGACTGCAGCGGGCTGTCGCTGTACTGCTGGTACCGGGCGAGCGCGGGCGCCGTCGAACTGGCGCACTACACCGTCGCCCAGTTCCACCGCTCCGCCCCGGTGGAGACCGCCGCGCTGCTCCCCGGGGACCTGCTGTTCTTCTCCCGCCCCGACTCCCCGCTGCACCACGTCGGCATCTGGGCCGGCGACGGCGCGATGATCCACGCCGAGCGCACCGGCACGCTGGTGGCCCGGCTGGAGGGCGTGCTCGGCATCCCCCGCTGGTCCCGCGAGTTCGCCGGCGCCCGCCGTCCGCTGCCGCTCGGCTGACCCCGGAGACCGGAGCGGCGCGTCAGGGTGCTCCCGGCAGGTGCGCGTGGACGCGGCCGAGCAGCTCGTGCAGGACCTGGCGCTCCGCCGCGCTCAGCGGCGCCAGCACCTCCTCCTGCACGGCGTGCGCCTCGGCGCGCAGTTCGGTGAGCAGGGCGCGGCCCGCATCGGTGACGGTGACCGAGACGCGGCGCCGGTCGGCGGTGTCGCGGGCCCGCACGACGTAGCCGGCGGCGGCCAGCTGGTCGGTGACCTTGGCCATGTCGCTGGGGTCCACCCGCAGCCGGCGGACCAGGTCGCGCTGGGCGTGCGGACCGAAGTCGGCGAGCGCGGCGAGCACCGCCATGTCCCACAGCCGCAGTCCCCGGCGGGCGAGCCGCTCGGCCAGCCGGGCGCGGGCCGCCTTGCCGGTGCGGGAGAGCAGGTAGGTGCTGAGCTCCAGCAGCGTCGGCGGGGTCACGGCGGCGGGAGCGGCTGATTCCTCGGAAGCCATGGGACGAGTCTAAGGTCACACCCTATAGTGGGTGTCCACCCATGATTTTCCGAGGAGGCCCCGCCATGGACGCCCCGTACCACCGCCTGCTCGTCGCCGACTTCCCCGCCTGCTTCGGCTTCTACGCCGCCGCGCTGCCGCCGCTGACCGGAGCCGCCCTGGTCAGGGGCGCCCCCGAAGGCCCGTACGCCGCCTGGGACCTGGCCGGGCGGACCGTGCTCGCGCTGTTCGACCGCGGGCGGCTGGCCACCGCCGTCGGCACGGCCGCGCTGCCCGCCGCACCGGCCGCCGCCCAGGACGGCGCGATGCTGGTCCTCCGGGTCGACGACGTCGAACGGGCCCTCGCCCACTGCCTGGAGCACGGCGGCGCACCCGTCACCGGGCCCGCCGACCGCCCGGAGTGGGGTCCCGGCCTGCGCACCGCCCACCTGCGCGACCCGGAGGGCCGGCTGATCGAGCTGCAGTCCTACTGAGGAGGCCGGCCGCCGCCGGGCGCCGCCGGCTCGTCCCACAGTTCCGGGGCGCACGCGCCGACCAGCGCGCCGATCCTGGCCAGCGCCTCGGCCACCGGCAGCGGACCGGGCCGGCGGCCGTCGCGCAGGCGCAGCGCCAGCAGGTCGTCCGCCGCCTCCCGGGGGCCGATCACCGCCTGGTACGGGACCAGCCGCGCCGCCCGGATCCGGGCGCCGAGGCCGCCCCGCCCGGGTCCGGCGACCTCCGCCCGCAGCCCGAGGTCCAGGCAGCGCCCGCGCACCCGCTCGGCCCGCTCGCGCTCCCCCTCGGTGAGCGGCAGCAGCATCAGCTGGGTCGGCGCCAGCCAGGCCGGGAAGGCCCCGCGGTACAGCTCGATCAGGTGGGCGACCACCCGTTCGACGCTGCCGATGACGCTGCGGTGGACCATCACCGGGCGGTGCTTGGCGCCGTCCGGCCCGGTGTACCGCAGACCGAAGCGCTCCGGCTGGTGGAAGTCGATCTGCACGGTGGAGAGGGTGGACTCGCGTCCGGCGGCGTCGGCGATCTGGACGTCGATCTTGGGCCCGTAGAAGGCCGCCTCCCCCTCCGCCGCCTCGAACGGCACCCCGGAGCGCCGGAGCACCTCGGTGAGCAGCGCGGTGGCCCGCTCCCAGAGCGCCGGGTCGGCCACGTACTTGCCGCCCGCGCCGGGCAGCGAGAGCCGGTGGCGGACCGGCCGGATGCCGAGCGCCCGGTGCGCCTCGCCGATCAGCTCCAGGGCGGCGACCGCCTCGTCGGCGGCCTGCTCGGGGGTGCAGAAGACGTGCGCGTCGTTCAGCTGGATGGCCCGCACCCGGGTCAGCCCGCCGAGCACGCCGGACGGCTCGGAGCGGTACATGCCGCCGAGTTCGGCGATCCGCAGCGGCAGTTCGCGGTGGCTGCGGGCGCGCGAGCGGTAGACCAGGGCGTGGTGCGGGCAGAGGCTGGGGCGCAGCACGACCTGCTCGGCGCCCAGGTCCATCGGCGGGAACATGTCGTCGCGGTAGTGCTGCCAGTGGCCGGAGATCTCGTAGAGCTCGCGTTTGCCGAGGACGGGCGAGTAGACGTGGCGGTAGCCTGCGCGCCGCTCGCGGCCGCGGACGAACTCCTCCAGGGTGTGCCGGATCGCGGCGCCGTCGGGCAGCCAGTACGGGAGGCCGGATCCGATCAGCGGGTCGGTGTCGAAGAGTTCAAGTTCCCGGCCGAGCCGGCGGTGGTCGGGGGCCGGTGCGGGCGCGGCCGCGACGGGGTCGCTGTTCATGGCGGTGTCTCCACTCGGTCGGGCGGGCGAGTGGACCGGTACGGCGAAGCCCCGGGGCACTCGCCCCGGGGCTTCGGACCAGCTCAGCGGTCAGCGCGCCGGGACTCTCTCCGGCGTCGTCGTGAGGACGGCTGCGGCGCGCTTCATACGGGGGACGGTAGCAGCCGAACGCCACGGTGGGCGAGGGGTTTTCGGCTGCGGGCGCCCGGGGCGGCGTCAGTGCAGGACGTGGCAGCCGCGTGCCGCGAGCGCCGACAGCAGGGCGGGTGCCGGGTCGACCGCGTTCCACCGCAGGTCGAGCTTCTCCAGGGCGGGCAGCGCGGCCGGGTCCCCCAGCCAGTCCGGCAGGGCGGTGATCCGGTTGCCGCGCAGGTCGAGCCGGCGCAGCAGCGGCAGCCCGGCCAGCGCCGCCGGCACCTCGGGGAGCGCGTTCTCGCGCAGTTCCAGTTCGCGCAGCTCGGTGAGGCCGGTGAAGGAGCCGGGCAGGGTGGTCAGCGCGTTGCCGCGCAGCCAGAGTTCGCGCAGGGCGCGCAGGCCGCCGAGGGATTCGGGCAGCGCGGTCAGCCGGTCGTGCTGGGCGCGCAGTTCCACCAGGCCGGCCATCGCGCCGAGGGCGTCGGGGAGTTCGGCGATCGGGTTCTCGCCGATGTTGAGGTAGCGCAGCGCGGTGAGCCGGCCGAGGGCGGCCGGGAGCGCGGTGAGGGCGTTGTCGTGCAGGTAGAGGAAGTCGGTGAGGCCGGTGAGGGCGCCGAGTTCCGGCGGCAGCTCGGTGATCCGGTTGTGCCCGAGGTCGAGGGTGCGCAGCCGGTGCAGCCGGGCGACGGCGGGCGGGACTTCGGTGATGCCGGTCTCGGCGAGGATGAGCACCGTCAGCCCGGTGCGGTCCCAGACCTCGCCGGGCACCGTGCCGAGCTGCCGGCGCCAGAGGTTGAGGGTGGTGTCGGTCATCCGGTCATCCTGCCGCACCCGTCCCGCCCCCGCCCCGGCTCGCGTACGGCCGGAACGGGACGGGTGGGAGCGGGACCGGTGGGAACGGGTGCGGTCACATGTTGATCATGTGGCCGGCCAGTCCGTGGATCGCCTCCTTGACGGCCTCGCCCAGGGTCGGGTGGGCGTGCACGTTGCGGGCGACCTCGTGCACGGTGAGGTCCCACTGCTGGGCCAGCGTCAGCTCCGGCAGCAGCTCGGTGACCTCGGGGCCGATCAGGTGGGCGCCGAGCAGCTCGCCGTGGGTGTTGTCGCAGATGACCTTGACGAAGCCGGTCGGGTGGCCGAGGCCGTGCGCCTTGCCGTTGGCGGTGAACGGGAACTTGGCGACCTTGACGTCGTGGCCCAGGTCGCGGGCCTGCGCCTCGGTGTAGCCGAAGCTCGCGATCTGCGGCTGGCAGTAGGTGGCGCGCGGGATCATCGCGAAGTCCACCTCCATGGTCTCCGCGTCGCCGATGGTCTCGGCGGCGATCACGGCCATCGCCTCGGCGGCGTGCGCGAGCATCAGCTTGGCGGTGACGTCGCCGATGGCGAAGATGTGCGGGACGTTGGTCCGGCCGCGGCCGTCGATCGCGATCGCGCCGCGCTCGGTCAGCTTGACCCCGGTGTTCTCCAGCCCGTAGCCGTGCACGCGCGGGGCGAAGCCGATCGCCTGGAGCACCTTGTCGGCCTCCAGCACCTGCTGCTGCCCGTCCTTGGCGGTGACGGTGACCTTGACCTTGGCGGCCGGGTCCTTGTCGTCGATCGAGTCGACCCGGGTCGAGGTCAGCACCTGGATGCCGAGCTTGCGGTACTGCTTGGCCAGCTCGGCGGAGACCTCAGCGTCCTCCAGCGGCACCATCCGGTCGAGGAACTCGACGATGGTGACCTGCACGCCGTAGTTGTGCAGCACGTAGGCGAACTCGACGCCGATCGCCCCGGCGCCGGCGATGATGATGCTGCCGGGCAGGTCCTCGGTGAGGATCTGCTCCTCGTAGGTGACCACGCGCTCGCTCAGGCTGGTGCCGGGCAGCAGCCGGGTGGTGGCGCCGGCCGCGATGATGCAGTGGTCGAAGGTGACGACCTCGAAGCCGCCGCCGTTCAGTGCCACCTGGAGGGTGCGGTCGTCCACGAAGGTGCCGCGGCCGTCGTACTCGGTGATGCCGTTCTTCTTCATCAGGTAGTGGACGCCCTTGACGCGGCCGTCGGCGACGGTGCGGCTGCGCTTGAACGCCTCGCTGTAGTCGAAGGTGACCTGGCCCTCGACCTTGATGCCGAAGGTCTTGGCCTCCTTGGTGAAGATGTGCGCGAGTTCCGCGTTGCGCAGCAGGGCCTTGGAGGGGATGCAGCCGACGTTCAGGCAGACCCCGCCCCAGTACTTCGACTCGATGACGGCGACCTTGAGACCGAGCTGGGCGGAGCGGACGGCCGCGGTGTAGCCGCCGGGGCCGGCGCCGAGGACGACGACGTCGTAGTGCGTGCTGCTCATGGTGCTGACTCCTCCGAGGGTGTCACGGTGTCGTGATCTCGGTGCCATGGTGTCAGGCCACCGCCCGGCGCACCCATCGGACCCCCGCCGCCGCACGCCCGACCGGGTTGCCGGTCCGGCCCCCACCCGCCGTACGGGGCGGGGGCCGGAGCGGGCGCGGTCAGCCCTCGGCGCCGTGCGCGTGGCCCGCGTGCAGGCTGCCGCCCTCGGTGCGCTGCGGTGCGACGGGGGCGCTCAGCGAGGAGAGGTCCCAGGCGTAGGTGCCCACCGAGTCCGCGATGACGTCGATGTTGACGTCGAACGCGGTCATGTCCACGTTGCGGATGTCGTCGCAGGCCTTGTGGTAGCAGGGGTCGAAGGCGAGGCCGGCGGTCCCGCCGTAGGTGGCGGCCTGGGCGGCCGTCTTGATCACCTCGGCGCCGGTGTCGGTGCCGCCGGCCGGGATTCCCGCGTCGATGAACGGGCCGTAGTCGGAGCGGCCGGTGAAGTCGGTGCCCTCGTGCGGCAGGCCGCGGCGGTCCAGGTAGTCGGTGATGTGCCGTTCCAGCTGCGCGGAGCCCTCCGGGCCGGGTCCGGAGCCGATGTGGTCGGAGTCGTCGCCGTCGTAGACGAACTGCGCGGAGTTGGGCGAGGCGATCATGTCGAAGTTCAGGTAGAGCTTGATCTTCTTCCGCTCGGCCTCGGAGAGCGACTTCACGTAGGCCGCCGAGCCGCGCAGGCCGAACTCCTCGGCCGACCACCAGGCGAACCGGACCTTGTTCTTCACCGGCCGGTTGCCGAGGTTCCTGGCGACCTCCAGGATGCCGGCCGAGCCGGAGCCGTTGTCGTTGATGCCGGGGCCGTCCAGCACCGAGTCGAGGTGCGAGCCGATCACCACGGTGTTGGCGGGGTCGCCGCCGCGGGTCTCGGCGATGACGTTCCAGGTCGTCCGCTTCTCCATGTGGGTGCGGATGTCCAGGGTGACGGTGACCGGGCCGGCCGCCGCCTTGCCGGCCAGCGCCTGTCCGGCGGCCTGGGAGATGCCGCCGGTCGGGATCCGCCCGAGGTCGGGCTCACCGAGGGTGCCGTTGAGGTCCCCCTCGACGTTGTTGTAGATCACCGCGCCGAGGGCGCCCGCGTCCGCCGCCGCGGCCTGCTTGACCGCGAAGCTGCAGCCGCCGCGCCGGATCAGCGCGATCCGGCCGGTGACCGCGCCGGAGGCGTAGTCGGCGGCCTCGCAGCCGGTGGTGGCGTCCACCGGGACGACCGCGAGCGCGGCGGTCAGGCCGTTCTCCGGGCCGCCGACCGAGTAGGTCATCGCCTTGATCGCGATGTCCTCGGCCTGCGGGGAGACCACCGAGAGCCGTTCGGCCAGCTCCTGGAAGAACGTGTACTCGAACTCCTGCTTGGACACCTTGAGCCCGGCCCGGCGGGCCTGCTCGTAGACGTAGCGGGCCGACTGGTCGTGGCCGGCCGAGCCGGCCACCCGGTTGCCGCCGTTGCGGCGGGCGATCCGCTGGAGCGCCTCCAGGGTGTCGTGGGCGCCGTCCGCGGTGCTCGCCTGGGCCAAACGGGTGGCGAGCTTCGCCCCCTTGCGGGCCGGGTCCGGGTCGGCGGCGGCACTGCCGGTGCCGACCAGCAGCAGCGGGGTCACCAGCGCCGCCACCGCCAGCGCGGCGCCCGCGGTCCGGCGGGTGGGGGCGGTGCGGGCGCGGCGGGTGGCGGCCGGGCGACCGGTCCGAGCGTTCAAGGCTTGTCCTTCCGACGGTCCGTGGGACTCCCGATTTGACATGTTCCTCGCCGCCTTGCCAACCCCGGCGCACAAGCTGACCGGATGCGGACACCCCGGTGTGCGGCGATGCTGGGAGAGGTGGGGCCGTCTCATCCGGGAGAGTGACCACATGTCCATGTTCGACAAGCTCAAGAGCATGCTCAAGGGCCATGAGGGCCAGGCCGAGAAGGGCGTCGACAAGGCCGGCGACATGGTCGACGAACGCACGCAGGGCAAGTACAGCGGCCAGGTCGACACCGGCCAGGAGAAGCTCAAGGACCAGCTGCGCGACGACCGTCCGCCGCAGTAGCCCCGCTCCGACACCCGTCCCCTCGCCCAGGGCCGTCCCGCGGTCTCCGGCCCGCCGCCCCGGTTCGTGTGCGCGCTTCCCAGCACGCACACGGACCGGGGCTCTATTTTCAGACTTTACATACTCATTACTATTAGTCCGGTTGCGCGTTCGTGTGTCACACGCGGTCAGGCGCCGGCGTCCCCTGCTCCGGCGCGCCCGCGCCACGCGCAGCCTCCTGGGAGCCCCCCTGACGAGAGGACAGCCGCCGTGTCGATCGCCCGTGTCCGGACCACTCCGCTTCCCGGTGTCGGCGTCCAGTACGACCTCAGCACCCGAGAACAACGGCACCTGTCCGTGATCGCCCACCGGGACGGCTCACGCAGTCTCAACGTCTACCGCTCGGACGACCCGGACGCCTGCGCCCAGGCCTTCCGGCTGACCGCCGAGGAGTCCGCCGCCCTGGTCGACGCCCTGACCCCGGCTCACCACAACCCGGCCATGCTGCACACCACCGACCTCGGCCTGGTCGCCGAGCGGCTCCCGGTCGACGGCGCCTCGCACTGGAACGGGCGGCTGCTCGGCGAGACCCGGATGCGCACCGAGACCGGCGCCTCGATCGTGGCCGTGCTGCGGCGCACCGGCGCCGTCCCCTCCCCCGCGCCGGACTTCCGGCTGGCGGGCGGCGACACGCTGATCGTGATCGGCACCCGCGAGGGTGTGGACGCGGCGGCGGCGATCCTGGAGCGGGGGTGATCGGGGGGTGCACACCGCGACCGTCTTCATCGAGCTCGGCTCGGTCATCCTCGTCCTCGGACTGCTCGGCCGGATCGCCGGCCGCTACGGCTTCTCGCCGATCCCGCTCTACCTGCTCGGCGGGCTCGCCTTCGGCACCGGCGGACTGCTGCCGCTGAGCGCCAGCGAGGAGTTCGTGGCGACCGGCGCCGAGATCGGCGTCGTCCTGCTGCTGCTGATGCTGGGTCTGGAGTACACCGCCGCCGACCTGGTCACCAACCTCAAGGCCCAGTACCCGGCCGGCGCGGTCGACTTCCTGCTCAACGCGACACCCGGCGCGGTCGCCGCGCTGCTGCTCGGCTGGGGCCCGGTGGCCGCCGTGGTGCTGGCCGGCGTCACCTGGATCTCCTCCTCGGGCGTCATCGCCAAGGTGCTCGGCGACCTCGGCCGGCTCGGTAACCGGGAGACCCCGGTGATCCTCAGCATCCTGGTGCTGGAGGACCTCGCGATGGCCGTCTACCTGCCGATCCTGACGGCCCTGCTGGCCGGCGCCGGCCTGCTCGCGGGCTCGGTCACGCTGGCCATCGCGCTGGCCACCGCGGGCGCGGTGCTCTTCATCGCGCTCCGCTACGGCCGGCTGATCTCGCGGTTCGTCTCCCACGACGACCCGGAGAAGCTGCTGCTGGTGGTGCTCGGGCTGACGCTGCTGGTCGCGGGCATCGCCCAGCAGCTCCAGGTGTCGGCGGCGGTCGGCGCGTTCCTGGTGGGCATTGCGCTCTCCGGCGAGGCCGCCGAGGGCGCGCACACCCTGCTCAGCCCGCTGCGGGACCTCTTCGCGGCGGTGTTCTTCGTCTTCTTCGGCCTCAGCACCGATCCGACCAGCATCCCGCCGGTGCTGCTCCCGGCCCTGCTGCTGGCCGTGGTCACCGCGCTCACCAAGATCGCGACCGGCTACTGGGCGGCCCGCCGCGCCGGGATCGCCACCCGCGGCCGCTGGCGGGCCGGCGGGGCGCTGGTCTCGCGCGGCGAGTTCTCCATCGTCATCGCCGGGCTCGCCGTCACCGCCGGGATCGAGCCGGGCCTCGGACCGCTGGCCACGGCGTACGTCCTGATCCTGGTGGTCACCGGCCCGCTGGCCGCCCGCTACACCCAGCCCGCGGTGGAGCGCCTGGGCACCGTGCTGGCGCGGCGCCGCCGCCCCTGGACGCCCGAGGCGCGCATCCCCGCGCAGGGCACGGGCACGGGCACGGGCACGGAGGCGGACGGCGTAGTGGTGGACGGCGCGGAGCCGGTGGAGGAACCGCTGGACAAGGGGTCCGGTCAGCCGCTCGACGGCCTGTCGCGCTGACCCGCTCCTGAGCGGCGCACCCTCGCGCCGGCTCGACAACCTGCCCCGGGGCGGGTCACCTCAGGTGGTCCGCCCAGGGGCTCTTTCCATTCCCGGGGCCCTCGCCGTCCGGTTGGGGCAGTTGCTCCGGCTGTTCCTCCAGCTGTTTCTCCGGCTGTTCCTCCAACTGCTTCTCCGGCTCCGGCTCGTCCGCCCCGGCCGTTCGGGCGCCGCCGCCGCAGTGCTCGCAGGGGCCGGGGCCGGACCGCTCGCGCAGCCGCCCGCACTCGTCGCACACCCGGTCCAGCCAGCAGGCCGGTTCGCCGCCCTCGTCCATGCGGGCGATTGTGCCCGCCGAGCGGCCCCGGACGCGAGTAGACAGTGTCTACTCGATCTTGATAGACACTCCCCCATGACCGAACAGGACAACCCCACCGGCCTGCGCGCCCGCCTGGTCGCGGCCGGAGTGGAGCTGCTCGCCCTGGAGGGCGTGCACGCGCTCACCCTGCGCGAGATCGCCCGCCAGGCCGGGGTCTCGCACGGCGCCCCGCGCCGCCACTTCGCCACCCATGCCGAACTGCTCGCGGCCATCGCCCGGCACGGCTTCGGCGAGCTGGACGCCGCGCTGGGGCTCGACGGACGCGACACGGGCGGGACCTGCGCCGACCGGGAGCCCGCCGAGGCCCGCGCCCGGCTCGAACGGCTGGCCCGCGGCTACCTCGCCTTCGCGGCCGACCGGCCGGGCATGTTCGAGCTGATGTTCCGCCACGACGTCCTGGAGGGCAGCGGAGCCGAGCTGCGCAGCACCTCGCTCCCGCTGTTCGACGCCCTGGCCCGCCTGGTCGCGGTGGTCCGCCCGCCCGCCGACGAGGGCGCCGCACCCTCCCCGGCCACGGTCGCGGCGGCGCTCTGGGCCAACCTGCACGGCCTCGCCCAGCTCCGCGCCTGGGGCAGCCTCGGTCTCGCCACCGGGACCGACACCCTCGACCCCGTCCTGCGCGCCACCCTCGACGCCCACCTCGGCCCGGTCCCCCGGTGACCCCGGCGGGCACCCGGCGCCTCACCCTGACCGGAAGCGTCCTCGGCGCCGCGATCGTCGCCCTCGACGGGACCGTGCTCACCATCGCCCAGCCGAGCCTCCAGCACGACCTGCACGCCTCGCTCGCCGCCGTGCAGTGGACCAGCACCGCCTACCTGGTCACGGTGGCCGCCCTGCTGGTCTTCGCCGGACGGCTCGGCGACCGCTACGGCCACCGCCGGGTCTTCGCGATCGGCGTGCTCGGCTTCGGCGCCGCCTCGGCCGGGATCGGCCTCGCCCCCGGCATCGGCTGGGTGATCGGCCTGCGCGTCCTCCAGGGCGCCGCCGGCGCGCTGCTCCAGCCGGCCACCCTCGGGCTGCTGCGCGCCGCGTACCCGGCGGACCTGCTCGGGCGGGCGATCGCGCTGCGCACCAGTGCGATCGGGCTCTCGGCCGCCGCCGGCCCGGTGGTCGGCGGCGCGCTGACCACGCAGTGGGGCTGGCGGTCGGTCTTCCTGCTGACCGTCGTACCGGCCGCGGTGGCCGGGGTGGCCGCACTGCTGGTCCGGCTGCCCGAGCCTGCCGCCGCCCACCGCGCCGGCGGCGGCACCACAGGCCTGGACGTGCCGGGTGCCGCGCTGCTCGGCGGCGCGCTGGCCTGCTTGGTGTTCACCCTGGTCGGCCTTCCGGAGCACGGCGCGACGGCGGGCGGTTGGCTCCGGCTCGCCGTCACGGCCGTGCTCTGCGCCGCGCTCGGCGCCGCCTTCGTGCGGCATGAGCGGCGGGCCCGCCACCCGTTGCTCCCGCCCGCCGTTCTGAAGGCCCCTGCGGTGGCCCCCGCGCTGGGCGTCCTGCTCGCCGCCTCGGCGGCGCTCTTCGGCACGCTCTTCCTCGCCACCTACTTCCTCCAGGACGTGCTCGCCCTCGACCCGCTCGCCGGCGCGCTCCGGTCGTTGCCGCTCGCGGTGGCGATGGTGGTCGCCGCGCCCGCCTCGGTGGTCCTGGCCCGCCGTCACGGCCCGCGGCGCACGGTCGTCGCGGGGATGTCCTCGATCACGCTGGGCGCCCTCGCGGTCGCCTCCCTCCGGCCGGGCGCCCCGGCGCTCGCGATCGGCGCGGCCTTCCTGCTGCTGGGCGCCGGCTTCGGGGCGGTGATGGCCACGGCGACGGCCGCGCTCGTCCGCGCCGTCCCGGTGGGCGCAGCGGGTGTGGCGGGCGGACTGCAGCAGACGGCGATGAACATCGGGCCCGCGCTGGGCGTGGCCGTCGCCACCACGCTGACCGCCGGCCACCCCCTGGTCGACCGCCTCCCGCCCGCCCTCGCCGCCCTGGCCGCGACCGCCGCCGCCGGCGCGCTGCTCGCCACCCGCCTCCCGGCGGCGCGCACGGCGTGACCCGCCGCCCGACCGGGCCGGGCCCGTCCGGCGGCGGGTCACCTCCCGGCTACGGCGCCGGGGTGGGGCTCACGGGCGCGACGGCGCCGGCGTTCACCGGAGTCCAGCCGGCATCCGTGCCGAAGGCAGCCCAGTTGGGGTCCATGCCGTCGGCGGGCCACTGCGCGTCGGCGCCCACGGCGAACCAACCGGCGTCCGCGCCGTCCGCGGTCGGCCACTGCGCCTCCGTACCGACGGCGGGCCAGGTGCCGTCGGCACCGACGGCGGGCCACTGCGCGTCGGCGCCGACGGCCGGCGAAGTGACGGCGGAGTCGGCGGCCGGCACGGTGGAGTCGGCGGCGTTGGCGGCACCGGCACCGGTCAGGAACAGTGCCGTGGCGGCCGCACCGGCCACGCAGAGCAGTCGTCTCATGAGAACCTCCTCGATGGGGTTGGGGCTCCGCCAACAGTTCCCACACGATCCATCCGGGTAACCGGCCATTCGCATGACCACATCACACCGCCCGCCGCCCGGCTCACCGAGGTCCGTGACCACGGTGGCCGCGGAGAAGCGCCCGTCCCACACCGTGCGAACGGCCGTCGGCGGCGCAACCGGCGACCCCGGCGGGCGGCCTCAGGTCCTCTCCTCCGGATCGTGCCGGGCGTTCGCCGCCGGAGCGCGCACGCCCGGCCTGGAGGCCGGCGGCGGGGGGCCGGTCGACGACGCCCGCTGATCCGACGTGCCCCGGAGGACTGGCCCGAGGCGGGGAAGCAGCAGGCGGAGCAGGGCGAGCTGGGCGACGGCGCCGATGGTCATACCGGCCCAGAGGCCGTGGACGCCGAGCGGGGCCGACAGGGCGGCGCCGGAGGCGAGTTGGGCGGCGAGGCCGAGCAGCACTGCGAGCACCAGCGGCCGGCCGGCGCCGGCCGCCTGGTGGACGCCGCCGAGGGCCACCACCAGCGCGTAGGGCAGCAGGTGGAGGCCGGCCATCCGCAGGAAGCCGACCGCCTGACCGGCCACCGCCGCGTCGTCGGTGAACAGCCCCGCGACCGGGACGGCGGCCGCAGCGCAGAGGACGGCGGAGCAGGCCCCGAGCGTGGCGGCCAGCCTGGCGGTGTCGCGGCCCAGGGTGCGCACTGCTGCGGTGGCGCCGGCCCCCGCCAGCCGGGCGGCCTCGATGGCGGCGGCCTGCCGGACGGCGTAGAAGGCCATGGTGACGATCAGCAGGACGCGGTAGCCGACCCCGTACCCCGCCACGGCGGACACTCCGAAGGAGGAGACCAGTGCGAGCTGCGCCGCGCCGACGCCCATCCGCGCGGTGAAGTCCAGGCCGAACGACGCACCGGCGGCGGTGATCGCACGGGCCTCGGCCGACAGCCCGCCCTCCGGTGCCGGCAGCCTGCGGCGGCGCCGGAGCAGCACGGTGACCGAGAAGGCGACGGCCCGGGAGGCGGTCAGCGCGAGCGCGGCGCCGGTCACGCCGAGCGCGGGGAACGGACCGGGACCCAGGATCAGCAGCGGGTCCAGGACGAGCAGCAGGGCGTTGGCGAGCAGCGCCGTCCGCATCGGCGTCCGGGTGTCGGCGGCGCCCTTGAACAGCTCGTCCGCGACGCGCTGTCCGAAGAACAGCGCGAAGGCCGGGAAGGCGACGGCGAGCCAGTCGGCGGCGAGCGCGGCGGCCTCGCCGTCCAGGAAGGCGTCGGCGATCCGCTCCCGGAGCAGGAAGCCGGGGACGGAGAGGGCGATGCTGCCCAGCGCGCAGAGCCGCCAGGCGGCGCGGGCGACCCGTCCGGCGGCGGCCCGGTCACCGGCGCCGTGGGCCCGGGCGAGTCGCACGGTCGTCCCCGAGGCGACCACCAGGACCAGGCCGAGCAGCAGGTTCTCCACGGTGCCGGCCAGGGTGACGGCGGCGACGGCGGGCCCGCCGAGCCCGGCCACCCAGTAGGTGCCGATCACCGAGGCGACCACGCCCGACAGCAGTTCGGCGTAGACCGGCCCCGCCAGTGCGACGAGCCGCGGCAGGTGCCCCCGCATGCTTCCTCCCCGTTGTCCCCGCTGTCCCCGCGGTTCCCGCTCGCCCCGCCTCGAATAGAGATACATCGAATCGATGCACATCGACAAGAGGTAGCATGACATCGCACGAGGGCGCGCGGCCCCGGGGGCGCGCACGCCGGTTCGGACGGGACGCCATGACGACGGAAAGGCCTCGACCGTGCTGACGCTCGCGATCCTCGGCTTCCTGCACGACCGACCGCTGCACGGCTATCAGCTGAAGTCCCTGATCACCGGCCTGACCGGCCACGTCCGGCCGGTCAGCGACGGCGCGCTCTACCCCGCCATCGCCCGCCTGGAGAAGGCCGGACTGCTGCGCCGGCGCAGCGAGCCCGGCAGCGGGGCCGTCCCCCGGCAGGTGCTGGAGCTGACGGCCGAGGGACGGGCCGAACTGGAGCGCCGGCTGGCGGACCCGGAGGAGGTCGAGATCTCCGACCAGATCCGCTTCTTCACCGTCGCGGCCTTCCTGGACCGGCTGGACGACCCGGCCCGGCAGGTGGCGGTGCTGCGGCGGCGGCTCGCCTTCCTGGAGGCGCCGAGCAGCTTCTTCTACGACGCCGAGGGGCGGCCGGTCACCGCCGAGCGGGAACGGAACCCGTTCCGGCGCGGCATGCTGCTGGTCGCCCGCGCCTCCGGGGCGGCCGAGCGGGCCTGGCTGGCGGAGACCATCGCCGAACTGGAGCACGCGCCGCCGAACGCCTGAACGGCGGCCGGACGCTCCGGTCCGGAGCGGTCCCGGCGGGCCACGGCGTGACTATGATGAGCCGCCACACACCACGGCCGACCCGTCCGGTACCACGGCACCGCCGCGCGTGACCAGGGCGCGGGCCCACACCGCGCCCGCTCCGTCCCGTCCCGAGGGAGACCGCCGTGCCCAGTGCCGAGACCGCCGCCTCCGGTCAGTCCGCCGTTGCCCCCTCCGCCGACGCGCGGTCCGCCGGCCCGCAGTCCGGCGGCGAGCCGGGCGCCCCCCGTCCGGCCGCGCACCCGGATTCCATTCCCGGCTGGTTCTTCCGGCTCGACCAGGAGGCCTTCCGGCATCTGCTCACGGCCCAGACCGAGGCCGGGCTCACCGGCGACATCCTCGAACTCGGCAGCTACCTGGGGCGCAGCGCCGTCCTGCTCGGCGACCACCTGCGGCCGGGCGAGCGGCTGACGGTCTGCGACCTGTTCGACTCCGCGGCGGGCGACGCCGACAACGACGCCGAGATGTCGATGTCCTACCGCTCCTCGCTGACCAGGCGCGGGTTCGAGGCCAACTACCTGGCGTTCCATCCGGAGCTGCCGACGATCGTGCAGGCGCCGACCTCGGTGCTGGCGGACGGTCGCATCCCGGACGGCAGCTGCCGCTTCGTGCACGTCGACGCCTCGCACCTCTACGAGCACGTCGCCGGGGACATCGAGGTGGCGCGCAAGGCGCTGGCCGAGGACGGGCTGGTGGCGCTGGACGACTACCGCTCGGAGCACACCCCGGGCGTGTCGGCGGCGGTCTGGCAGGCGGTGTTCACCGCCGGGCTGCGGCCGGTGCTGCTGACACCGATGAAGTTCTACGGGACCTGGGGCGATCCGGAGCCGGTCCGGGAGGTCCTGCTGGCCCGGGACTGGCGGGCCGAGGGGTTCACCGTGGACGAGGACGCCATCGCGGGGCGGCGGGTGCTGCGGCTGAACAACGCCGCGCGGCCGGCCGCGCCGCAGTCGGGCCCGCGCCGGGTGCTGCTGGACCTGCTGCCACCGGCGGCCACCCGCGCGGTCCGGCGGGGGCTGCGGACGCTCCGGGAGCGGCGGCCCGGGGCGGGCGGCCGGGGCCGGTAGCCTTTGGGCCGTGCACCGACCGACCACCGCCCCCGGCCGCCGTTCCGTCCGCGCCCGCCGGTGAGCGCCTTCGTCCCGCCCGAGCCGCCCGGTTTCGCCACCGCCTCCCCGCGCGAGCGGGCGGCCCGGATCGTCACCGAGGTGCTGGCGCCCGTCCCGCTGGTGATCGCCCTGCTGCTGGTCGTCGGCGCGCACGCCGCGGACGGCTGGAGCGGGGTCGGGTGGGGACTCCTGGCGGCGCTGTTCTGCGGGGTGGTACCGCTCGGCGTCATCGCACTCGGGGTGCGGCGCGGCGCGCTGACCGACAAGCACATCCGGATGCGCCGCCAGCGTGTGCTCCCGATGGCGGTGAGCCTGCTCCCGGTGGTCACCGGCGTGGCGCTGCTGTACCTGCTGGGCGCCCCGGCGGAGGTGGGGGCGCTGGTGGTGGCGATGCTGGTCGGGCTGGTCGCGGCGCTGGCGGTGACGGTGTGGTGGCAGATCTCGCTGCACAACGCGGTGGCCGGGGGGACGGCGATGATCCTGCTGCTGGCGCTCGGTCCGGCGTCGCCGGCTCTGGTCGCCGCGGCGGCGTCGCTCCCGGTGGCGGCGGGCTGGTCGCGGCTGGTGCTCAGGGCGCACACACCGGCCCAGGTGGTGGCCGGGACGGCGCTCGGCGGCGTCTGCGCGCTGGTGTTCACCCTGTTGCGCTGATCCCGGTGCGCGGACGCCCCCTGGCGGGCGGGCGCGCCGCCGGTAGGGCCGGCCGGTCCGACCGTCGATCCGGCGGGCGGACCGATCCCGCACCGTGGAGGGCGCCGTGGAACCGCGACTGTCGGAGCCGCCCGAGCCGCCCCGGGCGGCCGATGGGGCCGATGGGGCCGATGGGGCGCATCCGTTGGACGACCCCTACCTGCCCGAGGGCCCGTACCTGCCGGCCGACGAGGAGCTGGCCGAGGCGCTGCTGGCGCTCGCGGTGCCGTTCGAGGAGGTCAACGGCCTGCTGGCGGCCCGCACCCGGCTGGCCCGGGACGCCCCTGCGGGCGCTGTTCGAGGAGACCCTGCGGGCCCAGGCGGAGGCCGTGGGGACGCTCGGGGAGCCGTCCGGGCTCGACCGGGACTGGCCGGCGGGCGTCGCGGACGGCACTGCCGACGCCGACGGCACGGGGCTCGCCACGCTGCTCTTCGTCGCGCTGGCCCCCTGCACCCGGGCCCACCACCGGGCGCTGGGCATCCCGCCGGAGGTGACCCGCTCGACGCTGGCCGACCTCGGCCGGCAGCTCGCGGTGAGCCGGTGGCGCGGCCGCGCCGGGCTGGGCAATCCGCGCTGGCTGACGCTGCACTTCCGGGGCGAGCTGTTCCAGCTGGGCCGGCTGCAGTTCCAGCGGCGGCGGCTGACCGGGGCGGACGCCGCGGCGGCGCGGGCGGCGGGGATCGGCGAGTGGAGCCTCCAACTGCACATCCCGGACCACTGCGGCCCGCTCTCCCCCGGGGCGTGCGACCGCGCGCTGGACCGGGCCCGGGCGTTCTTCCCCCGGCACTTCCCCGGCGAGCGGTACCGGAGCGCGTTCGTCTTCTCCTGGCTGCTGGACCCCCAGCTCTCCCACTACCTGCCGGAGGGGTCGAACATCGTGCGCTTCCAGCGGCGGTTCGCCCCGCTGGTGCGGCCGGGCGGACCGCCGGCGCCCGAGGACACCAATCCGCTGCGGTACGTCTTCGGCGACGTCGGGCGGCCGCTGGAGTCGCTCCCCCGGGACACCGTCGTCCAGCGCGCCCTGCTCGACCATCTGCGGGCGGGCGGCCACTGGTACGTGCGGGGCGGCTGGCTCGCGCTCTGAGGGCCGTTTCCCGGCATGACAGTGATTCATCGGATTTATCTGATGCATATGACCGCATTCACTCTCAGGAGGGAACTTCCTTTAAAGATTTGCCCACGGAACATTAAAGCCCGCATAGTGATGGCGTCTCAGTTGGCCCTCGGAATGGCCAATTTATGGCAAAGGACCGTGCATGTCCCGCACGGGTCCCTGGCAGACGAGGAGATGGCGTTGCGTCACGAGAACCTTCACGACGGCTACGGGCAGCGGCTGCGGGAGCGGATCGCCGCCCCGGGGACGGCCCCGCTCATCGGTGTCTACGACATGTACTCCGCCTCCATCGCGGCCGCGCACTACGACGGCATGTTCGTCTCCGGCTTCGGCTTCGCGGCCTCCTACTACGGCCTGCCCGACATCGGCTTCATCGCCTGGCCGGACATGGTCGCCTTCGTCGAGCGGCTGCGCGGCGCCTTCCCCCGGCACCACCTGCTGGTCGACATCGACGACGGCTACGTCGATCCCGAGGTGGCCTGCCACGTGGTGCGGCGGCTGGAGCGGATCGGCGCCTCGGGCGTCATCCTCGAGGACCAGAAGCGGCCGCGCCGCTGCGGCCACGCCGACGGCAAGCAGGTGCTGCCGCTCGACGAGTACCTGGAGAAGCTGCACCAGGTGCTCGCCGCCCGCACCGACCTCGTCGTGGTGGCCCGCACGGACGCCACCGAGGAGGCCGACATCCTGCGCCGGGCCGAGGCGCTCGCCGCCACCGAGGCGGACGTGGTGCTGGTCGACGGTGTGCGCAGCGAGGAGTGGATCCGCCGGATCCGCCGGGTGGTGGGCGACAAGCCGCTGCTGTTCAACCAGATCGCCGGCGGCAAGTCGCCCCGGCTGTCGCTCTCCGAGCTGAGCGCGCTCGGGGTGGACGTCGCCATCTACAGCACGCCGTGCCTGTTCGCCGCGCACCAGGCGATGGACGAGGCGCTCGCCGGGCTCAAGGTCGCGGACGGGCGGCTGCCGGCCTCCGCCGGTGAGCGGCAGCCGGTCGGGGTGCGTGAGTCCACCGAACTGCTGGAGCGCAACATCCCGCGCCCGCAGTCCCGTGAGGAGGTGGGCGTGTGACGCTCCGGGTTCCGGGCTCGCTTCTGCGGGCGGGCGCGGTCGCGCTGGCCGGGGCCTGTGCCGTGCTCGGCTGCGCCGCCACGTCGGCGGTGGCCGCCACCGCCGGGCGCGGCCTGATCACGGTGATCGACAACTCCCACGCGGACTCGATCATCGAGATCGACCGGACGGCCGACCTCCAGTTCGGAAGCGGCGCGGCCGGCAGCGACCACGACGGGTCCACCACCCTGGTGAACGGCCTGCTGGGCACCGCACCGGCGCCCGAGGAGCCGGAGGAACCTGAGGAGGGGGACGAGGAATGACGACGGCCCGTCAGCACCGGGCACCGCAGCCGGCCTCGGCGCCGCAGCCGGCACCGCCGTCCGCACCGTCGGCGCAGGCGCGGGGCCGTCCGCCGGACGGCGTCGAGCGGCGGCGGCCGTGGTGGCGCGCGCTCGACCCGTATGTGGCGGCGCTGGCCGGAACGGTGGCACTGGCCGCGCTGCTGCCCGCCACCGGGCGGGCGGCGCGCGGCGCGGAACTGGCCTGCGACCTCGCGGTGGGGCTGCTCTTCTTCCTGTACGGCGCGCGGCTCTCCACCCGCGAGACGCTCGCCGGGCTGCGCCATCTGCGGTTGCACGGGCTGGTGCTGGCCTCCACCTTCGTACTGTTCCCGGTGCTCGGGTCGGTCGCGACGGCGCTCGCCTCCGGCCCGCTCACCGAGCAGTTGCGGACCGGGGTGCTGTTCCTCTGCCTGGTGCCGTCCACGGTGCAGTCCTCGGTGGCGCTCACCGGGGCCGCCCGGGGGAACGTGCCGGCCGCGATCTGCGCCGGCACCTACTCCAGCCTGGTGGGCCTGGTGCTGACGCCCCTGCTCGCGGCCTGGCTGCTGGGGGCCCGCGCGGCGCTGTCGGCCGACGGGCTGCTGCGGATCCTCGCCCAACTGCTCGCACCGTTCCTGCTGGGGCAGTTGCTGCGCCCGTGGGTCGGTGGCTTCCTGGGCCGGCACCGCCGGGTGCTGGCCCCGGTCGACCGGGGCTCGATCCTGCTGGTGGTCTACACCGCGTTCAGCGGCGCAGTGGTGCAGGGCGTCTGGACGACCGTCACGCCGGCCGCCCTGCTCACCTTGGCCGGGGTCCTGACGGCCCTGCTCGCGGCCACCCTGCTCGCCACCCGGCTCGGCGCGCGGCTGCTCGGCCTCGACCGGGCCTCCGGGATCGCGGCGGTGCTGTGCGGCTCGCAGAAGAGCCTGGCCGGCGGGCTGCCGATGGCCACGGTCCTCTTCGGGCCGCAGGCCGGGCTGGTGGTGCTGCCGCTGATGATCTACCACCAGCTCCAACTGGTCGCGGGGGCCCTGCTCGCCGGACGCTGGGCCCGGGTCGCGAGCAGCCCGACGGACGCCGCCGGGGCGGAGTCGGCGCCTCCGGCACGGGCCTCCCCCGAGGCGGCCTGACGGTCCCCGGGCGTCTTCGTCCTTCCAGCGGTGGGTGGAGAGGCCGGGGTCGACGGCCAGGTCGAGGTACCAGTGCGGTGGTCGGCCGTCGGGAGCGAGGAAGCGGTGCACGCTGAAGTACTGAGGTACTCGTGGGAGGTGAAGTCGCTGAGCACCACGGTGTCGCGTCAGGCCCAGGGGGACCGTTCCCGGCGGCCGGGGGCCGGGGCATGCGGGTCGGTCGGGAGACGGGAGGGCGAGGAGGTTGATGCCTCCGGGGCGGTTGCGGGAACGGTCCCGGGACGGCGGGGGACCTCGTGCCGCGGTGGGCGGCACGAGGTCCCCCGGGAGGGGCGCCGGGTGCGGGGGTCAGCTCCGCGGGGCGGCGTCGAGGGCGCGGGCGTCGGCGGCGATCAGGCGGGCGCGGTCGGCGGGGACACTGCGGCCGGCCTGGTTCTCGGCCCAGTGGGCGAGCGGCTGGTACTGGCCCTGGCCGAGCATCACGGTCAGGGTGGCGACGGCGTTGCGGTCGGCGCCGGAGGTGAGCACCAGCGAGGCCAGGCCGGTCGGGGTGGCCGCGACGGTGAACTCGGTGGTCGCCTCGGCGCGGCCGCCGGGGCCGGTGGCCTCGGCGCGCAGGGTGTGCTTGCCGAGGGCGAGAGCGGTGGTGTCCAGGGGCGCGCCGGCCGGCAGCTCCTTGCCGTCCAGGGTGAGCTTGACGGTGTCGGCGCCGCTCGCCTGCACGGCGGTCACCGGCTGCTGGGCGCGGTCCAGGGTCGCACCGGAGGCCGGGGAGGTGATCGCCACGGTGGGCGCGGCCGGCGGGGTGGTGACGGTGCCGCCCTGGAGCCAGGCGGAGTTCCAGCCGGCCAGCTCGGCGGGGCGGTTGGTGATGATGCCGTCGACGCCGGCGGCCTCCAGGGCCTTCCAGCGGGTGGCCGAGTCGACGGTCCAGACGTTGACCGCGACGCCGGCCGCGTGCAGGTCCTTCACCACGCCGAGGCGGGGCGCGAGGGCGCCGTCGGACGGGTTGTAGGCGGCCAGGCCGAGCTCCTTGGAGATGGCCACCGGGTCGGCGTCCAGGGCGCCGCGCAGCAGGCCGAGCGGCAGCTCGGGGGCCAGCTCACGGGTGTAGCGCAGGGCCTCGACCTCGAAGCTCTGCACGAAGACCCGGCCGGTCATGCCGTGGTCGCGGATCTCCTTGACGATCCGGGCGACCTCGTCGCGGCTGTGCTTGCCCTTGATCTCCAGCAGGAGGTTGCCACCGCGGGTGCGCAGGTCCTCCAACTGGGCCGCCAGGCTCGGCACCCGGGCGCCCGCGTAGGTCGGGCCGAACCAGGAGCCGGCGTCCAGGGCGTCCAGCTGGGCGGCGGTCAGGTCGCGGATGCGGCCCTTGCCGTTGGTGGTGCGGTCGACGGTGTCGTCGTGCAGTACGTAGGGCACGCCGTCCTTGCTGGGCTGGACGTCGTTCTCGATCCACTCGGCGCCGCCGCGGCGGGCGACCTCGTCCGAGTCCAGGGTGTTCTCCGGGGCGGCGGAGGAGGCGCCGCGGTGGGCGAACACGGTGAGCGGCGAGCCGGCCGGGCGCAGCCAGCCGCCGGGGGCGAGCGCGGTCACCTTGAGGTCGTCGAAGGAGACCTTCGAGCCGTTGACCACCAGGGCCTGGCCGCCGTCGGCGCTGCGGGCGACCTGGGTGGTGCGCATCACCTCCTTGCCGTCGAATATCCAGCGCGCGGTGGTGCCGTGCACCTCGACGGCGACCCGCACGTCGCGGCCAGTGCCGGCGGCGGTCGGGGCGGACCCGGTGTTGGTGACGTTCCAGCTGTTGGCGGGGGTGCGCTGGGCGAACTCCAGCCCGTTGGCGGCGGTGGTGCCGGAACGCATGGTCGCGATGGACCACGGGGTGGCGCCACTGGCCGGGACGTCCAGGCCGAGGGCGGTCCAGCGGGCGGCGTCCTGGACGCTCTCGAAGCGGGCGGTGGCCTCGAAGCGGAAGTCGTTCAGGTGGCGGCCGAAGGTGATCCGGCTCTGCTGGCCGGAGTTGGCGGAGGTGCCGACCAGTCGGCCGTTCTCGACCTTCCAGTCACCCTCGATCGCGCTCCAGCCTGCGGGGAGGGCGGAACCGGAGAAGTGCTCGTCGACGACGACCTCGCCGGCGGCCGGGGCCCCGGCCGCCGCGACGGGCGCGGCCGGCTCGGCGGAGGCGGCGCTCGAAGCGGTCATCGCGACGGTGGTGAGGCTCAGTGCGGAGGCGACGGCGGCGGCCAGCAGACCGGTGCGACGTGCCCGGTGGGGGCGGTGACTCTGTGTCATGGGCGGCACGCTAGAGACGGCGGCCGAACCGGAAGTCACCACTCCGGAAACCGCTCGTGACCATTGCGCGTGCGGTTCGTGGTGATGGCGGATTCCTTGCGACAAATGGCCGGTTCGCTTCCGTACGGTGCCCTCCGGCAGGCCCCTGGGAGGTCGCATGCCGGAGCACTCGGTGGACCTGCGGCGTTGCACTCCGTGCAACCTTCCGGGACGCCGCATGTGGTCCGCTCGCGCCGGGCCGCACGCCGGGGATCGGCCCGTGCGCACCCGCCCCCGACGGCGGCACGCGCTCCGCCGGTCGGCGGATGGCCCCCTGGCCGCGACGGTCCGTCAATGAGGTGGCGTAGGGGCGGAGCGATTCCGGCCTGACGGGCGCTCGCCGGGCGCCCTACGGCGAGGATGAGCCGAACGCGTCGACCTGAAGGGGGACAGGATGGGGCAGCACCCCGGCGAAGAGCCGCAGAGCGCAGCGGAGTTCGGGGCGGAGCTGCGGCGGCTGCGGCAGGCGCGCGGGCTCTCGCTCACGGCGTTGTCACGACTGGTCCACTACAGCAAGGGGTACCTCAGCAAGATCGAGAACGGCGCCAAGCCGGCCACCCCCGACCTCGCCCAGCGGTGCGACGACCTGCTGCGGGCCGAGGGGGCGCTGCGGCGACTGCTCGACCCGGTGGACGGCGAGCGGCCCGCGCCGCCGGCCGAGGACGACGATCCGTCCCCGTACCCGGGGCCGGCCCCCTTCGGCCCGCACCAGGCCCGCTGGTTCGCCGGCCGGGACGGCGCGACCGCCGCGCTGCTGGAGCGGCTGGCCGAGCGGGCCGGGCGCGGGCCGCTGGCGCTGGTCGGACCGCCCGGGGCGGGGAAGTCCTCGCTGCTGCTGGCCGGGCTGGTCCCCGCCCTGCGCGCCGGAGCACTGGCCTCCGGAGTACTGGCCTCCGGAGCTCTCGCTTCCGGCGACAGGCCGTCGCCGTGGCGGGTGGCGGTGTGCACGCCGACGGCGCACCCGATGGCGGCCCTGCGCACCGCCCTGCGCGCCACCCCGGCCACGGACGCCGGACTGGCGCTGATCGTGGACCGGTTCGAGGAGACCTTCACCCTCTGTACCGACGCGCGGGAGCGGCGCGCGTTCGTCCGTACGCTCTGCGGCCTCGCCTCGGCCCGGCCGACCACCCTCGTGGTGCTCGGCCTCCGGGCGGACTTCTGCGAACGCTGCCTCGACCACCCCGAGCTGGTCCCGGTGATCGGTCACGGTCTGTTCGCCCTCGGCCCGATGACCGACGCCGAGCTGCGCGAGGCCGTCACCCGCCCGGCGGCCGAGGCCGGACTGCAGCTGGAGCCGGGGCTGGTCGAACTGCTGCTGCGCGACCTCGGCGCCCCCGACGACACCCCGCACGGCACCAACGCCCCGGACGGCGGCAACAGCCCGAGCTGGGCCCCGGGATTGCTCCCGCTGCTCGCGCACGCGCTGCTGGCCACCTGGCAGCAGCGCACCGACCGCACCCTGACCGTCGACGGCTACCTGCGCACCGGCGGCGTCCACGGCGCGGTCGCGGCGAGCGCCGAGCGCGTCTACACCGGGCTCGGCGCCGAGGAGCGGGCGCAGGCCCGGCGGCTGCTGCTCCGTCTGGTGCGGGTCGGCCCGGAGGGCATGGAACGCCACCGGCCGGTCCCCCGCGCGGAACTCCTGGAGCCCCGGCCGGGCGGCCCGGCGGAGGCCGACCGGTCCGGCGCCGGTCCGGTGTTCGAGGCGCTCGTCCGGGCGGGGCTGCTGACGGTGGACCGCGACACCGTCGCGATCACCCATGAGGCCCTGCTGCGCACCTGGCCCCGGCCGGGCCGCTGGGTGCAAGCCGACCACGCCGGTCTGCTGATCCGCCGCCGGCTCGCCGAGGCCGCCGCCGAGTGGGAACGGGAGGGACGCGACCCGGCCGCCCTCTATCGCGGGAGCCGGCTCGCCGCCGCCTGGCAGTGGGCCCGCGACCCGGTCCGCCGGGCCGACCTCACCGGCTCGCAGGACGCCTTCCTGCGAGCCGGACGGGAGCAGGAGGAGCACCTCGGGCGCACCGCCCGGCGGCGAGCCCGCCGCGAACGTCGGCTGTTCGTCACCCTGGCCGGGCTCCTCGTGGTCGCGCTCACCGCCGGGGCGTTGACCCACCGGCAGCGGACCACCTCACTCGGCCAGGGCCGGACGGGGGCCTCGCGCGCGCTGGCGGCCGAGTCCGCCAGGCTCGCCGTGGGCCGCCCCGAGGCCTCGATGCTCCTCGCCGACCGGGCGTTCGGCCTCGCCCCGACCGCCGAGGCCCGCGGCGCGCTGCTCAGCACCCAGGCGCAGCCGTTCGCCGGACGGCTGACCGGCCACACGGGCGCGGTGAACAGTTGCGCCATCAACCCCGACGCCCGGCTGCTGGCGACGGCGAGCACGGACGGCACGGTCCGGCTGTGGAGCCTGCCGGACCGACGGCCGGCCGCCACCCTGACGGGGCACAACAGCCCGGTGCGCGCGGTGGCGTTCAGCCCGGACGGGCGGCTGCTCGCCTCGGCGGGCTCGGACGGCACGGTCCGGCTCTGGGACATCGCCCAACGCCGCCCGCCGGTCGTGCTGCGCGGTCACGTCGGCCCGGTCCGCGCGGTCGCCTTCGGCGCCGACGGGCGGACGGCGGTCTCCGGCGGCGCCGACGGGACGGTGCGCGTCTGGTCCACCGCCGGCTGGGACGCGCCGCCCACCGCCGAGCGGGGCGGGGCGGGCAGTTCGCGAACGGACCGGGCGACGGACCGGGCGACGGACCGGGCGACGGACCGGGAAGTGGACCTGACCACGGAGCCCGGAACGGGCCGTGACCTCGGCCGCACGGACGGCCGCGCGAGCGCCGGGCCCCGCGCGGACTCCCGCACGTCCCGGGCCGGCCCCACGGCCGCCCCCGCCCCGGGCTCCGCCGGTTCCACCATCGCGCCGGAGGAACCACCGGCCGACCCCCGGCTGCTCATGACGCTCGACGGCCACGACGGCGAGGTCCTGGCCGTCGTGGCCGGCCCGGAGGGACGGACCGCCGCCTCCGCCGGGGCCGACCGCACCGTGCGCCTGTGGGACACCGTCACCGGCACCCCCACGGCCACCCTCACCGGCCACCTCGGCCAGGTCCTCGGCCTGGCCGTCAGCCCGGACGGGCGCACCCTCGCCTCGGCGGGCACCGACCGCACGGTGCGCTTGTGGGACACCGCCACCGGCACCGCCGCGGCGGCCCTCACCGGCCACGACGACGACGTCAACGCGGTCGCCTTCACCGACGACGGCGCCACCCTGGCCAGCGCGAGCGGCGACGGCACCGTCCGGCTCTGGGACGTCGCCGCCCGCCGGGTGACCGCCACTCTCGGAGGCCACACCGACTACGTCCAGGGCGTCGCCGCCAGCCGGGACGGCACGCTGCTGGCGACCGCCGGGTTCGACCACTCCGCCGTGCTGTGGGACCTGGGCGCGGCGACGCTGACCCCCCATCCGCACACGGAAATCCGGCGCGCGGTGTTCAGCCCGGACGGCCGCACCGTCGCCACCGCCGGAGCCGACCGCTCGGTGCGGCTCTGGGACGTCGCGACCCGCCGCGAGACGGGCGTGCTCACCGGTCACGCGAGCCAGGTCCTCGGCCTGGCGTTCAGCCCGGACAGCCGACTGCTCGCCTCGGCCGGCGCCGATGCCACCGTCCGCCTCTGGGACCTCGCCACCCTGCGCGAGCGGGTCGGCCTCACCGGGCACCAGGGCCCGGTGTTCGCAGTGGCGTTCAGCCCGGACGGCCGACTGCTCGCCTCGGCGGGCGAGGACCGCACGGCCCGGCTCTGGAACGTCGGACAGCCGGGCCCCGAAGGCGTCCTGATCGGGCACCAGGACTTCGTGAACGCCGTCGCCTTCGCCCCCGACGGCCGGACCCTCGCCACCGGCAGCGACGACCTGACCGTGCGGCTCTGGGACATCGCCGACCGGCGGCCGACCCTTACCCTCACCGGGCACACCGGGGCGGTGCGCGCGGTCGCCTTCGCCCCCGACGGCCGCACGCTCGCCAGCGGCGGCAACGACGCCACCGTCCGCACCTGGGACACCGGGTCGCGGCACGAACCGACCGTGCTCACCGGGCACGCGGGCGCGGTGCGCACGGTCGCCTTCGCGTCCGACGGCCGCGCCCTGGCCAGCGGCGGCAACGACGCGACGGTCCGGCTCTGGGACGCCGTCGCGGGCGCACCGGCGGCCACGCTCTCCGGCCATGGCGGCTCCGTCCGGTCGGTCGACTTCAGCCCGGACGGCCGGACGCTGGCCAGCGGCGGCAGCGACGGGACGGTGCGGCTGTGGCACCGGGACACCGCGGAGCGCTCGGCGGCGGTCTGCGCGGTGCTCGGCCCGGTGGACCGCGAGCGCTGGTCCCGACTGCTGCCGGGGCAGCCGTACCGGAAGGGCTGCGGCGCAGACTGACGGCCGGCGTTCCGGCAGCCCGGCCGCGGTTTCCCGAGGGGTTTCCCGTTTCCCGCCGCAACGGGCGACGACGCTCCGCTGGACGCCGTCCGGACGTGCTTGCGACGCTCGGAACCGTCGCCACGGGGCCCGGAGCCGACGGCCCGTCCGATGCGGCCGCTCCGCCGGCGAACCACGCCCGGGACGCCTTCCGCGCATCCCCCTCTCCCCCTCTCCCCCGCCACCGCCGCGCGACGCGCCCAGCGGCGTACGGCACCGCACAACGCCACACCGCGCAGCGCCACACCGAAAGGCACCCGAACCACCATGAACTTCCGCAGGAAGCTCGCCACCCTCGGCATCGCCCTGGCGGCCGCCACCGGCGCCGCCGTGCTCCCGGCCGGCCCGGCCCACGCGGCCGCCGACTGCTGGGACGCCGGCTGGACCTACACCGGGACCGTCGGCGGCACCGTCAGCGGCAGCTGGCGCGTCCACTACTGCAACAACGTCCCCAACACCAACGTGCGTTCGCAGCCCTCCACCGCCTACCCGGTCACCGGCGTGATGCGCAGCAACCCGAGCTGGTTCGTCTGTAAGACCGACGAGGGCGGCTACAACGGCGGCGGACCCCACCCCTACCGGTGGCTGTGGACGCAGTCCGACACCGGCGGCTGGGGCTGGATGCCCGACACCGCGATCTACAGCGAGACCAACCCGGTCCCGGACTGCATCACCGGCTGAGCCACGACCCGAACGGCCGAGGTCCGCACCACCGAAGCCATCACCCGAACCATCGTCAGGACCGCCGGCCGGCCCCACCGACCGGCGGTCCCGCCGCCCGTAGCGCACACGGTGCCGGCGGCAGGTCGGCGGACGAAGTCGGCCACGCGACATCGTCGATCGCGAGCCACGGTGCAGCGGCAATGGCGGTGGGCGTCGCCCCGGTGAACGCCTTGACCTCGCGGTGGAGGTGGGACTGGTCGACGTAGCCGCTTGCGGCCGCCACGCGAGCAGCGGCGTCACCCGCCACGAGAAGGCGGGCGGCGTGGTCGAAGCGCACCAACTGGGCAGCCCGCTTGGGGGTGAGGCCGACCTGGGAGCGGAAGCGGGACCAAAGGCGCTTGCGGCTCCATCCCACCTCGTTCGCCAAACCGTCGACCCGCACCTGTCCCCGGCTGGCGCGCAACCGCCGCCAGGCGGCAGCGACCTCCGGATCGAGCGGTGGGCGGGCGTCCAGCCGCCGGCCGAGGGCATCCGCCGCGATCGTGAACCGCTCGTCCCACGACGTGGCGGCGCGCAGTCTGTCCTCGACTCGCCCGGCGTCGCGACCCCAGATGTCTGCCAGGGAGACCACCGTCCCGACGAGCTCGGTCGATGCGCTGAGCACCGCGGCTGCCACGACCGGCGACAACCGAATCTGGAGGCACTGGCATCCCTCGGCCGTCCGGCCGCTGACCCGAAGGTCGCCCGGGATCAGTCCGACGACCATGCTGCCGTGTTCGCGCCGGCCGTGGACGTCGTAGACGAGGCCGTCTCCCTCGCTCAGGTCCATGAACAGGGTGACCGATGGGTGCGCGACCATGGCGATGTCCGCGAGTGCCGGGACACGTTGGGCGAACCCGGCCATGCTGACACCGGGCAGTCGCTGTGACTTCCGTGGGACGGCGACCTCCACTGATGTCCAGTCAGGTGAATCGGTGGACCACATGGCACCAGGGTAGCGATCGGTGTCAGCGCCCTGCTGTCGCGAAGGCCAGCAGCAATTCACCGGTCGTCTCCGGCGCTTCGAACATGGGGAGGTGCCCGACGTCGGGCAACTGCTCGATCCGCGCGTTCGCCACCATGTCGTAGTGGTGTACCGAAGACGGATCCCAGCGGCGGTCGGCAGCGCCGAAGATCACCAGGACTGGGACGTCGAGGGCGGCGAGGCGCTCGGGGAGGCTCCGCTCGGCGATGTACGCGGTGTTTCGGCGCAGCACTGTCCTGAACGTGCGATAGCCGATGCCCCGGACCTCGGCGACCAGGTCGTCCGGGATGTTTACCTGGCGGTTGCACACTGCGCTCATCCCCTTGCGGAGCATCGCGTCCGAACGGATCGGCCAGAGGAGCGGGCCCAGCGGCGGGGAAATCAGCACCCGGAGGAGAGCGGGCTGCGGAAGGAGTGCGTCGGGACTCGGGCCGCTGCTGATCAGTGCGAGCGAACCGACCAGGTCAGGGCGCTGTTCGGTGAGCGCGGTGGCGACGTATCCACCGCTGGAGTGCCCGACCACGGTAGCCGGACGAAGGGCGAGCTCGTCGAGCACCGCGGCCAGGCGGCCTGCCTGCTCAGGCACGTCGTACGACGGCGCGGGCGGGGACTGGCCGTGACCCGGGAGGTCAACTTGAATGACGTGATACCGGTCGGCGAGTGCCGGCACCACCGGGCTCCAGGTACTGCCCGAGGATCCCGATCCGTGGATGAGCACCAGCGGCGGCGCCTGTCGCGGGCCGTAGTGGACCACGTGCATCCCGTGCAGGTGCGTGACGTCTTCATGTCCCATGCACGGGACGATGCCTGTGCTGCCGTCCATCAGTCTTGTACAAATGTCGCCGCGAGGCTGAACGCCCGCCGGACACGTTCGTGTCCACGGCGAGCAGGACCTCCGCGAAAGCCAGTGCGGCCATCGACATCCTGGCCGTCCTCGCCCCGGCAGTCACCGGGGCGAGGAGGTCGGCGCGGACGAAGGCGTTCGTGCCGCTGGACGGCATCCTGCTGCCGATCCACCGGATCTCCCGCCCGAGCAGTACGTCACCACCATCGAGAACGCCACGTCCTACGGCTGCTTCCACGTCACCGACACCTGCGGCCGCACCCTGGGCCTGCGCTCGCGCCGGGACCCCACGGTGTGGAACTGGCCCGGCGGCGACGTCGAACGCGGCGAGGACCCGTTCACCTGCGCGGCGCGCGAGTACCGGGAGGAACTCGGCTTCGGCCTGGAGGTTCTCCACCCCGGCCTCGTCGAGCAGCCCCGCCTCCTCGCCGTCACCTTCACCGGCCCCGGCCCGAGGTGGCCGCGCGTCAAGATCGGCTTCATCTTCGACGGCGGCACCCTCGCCGGCGACCAACTCAACGCCGTCACCCTCCAGCCCGAGGAACACACCGAGTGGCGAACCCACACGGTCGAAGGCTGGCGCCCGCTGCTCACCGAGGGCGCTCACAACCGGCTCGCCCAGGTCGACGCCGCCCTGCGCACCGCGACCACCGTCTACCTCCCGGGCTGATCGGTCGCGGAACGCCCTCCTGGCCGATGGTGCTCGGGAATCCGCGGCCCGACGGCAACGGCGGGGCGTCATGCGGCCTCGGTGTGCGAGGTCGAGTTCGGTGACGGCCAGGGCGAGCAGGGAGACGGCTGCGGCCCGCCAGCGTCCCAGGCGCACGCCTCCGGCGACCGCCTTGCGCAGGTAGGTGTGGCTTCGCTCGACCGAACACGCCGCGCTTGAGGGCGTTGAGGGCGTTGACGCGGCCCTCGGCTGGGCCGGATGACCAGTCGGTGCTCATGCCGAGGACGACGGCGTCGAGGTCGGGGATCAGTCCGGCGGCGAAGCCGGCCAGGCCGCTCTGGCTGTGATCCCCCAGCGCATGACGGAGGGCCCAGAGCGCGCCCGAGGCCCCCTGCTCCGGTCAGGCTGCACCTTCGAGGTGTGCTGCCCGCCACCCGGCGCACGCCGAGTGGCGGCCCCGCTCCAGGGCCAGGAACAGTCGACACATGACACAGACCACATGGACCGAAGCCAGAATTGAGCTCCCCGCCACCGAGGGCGGCCACGCCGCAGACACAGGCTTGGCCCTTATCGGCCCAGATGGCTGGGTGCACGTCAAGCCGGACAGCAGCGGTGGAGGGGGCTTCAGGTCCTACCCGCCCCACACGGTCTTCAAGATCACCTGGAAGACCGATCCGTGGTCCGCAGACCAGTAGCCCACGCGAAAGGGCCCCGGCACCGAAGCGCCGAGGCCCTGCCTGCTGCTACGCCGCGTCGTCCGGATCGACCCCCGCCCCGACCACCGCCCGCCGCGCCCATTCCGGCACCGGGGCGCGCCCTGTGGCGGGCGGCCATCGCCAGGCGGCTGGACCGGGACCGGGCCAGCCCCTCCTCCGCCCGCGCCCCGCTTCGGCCCTCCCCCACGGGCTCCCCGGGCGCTTCCTGCCACCGCCGTCTCCTTCTCCTCGCCCTCGCCGGCCATCCCGTGTCCACCTGGCCCAGGCCGGCGACGGCCTCACGGATCTGCCTGCGCACCGCAGTCAGGTGGTACCACTGCGACAGTTCCCGCAGACCACGCGAGTCGAGGTTGACGTCCACGACCGGCCGGCGCTGTCCCGCCCGGCTGCACCCGGCGGGACAGCGCCAGCGCGTGCTGCGCCTCCTCCACCGCCGCGAGGGCCGCGGCACACGCCTCCTGCATGGCTTCGTTCACTTCTATGGGGGTTCACCCCGACAAATAGACCCAGCCGAACCCGCCCTTCCTCCACCCCTCAGGGAAGTCGTCCGGCCGGGTCCCTGGCGAGCACCCGCACCGGCCGGGCCGGCACCAGCAGCCCCGGGCCACCTCGCCGCCCACCGTCCCGGTGACGCCGGTCAGAAGGATCACGGCGGATTTCCTGTCGTCGGGGCGAATCCGGTGCGCCGCCGGCGAGACCAGCGGCGACCGAGGGGCCGGCCGAGAGACTGGCGGGACAGCACAATAACGACCGTTTCCAGGAGGGTGATTGACGGTTCGTCCTCTCTGCACACACGGGCAGACACCTTCTGTCCATGTGTGCAGACCTGTCCTCTGCGTATTCCCGGCGGCTGGGGCATGCCGCAGTATCGGGGCACGTAATCGCCCCAGGGCTGTGGCGATTCCGACCGGAGCTGCCATCAGAACTCCGTGATACCAAGCCATTTGCACCCGACCATCGGGTGGGTGCTGTCACACCGAAGCGGGCCGGATCGGCGGCACATCGTCACGGGCACGGGAGTTGCGACTGCCGAAATCAGGATCCGGCCACCGCACCCCTCCGTGAACGGACCAGCGACGGCTGGGTTGACCATGACAACGAGAGGCGGTCGCCGGGCAACCGGCGCCGCCCTGGAGAAAGGAGCCCGACATGCAGGTGAGCATCGACCGGGACCGTTGCTGCAGCTCCGGCATGTGCGTGATGAACGCCCCCGCGGTCTTCGACCAGGACGACCGGGACAGTCTCGTGACACTCCGTCAGATCGTCCTGCTGCCCGAGCAGTTCGACGACGTCAGACTCGCCTCCGAGCTCTGCCCGGGCCGGGCGATCACCGTCACCGGGGACGAGCCCGCGCGGACCGGCGCCTGACGGACACCCGCCGCCGGCCCCACAGGCCGCCGGGAACCTTCCCGGGCCCCGAGCACCACGAGAACACCCGCGACATGAGGAGACCCCCCGCCTTGGCCACCGCACCCACCACCCCCGTCCTCCCACTGCCGGCCCGGCACTCCGGCGGCTGTCCGTTCGGCCCGCCGCCCGCGTACCCCGAGGCCGCCGCCACCGGGCCGGTGACCAGAGCCGAGCTGCCCGACGGCGACCTCTGCTGGCTGGTCACCGGCTTCGCCGAGGTCCGCACCGTGCTGTCCGACCGCCGGTTCAGCGCCGACATACGCCACCCGGCCTTCCCGCTGCTGATCGCCGGCGCTCGCGAGCTGATCACCGACAATCCGGACTTCCTGCGGCTGGACGACCCCGAGCACGCCCGCCAGCGCCGCATGATCACCGGGGAATTCCTGGTCAAGCGGGTGGAGGCACTGCGCCCGGAGATCCAGCGGATCGTGGACGGGGCACTGGACCGGATGACCGCGGGCCGGACCGCGGCCGACCTGGTCACCGACTTCGCGCTGCCGGTGCCCTCGCTGGTGATCTGCCTGCTGCTCGGCGTGCCGTACGAGGACCACGACCGCTTCCAGAGCCTGAGCCGCACGATGCTCAGCCAGGAGAGCACCGTGGAGCAGCTCCGGGAGGCCCAGGAAGAGGTCCGGGACTACCTGCGCGACCTGACGGCCCGCAAGCGCGCACAGCCGGAGGACGACGCCCTCAGCCGACTCGCGGCACGGGACGACCTGACCCCCGACGACGTGGCCGGCATGGGCGTGCTGCTGCTGATCGCCGGGCACGAGACGACCGCGAGCATGATCTCGCTGTCGACCGCGCTGCTGCTGGAGCACCCCGAGCAGATCCCCGGCCTGGCCGATCCGGCCACCCTGCCGGGCGCGGTGGAGGAGCTGTTGCGGCTGCTGACCATCGTGCACACCGGCCTGCCCCGGGTGGCGCTGGAGGACGTGGAGCTGGGCGGCGTCACCGTCCGGGCCGGGGAGGGCGTGATGGCGATGCTCTCCACCGCCAACCGGGACGAGGCGGTGTTCGGCGGCGCCGGCCATCGGGCGACGGACGAGCTGGACCTGGACCGGGACGCCCGGCGCCACCTGGCGTTCGGCTTCGGCGTGCACCAGTGCCTGGGCCAGCCGCTGGCCCGCGCCGAACTCCAGATCGCCCTGGAGACGCTGTTCCGCCGGCTGCCGGGGCTGCGGCTGACCGGCGAGCGCGAATTCCGTACCGAGTCGTTTATCTACGGGATGCGGTCACTGCCCGTGACCTGGTGAGCGGGGCCCAATGGAGAACTCTCACTGGAGTGCTGAAGCTTTTGCAAAAGTCCGGGTGCGGGCAGGCCGGTTTCTGCTCTGACCTGCTGGTTCACCGGGTTCGGGCGAGGTTGTGCATGTGGGGCGACGGCCTGCACGGCATGGTGCAGGCCGTCGCCCTTCTGTCGGCAGTCGCGGAGGATCTTGTAGTTCTTCATGCGGGCGAAGGTGTGCTCGACACGGGCGCGCACGCGGCGGTGTTCGGCGTTGTCCTCCTCCTGGGCCCGCAGCAGGGGGGCGGGCGGTGGCGACCACGAGGCGGGTGTCGGCGTCGATGACGGCCTGCACGTTCGCGGAGAACCGGTGGGAGCGGAGAGCGGGCCGGCGGTCGCTGCGCGCAGAGCTGCTGAACTGGCTGGTCTCGTTCGCCGATGTCGCCCGCCTGGACGCCGAGGACGGTGCCGGTGCGCCGCAGGACCTCGCCGCCGCCCGGGCCGTACGGCCGACGCTCCACACCCACGTCGCGGTCTTCTGCGAGGACGACGATCCGCAGGTGAGGGAGGCCGCCATCGCGGCCACCGCCCTGCTGCTGGCCGATCCCACCCTCGCCGCGTCGATCCCGTGCCACGTGCCCGTCGTCCACGATGTGCTGGCCCGGAGTGCGGACTCCTATTACCGGTGGATCGTGCGGGAGCGGCTGGAGAGCTGGGGCGAGGACACCGCAGTCCTCATCACCGAGGAAGAGGAATGCCGCGCGGCCGTGGACCGGGCGCACGCCCTGGCGGACGACCCGTTCGACGAGGGCCAGGAGCAGGCGATCCAATGGCTGGCCGAGCAGCCGGAGGACACCGCTGCCCTGGAATCCCCGGACCGGACGGCACCGGAGCCAGCGGCCCCGCACGAGCCGGCACCCGAACCGCCCACGGCGGCCCAGGGCAGGGCGCCGGGGTATCGGGGCCCGTGGCGGATCGCCGGAGACGACAAGCGCGATGAATGGACGTTCACGCCCTACGTCGGGGTGGGACCGCTGACCGTCTGGAGTGCGTGGCCCTGAACGCGCTCACCGGCCCCCAGGTGCGGCTGGACGGCGTTCCGCTGACCGGCTGCACACCGTCCCAGCTGGAGGACTGGCTCGTGCACCGCACACCGCACGGCCGCCTGAGGTACAGCGTCGCCGCCGACCCGGTCTTTTCCGGCCTCGGTCTTGCGATCCGCTCCCAGCGTGCGGGCGACATCAACCTGACCCGACCGCTGTTCCTGCTGCACAACCGGCTCGACCTCTGGCACTCGCTACCCGGCGAGGAGTGGAGCTCCCGGTAGACCTTGCCCGGGTGCGGCCTGGACCGTGGCAGGGAGCCTACGCCGCGAACGGGCTCTGTCCGGGCCGACCGCAAACCCTCGCCGACAAGCTGATCCGATGCCGTTCGAGGTCGACGGACACGATCCGCACGGCGATCTCCCGGCCTTCGTGGACGGACTGCTCGGCATCCCCCGCAGGTGCGTCGGAAAGCTCAGCGCGCGGAATGAGTCCTTCGACGCAGTGGGCGATGCGGACGAACGCTCCGATCGGCACGATCCCGGTGACGCGTCCGGTGACGACCTGGCCGATACGGTCGGCGAAGGCGGGTAGCGGGTCCTCGTGGTGGGCCCACGTGGCGAGCGTGACCCCGACCTGGTGGTTGTGATCGGCATGCCAGATCACGTCGCCGGTGACACGCCGGCCGACCGCGGGCAGGTCCAGGCATCTGGGCATGGCGTCGACCCTGGCGAGGCCGACGGCATCGGGCCGGCTGTCGATCGCGAGGAAGACACCGAAGGGCTGCCGTCCGACGACCTCGCCTGTGATCCGGGTCCCGATGGGCAGGGCTCGGACGGTTTCGGTCCAGGCTGCGCGGGCGATGGCCGCTCGGTCCTGATGGTTCTCCCAGGGCCAGGAGTACTCACTCATGTGCTGATCATGGCAGCCGAGAGCCCCGTCCGGGCCGGTTCGCACGCCACGGGCGGCGAAGAGCCAGGATGCGGGGTGCCGCCCCTTCGCCCATTCCTCCCAACAGGAGCATGGAAGGGCGCCGAACGAGAGCCCACCAACCCCGGCAACGGAGACGGAAACGCGGTGCCCCCGGCGCCTGCCACGATGGGCTCGCTGCTCCTTGACACCTCACCATGCTTTTGGCGGCGCAGCAGCAGGTGGAGGGCGGTGGTGTGGTGGGTGATCCAGGTGCCGTGGTTGCGTTCGCGCAGGTACCAGGGCCAGAAGGCGTGGACGAGGTGGGGCACGAGGGTGGGGTGGTCGGCGGCGAGGGCGAGGTGGGCGTCGAGGTGGGGGCCGCGGTGGTGAGGAGTTCGGCGGTGTGCGGGGAGTCCCCGCGCGGCCGGAAGGCGGCGTCCAGGAGCTGCTCCGGGCGGTCGGCGCCGGCGCGTCAGCCAGCCAGCCTCTTCAGCAGTTCGGCGGCGAGCGGGGCGGCGGAGGCCGGGTTCTGGCCGGTGACCAGGTTGCGGTCGACGACCACGTGCGGGGCCCAGGGCTCGCCGACCTGGACGTCGACACCGGCCTCGACGAGGCGGGTCTCCAGCAGCCACTCGGCCTTCGCGGCGAGGCCGGCCTGGGTCTCCTCGTCATTGGTGAAGGCCGCGACCCGGTAGCCCTTGAAGGCGTTGCCGCCGTCCTCCTCGACCGCGGCCAGCAGCGCGGCCGGGCCGTGGCAGACCACGCCGAGCGGCTTGCCGGACTTCAGCGCCCGGACCAGCAGGCGGCCGGAGTCGGCGTTGACGGCCAGGTCCTCCATCGGGCCGTGGCCGCCGGGGTAGAAGACGGCGTCGTAGTCGTCCAGGCGCACGTCCTCCAACGCGATCGGGCTCTTGAGCTCCTCGGCGCCGGCCAGCACCTCCGCGACCCGCCGCGCGCCCTCCTCCCCGCCGTTGAACTCGGGGGCGAGGCTGGCGGTGTCGACGGTCGGCACCACACCGCCCGGGGTGGCCACGGTCACGGTGTGGCCGGCCGCCTTGAACGCCTCGTACGGCGCGGCGGCCTCCTCGGCCCAGAAACCGGTCGGGTGCAGGGTGCCGTCGGCGAGCGTCCAGTGGTCGGCGCCGGTCATCACGAAAAGGATCTTCTTCGACATCGGGGGTCTCCGGGTCTTCGCTCGGCAGTTCGACGGCCGCTTCGACGCGTCGGTCGGCCCGCGCCTGCGGGGCGTCCACCGTGCACCTCCTGACGAAGCACACCCCGGAACGTCAACGCGGCCGACGCCCTCGACGGTAGGCCCGCCCGACGGCGGGCACCAATCGGAAAGCCGATGCCGGACGTCGGCCCGAGGACCCGCCGATCAACACCGCGCACGTGGTGCGGCGCCCGGGCCCGTCCGCCAACCCGCACGTCGCGCTGGTCCGCGAACGGGTGCCGCCGGCGGCACGGACCTGGTGACGTCCCGTCGGCGGGACCGGACGTCCGGCCGGCGGGGGCCCGGGTCAGAGCGGGGCCGGCCCCGGGCGGCGCGGGCCTGGCAGCGGCCCGCGCGAGGCGAAGCACCAGCGGTTGGCGGCGAGCGCGTCGTCCGGCTCGGGGCGCGGGCCGCGGCCGTAGTGGCGGGTGAACTCGAACGGGGTGTGGGTGACGGTGGCCCAGCCCCGGGCGGCCAGGTCGGCGGCGGTGTCGGGCCGGGGCTCCTCGTCGAACAGCACCAGCAGGTCGATGCCGAGCCGGTCGCGGGCCGCGAGGTAGACGGGGTTGCGGCGCACGGCGGCGGGCTCCATGCCGAGCTTCACCTCGTAGGCCAGGCTGCTGCCGGCCGCGCTCAACCGGTCCACGGTGGCGATCAGGCGCCGCTCGGCGGCGGCCGGCAGGTAGAGCAGCAGGCCCTCGGCGAGCCAGGCGGTCGGCTCGCCCGGGCGGAAACCGGCAGCGGTCAGGGCGGCGGCCCAGTCCAGGCGCAGGTCGCAGGCGACCGGCACCCGCCGGGCCGTCGGCCGCGCGCCGACCCGGTCCAGGACCTGCTGCTTGAACCCGAGCACCCGGGCCCGGTCGAGCTCGAAGACGGTCGTGCCTGGCGGCCAGTCCAGCCGGTGGGCCCGCGCGTCCAGCCCGGCCCCGAGCAGCACCACCTGGCGGGCGCCGAGCTGGGCGGCCCGCAGCAGGTGGTCGTCCAGGGCCCTGGTCCGCAGCGCGAAGTAGCCGCCGAGCCGCCCCCACAGCGGGTCGTCCGCGCCGTCCGCGCCCCGCGGGACGTCCCGGGGGTGGACCGGCCAGTGCGCGGAGGCGCGGGCGGCGCGGACGAAGTGCTCGGCGAGCGGGTCGCGGGCCAGCGCGTCGGGGCGACGGCTCTCGATCGCGCGGGCGGCGGCGACCAGCAGCGCGGTCAGTCCGACGCCCTCGTCGACGCCGGAGCCGCCGGAGCCGCCGCAGGGGGCGGCAAGGGCCACCCCGGTGGCGGCTCCGATGGTGGCACCGGTGGTGGCACCGGTGCCGGCGGGGGCGGCCGCGGCGGGGGTCATGGGCGCTCCAGTTGCTCGGGGTGCCGTGTCCAGACGGCGGGTCGGTCGTGGGTGGTGACGCGGGCGCCGTAGACACGGCCCATGAAGCTCAGGACCTCCTCGTCCGGGTAGTGCAGGGCGGCGGTGCAGTCCCGGAGCAGCGTCACATGGAGGCCCTTCTGGAAGGCGGTGCGCGCGGTGCTGTCCACGCAGACGTCGGCGAACACGCCCGCGAACGCCAGGTGCCCGATCCCGCGCCCGGTGAGGTACGGGCCGAAGCCCTCGCCGAGGAAGGCGTCGAAGCAGGCGTACTTGGTGAACACCGCCTCGCCGGGCTCCGGCGCCACGCCGTGGAACTCGGCGCCCCAGCTCCCGTCGAGGCACTTGGGGGGCTTGCCGAGCACGGCGTCCCGGTGGCGCCAGGCGGCGCCCTGGTGCTCGGGGTCGCCGAGGAAGCGGACGAAGAGCACCTCGGTGCCGTGCGCCCGCGCCGTCTCGACGGCCCGGGCGGCGTTGGCCGCCACGACGGTGAGCCGCTCCGGGTCCCCCGGGTAGCGGGCCGCGGCGACGGGGCCGGCGCAGAAGTCGTTCTGCAGGTCGACCACGACCAGCGCCGTCCGGTCCGGCACGGCGCTCACGGCCGGTCCGCGAGGACGGCCACGGGCGGCGGACCACCGACGGGCAGCGTTCCGGCGTCAGGCAGCGCACCACCGGCGGGCTGCGCATCACCGACGGGCTGCGCATCACTGGCGGCCTGCGCGTCACCGGCGGGGCGCGGCCCGCCGATCGGCAGCGGGCCGGCCGCGGCCGCCCGCGCCGTCAGGGCGTCGAGCACGGCGTCGACCACGGCGGTGGTGGAGTGCCGTCCGCCGAGGTCGGGTGTCCGCACGCCCCGCTGCTCGGCGGCGGCCAGGGCGGCCTCGACGGCGGCCACCGCGCCCGGGCAGCCCGCGTGCCGCTCGGCGATCGCCGCGGCGGCGCGCAGGGTGGCGACGGGGTTGACGGTGTCCTTGCCCGCGAGGTCGTCGGCGGAGCCGTGCACGGTCTGGTACTCCACCAACTCCCGCAGCTCCGGGTGCAGGTGGACGTTCTCGGTGTAGCGGCTCTCCTGCCGCTCGCCGCCGAAACGGTCCAGCAGGACGACGTGCATGATGTCGGCCCACTCGTTGCCCGCCACGACGACCGTCCGGTCGCCGAGGCCGTGGGTGATCAGGTTGCGGTTGACCGTGTCGGGCTGGAACAGCCGGACCTCGACGCCGAGCCCGCGCGCGATCTCGCCCACCCAGTCGTCCAGGGCGCCGTCCAGCAGGTGGAACTTGTAGGCCATCACCACCCGGGCGGGTCCGCCGTCGGGCCACAGCCGCCGGGCGCGCCGGACGGCGAAGTCGAGCACCTTGCCGGTGATCTCCCGGCTGAACTCCATGGTGCGGGTGACCACGCCCGGGGCGTGCCGGTTCTCTCCGGTGTAGAAGCCCTGGGCCTGGTCCCTGACCAGCAGCAGCGAACCGTCCCCGGCGGCGATCGGCTCGACCTTGACGGCCTGGAGGCGCCGGCGGACCAGGTAGAGCGACTGGGCGTTGACGGCCGTGCGGAAGACGGCCGTCGTGCCGAGCCGCGCGCGTTCGCGGCAGAACCGCTCGTAGTGGCGGGCGTCCTCCTCGGTCAGCGCGCGGATCCGCTCGACGTCGCCCACCTCCTCACGGAGCGAGACGTACGAGTGGTAGGTCCGCGGGGATCTGACGATCTCGACCCCGGTGCCGTACAGGGCCGCTATCCGGTGCAGGACCCGTTCGAAGACGGCCGCGAGCTCCGCGCCCGTTCCACGTCCCACGGCGAGTCCGACTGCTGGTTTCACACTGCTCCTCGGCTGGTCGTCGACTGGTCCGGAAACGGGCGGGGTGCCGCTGCCGGACGGATCAGGTGGCCGGGGTGCCCACCAGGTGGTCCCCCGGGATGCCGGCCTTGTCCGGCGCGTAGTAGTCACGGATGCCCTCCGCCCAGGTGGCCACCGCGATCCGGTCGTCGGCGGTCGGCTCGAAGGCGTCGAAGAGGGCGTCGATATTGGCGTGCCCGAAGCCGATCGCGGTCATCAGGGCGCTGAACAGCGGGCGTTCGACCAGGCCGTCGCCGTCCGGGTCGCCCAGGGCTGCCAGGGCGTCGGCGAACTGCCCGATCGTCGGGCCGAAGCGCTCGGGCGTCAGGACGAAGCCGCGGAACTCCTCCCGGGTGACCACGCCGTCGCCGTTGGCGTCCAACTCCGTCTCCAGAGTCACCCAGTAGCGCCGGAACGCGGCGCGGATGGCGTCCTTGTCCGCCTCGTCCGAATCGACCGCGGCCTCGACCACGCGCTTGGACATCAGGTCGAAGTCCCCGATGTCGATCACACCGTTGCCGTTGGCGTCGAACAGGCCGAAGACGAGATCGATCCGCTGGGTGGCCTCGGTCCGCATGTGCCGCTCCTTCTCTCCGTATCTCCGTACGTCGGGACACTCGGTGCCCGATCGGTCTCCCACTATCGGCGAGCGGCGGCGGGGCGGACGACCCGCCGCCGCCTGCTTCACCTGATGGAATGAATTTCAACCGCTCGCCCGCCAGTTGGCGCGACAGCGGGCCGGTTCCGGGTCAGCGGACGTAGTACGGGCGGTGGTGCGCGGCGACCGGGGCGGACTGGTAGGTCCACACCCCGGCGGCGGGCGCGCCGCCGACCAGCCGGGCGAGGTCGGTCGCGGCCTGCCGGCTGCGGTCCCCCGGCTCCGGGCCCGGCCGACCGAGGGTGAGCCGGATCCGGTCGGCGGTGCGGGTGTCGAGCGGGTGGAAGCGGTAGGGCTGGTGGACGGTCAGCGGACCGGCCAGCAGCCGCCCTTCCGGGTCGGTGCCGTAGCCGGTGACCGGAGTGTTGACGACCGGCTCGCCGTCGAGTCCGGCGAGGTCCGCCTCGACGGCGAAGAGTTCCTCGTCGTACCGCCGCAGGCCGTCCGGCCCGAGGCCGGCCCGGTGGCAGACGAAGGACCAGCGGTCGTGCACGGCGGCCGCGTTGAGCGAGGGCAGGACGGCGGTGAACCAGCCCGGGTGCTTGGGTTCGGCGTAGAGGACGGTGCCCGCGTCGATGGCGAGCGGGTTGTCGCAGAGCACGTGGAGGCGGGCGATGCCGAGCAGCCTGGTCTGGTCGTGGCCCCGGGCGTACTGGCCGTAGTCGACGGCCGGGAGCCGGTCGGCGGCGGACGCCGGGTGGGCGATGACGTTGATCTCCACCTCCTCGGTGATGCCGCCGCCGGTCGGGTACTGGGCGAAGTAGAGCTGGTAGTTGAGCGAGACGCAGGCCAGGCCGCCGAAGTCGGCGGCGGCCAGCGCGGGATGGCGTTCGGCGAGCAGCACCCGCACCGGTCCGGGCTCGACCAGGAAGTCCACGCCGATGTTGTGCAGGGCACCGTAGTGGAAGGGAAGGTAGTACGGCTCCGGCACGGGCGGCAGCGGCAGACCGGTCATGAGGGCTCCCTGGACGGGTTCGGGGACAGGGACGGGTTCGGGGACGGGGTTGCGGGCGGGGACGGGGGCGGGGGCGTGGTCGGGGCGGAGGGCGCGAGGACGGGGCGCGCGAGGACGGCCGCCCGGTGCAACGCCGTGAGCTCGCGGTGGATGCGGTCGGCGCTGCGCAGGGCGAGCGCCGCCATGGTGAGCGAGGGGTTGGAGGTGCCGAGGGAGGGCATCGAGCCGCAGCCGACGGCGTAGAGGTTGGGATGGTCCCAGCAGCGCTGCCACTGGTCGACCACGGAGTCCCCCGGCGCGTCGCCCATCACATGGGTGCCGCCGGCGTGGCCTGCGCCCCGGTAGGCGTAGGCCCGGCCCAGGTGTTCGAGGCGCCCGGGCCAGCCGGGGCCGGCCTCGTAGCGGGTGTGGTCCTCGGCGCCGAGCAGGGCGAACAGCTGGTCGGAGACGGCCCGGGCGGAGGCCATGCCGTGCCGGACGTAGGCCGACAGGTCGTAGTGCAGCGCGGGGCGCGGCAGTCCGAGCGGGTCGCGGCGGGTGTGGTCGAGGGTGACCCGGTTGGCCGGGTCGGCGGGCTGCTCCAGCTCGAACTGGAGCGAGAACTGACGGCCGAGCCGGTCGCCGAGGCGTTCGCGGAGCTCCTTGCCGCGCAGCCCGGCGCGCAGCAGCCCCGCGGTCTCGGCCTGGGGCGGCCGGCCGGCCCAGGACCAGCCCCAGTTGCCGATCTCGATCCGGAAGGGGGCCCGGCGGGCGCGGCCGGGGCCGAACCGGAAGGCCTCCAGACCGCTGGTGGAGCCCGGTCCCCGGTAGGGGCCGGTCGGTTGCGGCAGCAGGCCCCAGGTGAGCAGCGCCGGGTGGTCCATCAGGTTGCGGCCGACCCGGTCGCCGCGGTTGGCGAGGCCGGAGAGGAGGAGCAGCCGGGCGTTCTCGATGGCGTGGGCGGCGAGCACGACCAGGTCGGCGCGGACCCGGTGGACGGTGCCGCCGGTGTGGTACTCGACGCCGGTGGCGCGGCCGGTGGCGGCGTCGACGAGGACCCGGCTCACCACCGCGTCGGTGCGCAGCCGTACGCCGGGCGCCCAGCGGGCCTGGGTCCGCAGCGGGGTGTACTTGGCGCCGGTGGGGCAGACCGGGACGCAGTTGGCGGCGCCCTGGCAGAGCGGGCCGGTCGGGTGGGCGGGTACGGCGCCGGGGGCGCCCGGGGTGGGCGGCGCGTTGCGGGCGTGCGGGGTGGTGCTGACGGTGAGCCGGGCGTCCCGGTCGGCGGCCGGGTCGCGGGCGGTCCGGCCGTCGAGGGCGCGGGCGAGTGTGCGGTCGAGGTGGCTCGCGGGGACGGGGCGCATCGGGAAGGCGTAGTCGTCGGGGATGGGCAGGCCGACGTCGTGGCGCTGCTGGTCGGCGTCGGCGGCGACGCCGAGCTCCTGTTCGGCCTGCCGGTAGTACGGTTCGAGGTCGTGGTAGCCGATCGGCCAGTTGCGGCCGTGGCCGAGGTCGGCGGTGCGGAAGTCCTCGGGGTGCATGCGCGGGGTGAGGCCGGTCCAGAGCAGTCCGGTGCCGCCGTTGGCGCGCAGGTAGCCGCTGGCGTAGGGCAGCGGGCCGCGCTGGACGAGGTGGCCGCCGGCGGTGAAGCCGCCGTCGGGCAGGCCGGTGAGGTCGTCGACGTCCGGGGAGGGGGCGTCCGCGCTGCGCGGGTAGGGCGAGGTGGGGGTGCCGCCGCCGGCGGCCCGGTACGCGGTGGTGGTCGTGGCGGCGCCGGGGACGGCGTGGCCGGCTTCCAGGACGAGTACGCGGTGGCCGTGGGCGCCGAGGCGATGGGCGACCAGGGTGCCGGCGAGGCCCGCGCCGACCACGATCACGTCCCAGGGGCGGTCGCCGTCCTCGGGGTGGCGTTCCGGCGGCCGGTTCATCGGTCGCCTCCGCCGTGCGGGGCGTCGGCCCAGCTGCCGTGGCCGGGGGCGGCGCTGCCGGGGGCGGCGCCGTCGAAGGTGCGCCACATCAGACCGCGGTCGTGGGCGCGGGGCGAGGAGGGCGGTTCGTCCGGCCAGGCGCCGACGTACCAGAGGTGGAGCAGGTCGTGTTCGTCGCGGACGCGGTGGGCGAGGAGGGTGCGGTGGTGTTCGTGTGCCATGCCGGTGTCGCGCAGTTCCGTCTCGTCGAAGCCGGTGAGGTCGGCGGAGAGCCGCAGGAAGGCGCCGAAGTCGGAGAGCTCTCCGAGGTCTGCGCCGCCCGGCGCGGGCGGGCCGTCCCCGTCGGAAGGGTCGGGCAGGTGGTCGTCGTCGATCGCCGGCAATCCGGCACCCCCTCGGTCAATGCGCCCCGAACATGACAGGCGATCGGGTGGAGACCCGGTCGTCCTCGGAGCGATGCTGCCTCGCCGACCGCCTCCGATGGGGTTTCGACCGGAATCGTTCGAACCTGCTCGCCCGATGTCCGTCACGCCACTGTTTGGCAGCCACCCGCTTGTCGGATCGGATGTCGAAATGACCGGAGCGGACAGGCCGTGGCGCCGCCGAACGGAGCAGTGCAGCGCGCGCGCACCGGAGCGGGGCTGCGATCTTCGGAGCACGCGCGGCTTCAGCACGCGCGGCCCCGTCGCGCCGTCCGCCCGGTGCCGAGACCTGGAGGCCCCCGATGTGGCAGGCTCCCCCCACCGCCGCCCCCGACCAGCGCGAGTGGCTGCCCCCGCTCGACCTGCCCGCCCCCGGACCGCAGAACCGGCTGACCGTGCTGGTGCGGGTCCTGCTGCTGATCCCGCAGTTCATCGTGACCTGGGTGCTGTCGGTGGTGGCCTTCTTCGTGGCGGTCATCGGCTGGTTCGGCGCGCTGGTGCTGGGCCGCCTGCCGGGATTCGCCGCCGACTACCTCTCGGCGTACCTGCCGTACGAGACCAGGGTGAGCAGCTACCTCATGCTCACCCACGACCGCTATCCGCCGTTCGCCTTCCGCGCCCCCGACTACCCGGCCCAGGTGGGGCTGCGGCCGGGCGAGCTCAACCGCCTCGCGGTGCTGTTCCGGCTGATCCTGGTCATCCCGGCGGCCATCGTCCAGGGGCTGCTCTTCGCCGGCTGGTGGGTGGTCGGCTGGATCAGCTGGCTGGTGGTGCTGATCCTCGGGCGGATGCCGCAGCCGCTGTTCGAGGCGACGGCGGCCGTCCTGCGCTACCGCATGCGCTACCTGGCCTACCTGCTGATGCTGACCGCCGCCTACCCGAAGCGGCTGTTCGGCGACGAGCCGGGCTCCGAGCCGGGCGGGCCGGTGTCGGCGACCCGCCCGCTGGTCCTGAGCGGCGCGGGGCGCGGACTGCTGGTGGCCTTCCTGGTGCTCGGCCTGCTGTCGGGCGCGACCAGCTCGATCACCGCGAACGTCGACTCGGACGACTACGACGACGGCTACCTCACCGGCCCGCTGGTGCCGGGCCCCCCGGCCGGCTGACGCCCCGCTGTCCTGGTTCCCCGGTAGCCGAACCAGGACAGCGGAGGGCGCCTAGAAGGTGAGGTTCCAGGCGTCGATCCTGCCGACGTCGCCGGAGGCGCCGTCCTTGACCCGCAGCTTCCAGGTGCCGTCGGCCGGGTCGGCGGCGGCGTTCACCAGGTAGGTCTTGGCGACGTCGTCGGCGCTGTCGCCGTTCGGGAAGTCCTCCAGCAGGTGGACCGTGCCGTTCGGGGCGACCAGGGAGAGGACCAGGTCGCCGCGGTAGGTGTGCTTGACGTCGACGCCGACCTTGAGGGTCGCGGGGGCGTTGCCGCCGACGCCGGTGACGGCGAGCGGGCTGTCCACCGTGGCGTTGTCGGTGATCGCCGTGTCGGTCAGGGTCTCGAAGTACTTGCCGGTGGGCGTGGTCGCGCCGCCGACCGCCTTGAGGGCGTCGACCTGGCCCTCGCCGAAGAAGCCGTTGACGGCGGTGGTCCCGGTGCAGCGGCTGTCGGACGCGGGGCAGGCCAGGTCGTTGGCCTGGGCGGCGAGCTTGGCCCGCAGGTCGGCCGGGGTGGACGAGGGGTTGGCGCTCGCGAGCAGCGCCGCGACGCCGGCCACGTGCGGGGAGGCCATCGAGGTGCCGCTCTTGGTGCCGTACCTGCCGCCGGGCAGCGTGGAGTAGACGCCGGTGGCGCCGTCCCCGCCGGGCGCGGCGACGTCGATGACGCCCCGGCCGTAGTTGGAGTAGGAGGCCTTGGCGGTGCCACTGGCCATCGCGGAGACGGTCACCACGCCCGGCAGTTCGGTCGGGATGTCCAGGCAGGCGTTGGTGATGGTCCGGGTGACCTTGGTCGAGTCGTTGGGGCTCTCGCTGTCGGTGGTCTTGTTGGCGAGGTCGTAGTTGGAGTTGCCGGCCGCGGCGACCTGGAGCGAGCCCTTGCCCTCGGCGTACTCCTGGGCGCGGCGGACGCCCTCGATGATGGCCGCCTGGTCCAGGTTGTCCGGGCAGTTGAACTGCCAGGGATCGGTGTAGTAGCTGTTGTTGGTGACCTTGAAGCCGTGGTCGCCCGCCCAGACGAAGCCGCAGACGGTGTTCTCGGCGAAGAACAGCGTGCTGGTCGGCTCGGCTATTCGGACCGAGGCGATCCTGACGGCGGGGGCCACGCCGATGACGCCCTTGCCGTTCTTCGCGGCGGCGATGGTGCCGGCGACGTGGGTGCCGTGGGTGTCCACGTCGCGCCAGGCGCCGGCCCGGGTGTCGGGTTTGCCGTACGCGCAGGAGACCGAATCGGCGGCGTCGAAGTTGGGCGCGAGGTCCTGGTGCTGGTCGTCGACGCCGGTGTCCAGCACGCCGACCTTGACGGTGGGCGAGCCGGTGGAGACGGCCCAGGCCTGGTCGGCCTTGATCTGGGTCATGTCCCAGCGGTTGGTCTCGGTGAGGGTGGTGGCCGACTGTGCGGGGTTGGCCGGCAGCGCCGGGTTGTAGGCGTCGGCCGGGACGTCCGAGGTCCGGGTGGCGCCGACCTGCTGGATGCCGGGCACGGCGCGCAGCGTGGTGGCGAAGGTGCCGGAGGTCGCGTGGGCGACGACGACGCCGATCGCGTCGTAGCTCGCGAAGACGGTGCCGCCGTTGGCGGTCACCGCGGTCCTGGCGGCGGCGATGTCGGCGGGGGCGCTGATCACCAGGTAGGCGCGGGTCCCGGCGGCCCAGCCGGCGGCGGCCTGCGGGGCGCTCGCCGGGGCGGCGGCGACCTGGGCCGGGGCCTGCGGGACGGGCACTGGAGCGGCCGGAACCGTCCCCACCGGGGCGGCGGCGGCGGGAGCGGCGGCGGCCAGGGTCGCGGGGGCCGCCAGGGCCGCGGCGGCGAGCAGGGCGAGCGCGGCGGTGGGGCGGCCGACCCGCAGGGCTATCGGGCGGGGCGTCAGGCGGGGTATCAGGGGTGACACGTGCGTCCTCCGATCGGCCCGTGCTTGAGGGGATCACACGGGGCTTGAACGCAACATGCCAGAACGGCGAGCACTTGGGGAAGGCTTTACGCATGACCTTTTGTCACAAGCGTGTCAACTTTTTTGACGCCCCCCCTGGGCGGGGCGCTCAGGCGTCCACCGGACACCAGGCCGGGCCGTCGCCGCCCGACGCCACCCGGCCGAACACCACGTCGGCGAAGTGCAGGCCGAAGCCGAGTACGTCGGGCTCCGTCAACTCCCGGATCAGCCGGGTGCGGTGGGCCGCGGCCAGGACGGGGTCGTGGTCGACGGCCAACCGCCACTCGGGGTGGACGACCTGGACGGGCGAGTGCATCGCGTCACCGAAGGCGATCAGGCGCCGCCCGCCGCCCTCGATCAGGTACTCCGCGTGCCCGGCGGTGTGGCCGCCGGTGATCCGCACCCGCACCCCGGGGAAGACCTCCTGGCCGTCCGTCACGGTCCGGACGTACGGCGCGAGCGCGGCGGCCTCCTCCGACGGGCCGCCGTCGTCCCGGGCGGCCCACTCGGATGCGGCGACCAGGTGGTCGGCGTGCGCGAAGACGGGCGCACCGCCGTCCGGTGCGGGCCGCCAGGCCCAACCGAGGTGGTCGGGGTGCAGATGGGTGACGGCCACCGCCTCGATCTCCTGCGGCCGGCGCCCGAGTTCGGCCAGGCCCGCGAGGAGCGCGCCCCCGCGGATCACGCTGCCCGGCACGTCCGGAAGGAGCGGCCGCGCCTCGGCCCCGAACCCCGCGTCGATCAGCAGGCAGCGGTCCCCCCGCTCCACCAGCAGCGCGCCGATGCCCAGCACGAGGAGGCCGGAGTCGTCCAGGTACTCGGGACGGGCGGCCCAGAACTCCGCGCCGGCGGCCGGGAACGCGGCGGCCGGCGGGAGCCGCAGTTCGCCGTCCGGCACGTAGGAGACCCGCGTCCCGCCGAGCCACAGCGACCGCAGCACCCCCGGCCGGTGCCACCGCTCCCCCGCCGCACCCGACCGGTCCGCCATGAGCCCTCCCCCGATCCGGGTCCGCCGTCGACCGGGCCAGCCTAGGCTTCCCCGCCTGAAACATTCAAGCTTGAATGGTTCTGGCTTGACGCATCCGGGCGATACGATGGCCGGCATGACGCCGCACCAGGAGCAGCCGGAGGGGCGGACCGTCGCCGAGCGCGCGCTGTGCGGCCTGGTGAACGGGCTCGCCCAGCAGATCGCCGACCACCTGCGCGACCACGCCGCCGCCCTCGGGCTGACGGCGCCGCAGGCGACCGCGCTGCGCGAGCTGACCGGCCCGATGACCATGCGGGAGCTCGCCGGGCGGATGAGCTGCGAGCCCTCCAACGCCACCTTCGTCGTCGACCGGCTGGAGCGGCAGCGCCTGGTCGAACGCCGGCCGCACCCCACCGACCGGCGCGCCCGCCTGCTGGTCCTCACCGCGGAGGGAACCGCCCTGCGCGAGCGGCTGCTCGCCTCGCTCGCCGCGGACTCGCCGCTGGCCGGGCTGCGCCCCGATCAGCGCGGCGCCCTCCAGGAGTTGCTGGAGCAGGCGCTCGGCCGCCCCTGAACCGCGCCGGCGAAGGCGCGGGCGCGGGTGACGCCCGCGCCCACCGGCGCCCTCAGCCCCGCAGGTGGGGCGTCACGACCTCCAGGACCGCGCGGCGCTCAGGGGTCAGGTAGAAGTGACCGCCCGGGAAGACGTGGAGGTCGAAGGCGCCGGTGGTGTGCAGGGCCCAGTCGCGCGCCTGGTCCAGCGTCACCCGCGGGTCGGCATCGCCGGTCAGCGCGGTCACCGGCACCGCGACGCTCTCCTCCCGTCCGGCGACGTACGTCTCGATGGCCTTGTAGTCGGCGCGCAGCGACGGCAGGATCAGCGCCCGCAGGTCCGGGTCGGCCAGCAGCCGCGCGTCGGTGCCGCCGAGCCGGCCCAGCTCGGCGAGCAGCCCGTCGTCCGGCAGCAGGTGCACCGCGGAGTCACGCGGCTCGGACGGCGCCCGGCTGCCCGAGACGCACAGCCGCACCGGTCCGGTCACGCCGTCGCGCTCGAAGCGGCGGGCCACCTCGAAGGCGACCGCCGCGCCCATGCTGTGCCCGAACAGCACGAGCGGCCGGTCGGCCCACGGCCGCAGCTCCGCGTAGACGCGCTCGGCGAGCTCGGGCAGCGAGTCCAGCGGCCCCTCGTCGATCCGGTCCAGCCGGCCGGGGTACTGGACGGCGAGCACATCGGCGTACGGCGACAGCGCGGCCGACCAGTCCCGGAAGAACCCGGCCGAGCCGCCCGCGTGCGGGAACATCACGACCCGGACCGGCGCCGCGTCGAAGGGGTGGAATCGGCGGAACCAGAGGTTGTCGGTGACGGCGGTGCGGCCGGACATGGGGGCACTCCCTCGCGGCTGACGGATCGACGGGATCTTCTCGGGGCACAGTCTCCCCGGCCGACCCGCACCCGCGTCAACCGATCACCGGATGTGCCGCCGCCGGACACCCCCCGAAGCGCGCCTCGGCCGCCCGTGAGCGGGAGGCGCCGTCCAGCAGCAGCACCGACACCGCCTCCGGCACGGGCGTCGCGGCGGCGCCGCGCGCGTGCGCGGTGAGCGCGTGCGCGGTGAGCGCGCCGAGGAGCCGGCCGAGGCCCCGCCGGTGCCGGGCGAAGGCCCGCCGCGACACCCGGCGGCCGCGCGCCCGCTGGCCGGCCAGCGCGGCGGCCTCGCCCACGTCGAGCAGCACCAGGTGCAGTTCCCGCCCCTGCCCGGCGGCCTCGCGGGCCAGCCAGCGGCGCATCCACGCCCGGCTGCCGCAGTCGTGCACCAGCAGCGGCCCGCCCCGGCGCACCGAGCGGCGCAGCAGGCGGAAGTGCTCCAGCCGGGCCCAGGGCCGGTAGACCGCGTACGGCAGGCGGTCCGGCATGACGGCGGCGCAGGCCTCGTGCACCGCGCGCGGGTCGACGGTGGCGACGTGCGGGGCGCGGGCGGACCAGCGGTGCAGCAGGGTGCTCTTGCCGCTGCCGGGAAGTCCGGAGACCATCACGACCGCGTCGCCGGGGTAGTGGGCGGCGAAGGGCGCTCCGTGCTCGCCGCGCAGGTCCACCAGGCCCCGCGGTTCCATCCCCGCTCCCGCCGCCCGGCCCGCGGCCGGTGGGCCCGCCGCCCCCGGCCCATCCGCGATGGCCGACCTGTCCATGCTGCGCTCTCATCCCGTCCGTGTCCGACCCGGAACGATAACAATCCACGCCCGCGCGCTCGCGCTCGGTTCCCGGCTGCGCCGCCGCTCGCAGCGGGCGGCCCCGGCGGGGCCGCGGCGGGGCCTCACCCGAACGGGTGCGTCCGATACCCGCGACCGGGCCGGGCGCCCTAGGGTTGTCGCCGGTTTGTGAGGATGCGTCAATTTCGGGACGGCCGGGGCGCGGTGGGCGGAGGGCTGGACGTGGCGGCGACGTACACCGGGCTGGTGCCGGCGGGGCCGGCACGCGAGCCGACGGGCGCCCGGGGCGCACGGCCCGGCCTGGCGTACGCCGTGCGCGCTTCGACCGCCCGCGCGCACGGCCGTCAGCGCGGCGGTCGCCCGCCGGAACCGCCCGTGGACGCTCGACCCGGCGGGCCGGTCTGCCGATATCACCGGCGGCACTCCCTCGCACCGTCCCTCTGGAGGCACCTTCCGTGACCTGGCTCCGCGTCCTGACCGCCCTGGGCATCCTCGCCGTCGCGGCGAGCGCGCTGCTCGTCTTCGCCCTCTGCACGGCCGCGGCCCGCGGCGACCGCGCCACCCGTGACGCCCCCGGCGGTGACCTGCGTTCGGATGCCGAGCGTTCCGGTCTGATCCGCCGCATGGGCGACGGGAACTGACGTCTCCTCATCTCGCCCTCACCGCCCCCGGAGGGCTCCACCGGGATTCGCCGTCGACAGCAGGACACGAAGTGTCCTATGGTGAACAACGTGTTCACCAGGTCGTCCCTCGCCAGCCCGTGGACACCCGCATGCCGCCCGCCCGGACGAAGGAGAACCACGGCATGGCCGACACCATGACCACCGCCAAGGCGGACCTGGTCGACCTCGCACAACGCAGGATGAGCACCGCCATCCCCGACAACGGCTGGACCATCCGCCAGAAGCTCGCCCTCACCTGCCGGATCCTGTTCGACGCCGGCCACGACTCCGGCCTGGCCGGACAGATCACGGCCCGCGCCGAACGCCCCGGCACGTACTACACCCAGCGGCTCGGACTCGGCTTCGACGAGATCACCGAGGACAACCTGCTGCTGGTGGACGAGGACCTCAACGTCCTCGACGGCGAGGGCATGGCGAACCCCGCCAACCGCTTCCACAGCTGGGTCTACCGGGCCCGCCCCGACGTCGCCTGCATCATCCACACCCACCCGCCGCACATCTCGGCGCTGTCGATGCTCGAAACGCCCCTGGCCGTCTCGCACATGGACCTCACCCCGCTGTACGACGACTGCGCCTTCCTGGAGAGCTGGCCCGGCATCCCGGTCGGCAACGAGGAGGGCGGGATCATCTCCGCCGCGCTCGGCGACAAGCGCGCCCTGCTGCTCGCCCACCACGGGATGCTGGTGGCCACCGGCGGCGTCGAGGAGTCCTGCACCCTCGCCGTGCTCTTCGAGCGGGCCGCCCGGCTCCAACTGCTCGCCTCGGCGGCCGGCCGGATCCAGGAGATACCCGCGGCCCTCGCCCGCGAGGCCCACGACTGGACCTCCACCCCCAAGCGCAGCCAGGCCAACTTCGCCTACTACGTCCGCCGCGCCCTGCGGGCCGGCCACGGCGACGCGCTCGCCACCGTCGCCCGCACCGAGGGAGGTGCCTGAGATGGCCGGACTCGTCCTGGAGGGGATCATCGCCTACCCGGTGACCCCGTTCGCCCCCGGCGAGGCGGGCGGCGTCGACACCGACGCCCTCACCGCCCTCGTCAACCGGCTGGTCGACGCCGGCTGCCACGCCGTCGCCCCGCTCGGCTCCACCGGCGAGAGCGCCTACCTGGACGACGAGGAGTGGTACACCACCGCCGAGACCGCGCTCGCCGCCGTCGCCGGCCGGGTGCCCGCCGTGGTCGGCGTCGCCGACCTCACCACCCGCAACGCCGTACGGCGCGCCCGCTTCGCCGAACGGGCGGGCGCGGACGCGGTGATGGTGCTGCCGCAGTCCTACTGGAAGCTCGACGAACGCGAGGTGGTCCGGCACTTCACCGAGGTCGCCGACGCCGTCTCCGTCCCGGTGATGATCTACAACAACCCGGCCACCAGCGGCATCGACCTCTCCCCCGAGCTGATGGTCTCGCTGGTCCGGCGGGTGGAGAACATCACCATGGTCAAGGAGAGCAGCGGCGACGTGCAGCGGATGCACCGGCTCACCCAGCTCACCGACGGCGCGCTGCCGTTCTACAACGGCAGCAACCCGCTCGCGCTGGAGGCCTTCGCCGCCGGAGCGGCCGGCTGGTGCACCGCCGCACCCTGCCTCATCCCCGGCCCGGTGCTCGAACTCCACCGCGCCGTCCGCGTCGGCGACCTGGACGCCGCCCGCGAGGCCTTCTACCGCCAGCTCCCCGTCCTGGAGTTCATCCTCCGCGGCGGCCTGCCCACCACCGTCAAGGCCGGCCTGGCCCTGCTGGGCCTCGACGCCGGTACCCCGCGCCCCCCGCTGCTGCCCCTCGACGAGTCCGGCACCGCCCGCCTCGCCGAACTGCTCGCCGCCGCGGCCTGAGGCCCCCACCCGCACCGCCCGGGCACCGAATAGGTGTCCGGGCGGTGCGCTGACTAGGCTCGGGCCTTTCGACACGAGAGGAACGGTGGGCCGGGTGGGCAGGTGGGAGCGGGCGCTGGACGCGGCGGGGATCCGGGAGCCCGGGTTGCGGGCCGAGTACGGGCGCCAGCGCGAGCAGGTGACCCGCTACCGGCGGGAGGTCGCGGTGGCGGCCGGACTGCTGCTGCCGGAGCGGACGGTCCCGCACGTGATCACCGCGGCCGCGTTCATGCACCGCACCGACACCCTGCTCGACAGCGGCCCGGTCGCCGGACGGCGGGAGGCGGCCGCCCGGTGGCGGCGGGCGGTCACCGACGGCCTCGCCGCCCGCCGCACCGACGACCCCGGACTGCGCCCGCTGCTCAACAGCGCCACCGCCCACCCCGTGCTGCGCGAACGGGTCCTGGAGTACCTCGCGGCGGCGGACGCCGACCTCGACTTCGCCGGGTTCGGCACCGAGGAGGACTACCAGCGCTACGTGGACGGGTACTCGCTGCCGGGCTTCATGGTCGTCGCCGCGCTGCTCGGCCCGCCCGGCGACCAGAGCGCCTACCGGGCCGCCTGCCGGACCTTCATCGACGGCAGTCAGCGGCTGGACTTCGTCAACGACCTCGCCGAGGACCTCGCGGACGGCCGGCTGACGATCCCCGCCCGGCAGTTGGAGCGGCACGGCGTCACCCGGGCCGATCTGGAGCAGGCCCGCGACCGGCCGGCCGTGCGGGCCCTGCTCGGCGAACTCCTCGACACGGCGGACCGCACCCTGGCCGAGGGCCGGGCCGTCATCGCCCTGGCACCGGAGGCCCACCGGCCGATGGTCCGCTGCGTCGTCGAGGTGGAGACGCTCACCAGCGCCGCCGCGCGCGCCGACCTCGGCGCGCTGCTCCACCGCTCCGCGAGCCCGGCCAAGCCCGCCGCGCTGCGCCTGCTCGCCCGCGAGTACCTGCGGGCCCGCCGCTTCCGCCGCTGAGGCTCGGGCCCGCGCCGGTGTCAGGGCAGCGCGGGGACGCGGTCGCCGGGGCCGGCCGGGTCGTCGTGGATCACCACGAGGATCGCGGCCGGCGCCTCGCCGGTGGAACGGCAGCGGTGCGGCAGGGCGGCGTTGAAGTAGACGCTGTCGCCCGGGGCGAGGGCCACGGTCCGCTCCGGGAACTCCAGTTCGGCGGTGCCCTCGTGGACGAAGAGGAGCTCCTCGCCCGCATGGGACTTGAACGGCGCGTCGGCGGGCTCCAGCGGCGGGTGCATCATGAACGGCACCATCTGCTTGCCGGCCAGCCCGGTGGCGATGCCCTCGTAGCGCGTGCCGCCGGAAGCGGCCCCCGCGGCCATCGGGGTCCGCTCGCCGGCCCGCACCACGGTGACCAGTTCGGGCTCGACCTCGTCCGAGAACAGCCGCCCGACGTCCACCTTCAGCGCGTGCGCGAGCTTGAGCGCGGTGGAGATCGACGGGTCGCTGAGGCCGCGCTCCACCTTGGAGAGATAGCTCTTGGTGACGCCGACCTGCGCCGCCAACGCCTCCAGGCTGAGCCGGTTCTGCTTCCTCAGCACCCTCACCCTGCTGCTCATGGGCCGCCTCTCACCACCTGTCGCCACCGCGGAACGTTCCGGTCCAGTATCCCAGCCCCGGAGCGTCCGGCGGCCGGCGGCCGGCCGCGCCCGTCAGTGCCCGTCGAGGTCGTCCGGGCGCACCGCGATGTGGTCGGGGGCGAGCTCGACGGCGACCCGGTGCTCCATCCCGAGCGCCTCCAGGAACTTGGCCGGGAGCTGGACGCGGCCGGTGCGGTCCAGCATCACGTACTCGGTCTCGTTCACCGACTCCTCGCCGTGCTCGTCGGTGAGGGTTCGGCGGAGCACCTCGCTGCTGGTGCGGCCGTCGCGGATGGCGACGGTGCGGCGGACCTCGCCGGCCACCATCGGGTCGTGGGTGACGATGACGACGGTCGCGCCCAGGTCGCGGTTGACGGTGCGGAAGGCCTCGAAGATGCTCGCCCCGGTCTCCGAGTCCAGCTCGCCGGTGGGCTCGTCGGCGAGCAGCACCGGCGGGTTGTTGGCCATGGCGACGGCGATGGCGACGCGTTGCTGCTGGCCGCCGGACATCTCGCTCGGCCGGCGGCAGGCGAGTTCGCCGATCTCCAGGGCCTCCAGCAGCTCGGCCACCCTGGCCGCCTGCTGACGGGCCCCGCCGTGCGTCTTCCGGCCGCGCAGCTGCATCGGCAGGGCGATGTTCTCGGCGGCGGTGAGGAAGGGCAGCAGGTTGCGGGCGGTCTGCTGCCAGATGAAGCCGACCACCTCGCGGCGGTAGCGCAGCCGCTCGCGCGGGGACATCTCCAGCAGGTCGCAGCCGGCCACGGTGGCGGTGCCGGCGGTCGGCACGTCCAGCCCGGCGAGGATGGTCAGCAGGGTGGACTTGCCGCTGCCGGAGGCGCCGACCAGCGCGACCAGGTCGCCCTGCCGGATGGTCAGTTCGAGGCCTTGCAGGGCCTGCACCTCGACGCCCTGGGCGCTGAAGATGCGCACCAGCCGGTCGCAGACGATGGCGGCGTCCGCGCCGTGGGCGGCCCTGGGGCCGGCCGCGGCGGCGCGCGCCCGTTCCTGGAGTTCCTGGAAGGTGGGGGCCTGGGCGGTCCGCTGGTCCTGGGCGCTGCCGTTCACCGCGGCTCTCCTCTCGTCGGCGATGGGGTGCTGGGGTCGGGGTCGGGGCTGGGGTCCGGACCCGGGTCGGTCGCGGGCGGGCGCGTGGTCACCGGGGGTCTCATCGCTGGTCCCCCGCGCGCAGTTCGGTGGTGATCTGGCGGCGCCCCGCGATGAGCGCCTCGGCGACGATGCCGGCCGAGACGAGCGCGGCGAGGCCGACCGTCGGCAGCAGGACCGCCGGGACGGAGACCGGCAGGCCGGGCGCGATGTCCGCGCCGACCAGGATCGACAGGTCGAAGGACGGGCCGAGCAGGGCGACCGCGCCGAGGGCGACGAGGCCGCCGCCGACGGCCGCGACGAGGGTCTGCGGCAGCGTCTCGACCAGGATGAGGGTCAGGCCCTGCCGGGGGCGCAGCCCCATGGTGCGCAGCCGGGCGAGCAGCGCGGTGCGCTCGGGCGCGGCCCTGACCAGGGTGAGCAGGACGGCGAGCAGGGCGAGCGAGCCCGCGCCGAGGACGGCGGTCCAGAACAGCCGCCCGGCGGACCGCTGGAGCGGGTCGTCGCCGAGTTCGGCGGTGACGCCGACGCTGGTGCGCACGGTGTAGCCGGCGGGCAGCGCGTCCGGGCCGGCCGCGGCGGCCTCGGCATCGCGCTCGGTGCCGGTGGCGATCTTCTCGCGCACCAGCTTCCGCAGCTCGCCCTCGTCGGCGGAGCCGGTGGCCAGCCAGAGGTTGGCGCGGTCGAGTTCGGGGGCGACGGCGATCGCCGGGGCGGCCGGCAGGACGACGAACAGCCGACCGTCGCCCTGGAGCGCGGGGGTGCTGTCGACGGTGCCGGCGTTGCCGACGAGCAGTTCGCCGCCGTTCGGCAGCCGCAGGCGGTGGTTGGCGCCCGGGCCGAGCCGCTCGGCGAGTTCGGTGGAGAGCAGGGCCGGCACGGGCGCGTCCGGCCCGCCGGTGCCGCCCGACAGCGCGGCCGGGTCGAAGGCGCCGCGCCCGAGCGAGCGGGAGATCTCCGCGTAGGCCGTGGGGTCGGCGACGACGGCGAAGACCCGCACGGCGCCGCTGCCGCCGAGCACGAACACCTCGGTGTCGGCCCAGATCCGGGCGGAGGCCCGCACGCCGGGCAGGGCGCCCGCGGCGTCGGCGAAGCCGGACGACACGGCGACGCCGACCGGGACGACCACGGAGGCGTCGCCGCCGACGCTCAGCCGGGCGGCGCCGGTGCGCGCGGTGTCGACGGCGCCCAGGATGGTGGCGCCGAAGCCGGCGGTGGTGACGGCGAGCAGCAGTGCGAGCAGCGGCAGCACGGAGGGGCGCTGACCGCCACCGGGGCCGCCGGAGCCGCGGGCCGCGCGGGCCAGGCCGAGGAAGCCGATGGCGCCGGGGCGCCGGGCGCTCGCCCGGGCGAGGGTGCCGAGCAGCAGCGGCTGGAGGCGGGCGAGCAGCAGCCCGCCGGTGAGGGCGAGCAGCAGGGGGGCCGCGACCAGCAGCGGGTCCGCGCCCTCCCCGACGGGGGCCACTCCGCGCCGCCGGACCTCGGCCACGGCGGCGATGGTCAGGCCCAGGACGGCGAGTTCGCCGACCACGCGCCGGCGGGCGCGGCCGGGCCGGGGCCGGGACCAGAGCCTGGCGGCGCGCAGCGGGAGCGCGAGCAGGGAGAACAGGGCGACGGCGGTGGCGGCGAGCGCCGCGCCGCCCCAGCGCGGGGTGGGCAGCAGCAGGAACGCGAGCGCGGTGGCGAGGGCCGCGGCGGGCAGGACGGTGACGGCGCCCTCGGCGAGCAGGCGCCGGACGACTCCTGCCCGGGAGCCGCCGCGGGCCTGGAGCAGGCGCAGTTCGGCGATCCGCCGGTCGCCGGCGAGCGCGGCGGCCAGGCAGAGCACGACCACGCCGACCCCGGCCAGTCCGGCCGGGCCGATCGAGGACAGCGGCGCGGCGGCCTCCTGCCGGGCGGTGGCCCGCTCGAACAGCGTGGGCAGCTGGGAGGTGATCCGCAGGCCGGGGCGCTCGGTGGCGTTCGCCAGCGCGTTGGCGGTGTCGCCGGTGAGGAAGGAGGAGAGTTCCAGCCCGGTCTCGTGGAGCCGGTCGGCGCGCAGACCGTCGACGTCGACGGGCAGCCGCCAGAAGTCCTGTGCGCCGGTCTGCCAGGTCCTGATCCGGTCGAAGGCGGAGGCGTCGACGAGTCCGGCGCTGTGCCAGTAGGCGGCGGGCCGCTTGCCGCTGGTGAAGTTGAGGCAGGCCCGGTCGGGGCAGGGCAGGTCGCTCCAGTAGGGGTCGTTGAGGTCGGCGACCTCGACGATGCCGACCACCTGGGCCAGCGGCGCGGTGTCGTCGGCCGTGGCCGAGGCGGTCTTCAGGATGTCGCCGAGGTGGATGCCGACGGTCTCGGCGACGCCGCGGCTGATCGCGATCGGGACGGGCCCGTCCTTCGCGGGGGTGCCCGGCCAGTTGCCCTCGGCGAGCGTCACGTGGTCGCGCAGGCCCTGGACGTAGAGCAGGTCCATGGCCGGGTCGGCGTCGTCGGGCCTGGCCAGGCCCGGGTTGGTGAGCAGGCGCGGCTTGACGCTGCGGGCGCCGTAGACCGGTCCGCCGGGGCCGACGCCGAGCAGGCCGGTGCGCGCGGCGAGCCGGGCGGCGTCGCTGTCGAGGCGCTCGGCGTTGTCGACCGGTCCGCCGGCGTCGCCGCCGAGGTCGGCGGTGGCGAGGATGCTGGTGGCGGCCGGGCCCCGGTCGTGCAGGAAGTCGCGCAGGCCCTGGTCGGCGGTCCGGTCCAGGAGCCGGGGGAAGGCGGCCGCCAGGAAGACGGTGCCGAAGGCGAGCACGGCGGCGAGCAGCGCGGCCAGCGGGGCCGCGCGCAGCCGGGTGCGCACCCACGCCGCGGGGCGGTGGGCGGCCCCCGGTCCGGAGTCCGCGGGCCGGGGGGCCGCGGTGTCGGCCGGGCTGGTCACATCTCCTCCAGGTGCCGCAGTCGCTGGGCGACGTCGCGCCGGCGACGGCCGCCGAGCAGGGCCGAGAGCAGGGGGACGGCGGCGATCGCGGCGGCCAGCAGCACGGCGGTGCCGAGCGGCAGGTCGACGAGGGCCTCCGGGACGGGACGCCGGGCCGCCGGGGTGAGGACCACGAGCGGCACGATCAGTCGGACGATCAGGGCGCCGAGGGCGAGGCCGACGACGCTGCCGAGGCCGACCAGGAGGGCCTGTTCGGCGGCGGCGGTGCGCGTCAGGCGGCGCCTGGGGGCGCCGAGGGCCAGCAGCAGCGCGGAGTCGCGGGCCCGTTCGCCCGCGGCGGCGGCCGAGGCGGCGCCGAAGCCGATCGCGGCGAGCACGGTGGTGACGACGGCGATGGCGGCGAGCGCGTTCTGCGGGGCCGCGCTGAGCGGGTCGCCGAGCAGGTCGGCGGCGACCTCGTCGCGGAGCTGGAGTCCGGGAGTGCCGGGGGCGGCGCGCAGCGCGGCGGCCGCCTGGGCGGGGACGGGGTCGTCGGGGCCGGTGCCGGGCAGCCACCATTCGGTGGGCAGCGGGGTCTCGCGGCCGGTGGCGGCGAGCGCCCGGCCGACGGTGCCGAGGTCGACGAGCAGGGCCTTGTCGCCGACGACGGGCAGTGACTCCACCTCGCCGGTGATCCGCACCTGCACGGTGGCGAGGCCGAACGGCACCCGCACGGTCGATCCGACGCGGGAGCCGGTGGCGGCCAGGTAGCCGCGGGTGGCGACGCCGGTGACCTCGGCCTGCGGCGGGGCGCCGGCCGGGGTGATGACGGCGCGCTGGGTGCCGCGCTTGCTGATGCTGGGCGCGTAGCGCGCGCTCAGCAGCAGCCGGTCGTCGGACGGCTCGGGCCGGACGTCCACATGGGCGTTGCCCGCGGTGCCGTCGCCGGTGTTGGACCAGCCGAGGCCGGCGGGGACGGCGGCCGGCACGGCGGGGGTGGTCGCGTCGTCGGCGGCGGAGAGCCGGTGGACGGTCAGCAGGCCGCCGTCGGCGGGGCCGAAGGAGAGGGTGACTCCGATGACGGTCAGCGGCGCGGACACCGAGCTGAGCCCGCCGTCGGTGAGCACGGAGAGGTCGACGGTGGCGCGGCCGCTGCCGAAGGAAGGCACGCCGATGAGCGGGGCGACGAAGGAGACGTCGTGGCGGTCGCGCAGCAGCAGCCAGACGTCCGGGGCCCTGACCGCGGGTTCGAGTGCCTCTCCGGGCTCCGGCCGCCGGGCGTTGGGGGTGAAGGTGACCTCGGCCTCGATGCGCTGCGGCCGGCCGGGCAGCGGGATCCCGGCCGCGGCGCCGGCGGGGGCGCTGCCGGCGAGCGGGGTGAAGAGCCGCTTCGGGTCCTGTCCGTCGAGCAGGTCGGGGCGGACCGGGACGCGTTCGGCGAACGCGGCGGCGTTCAGGGCGAGGATCTGGCCGTGGCCGTTGGCGGGCAGGGACTGCTCGCCGCGGCTGACCGGGAGGATCCGGTCGCCGCCGGGCAGGGCGGCGAACCGGCTGCCCTGGCCGAGTGCGTCGGTGTGGGCGCCGTGGATGCGCAGGCCGCCGGCGGTGGCGAAGGAGGCCTGGTCCTGCTGGGAGGTGTTCCAGGTGGCGTGCTGGCCGAGCGCGAGGACGCCGGTGGAGACGCCGAGTACCAGCAGCAGGACCGGTCCGGCGGCCCGGCCGGGTTGGCGGGCGAGCTGCCAGCCGACCAGGGCCGGCCCGAGGCCGCGGCCTCGGGCGGCGATCCGGGCACCGAGGCGGGCGGCGAGCGGCAGCAGGCGCAGCGCCAGCAGGGTGCCGGCGCCCAGGGCCAGGGTGGGGGTGGCGATCAGGACCGGGTCGAGGCCGAGGCGGCCGTCCGCGTCCGGCGACAGCCCGCCGCTGTACTGGGAGAGTTGCTGGTAGGCGAGGACGGCCAGGGCGAGCAGGGCGAGGTCGGCGCCGGAGCGGGCGGCGCCGGCGGCCAGGTTCTGGCGTCGGCCGGCCCGGCGCAGTACGGCGGCGCCGGCGCCGCGCAGCAGGGCGGGTACGGCGGCGAGCAGCACGCACCCGAGGGCGCAGGCGATCGCGACGGGCCAGAGGGTCCAGCGCAGCGAGGTGTCCAGCGGGACGTGGCGCAGCGGGCCGAAGCCGCCGAGGACGCGCAGCAGTGCCGGGGCGAGCAGCGGGGCGAGCAGGGCGGCGGGCAGCGCGAGCAGCAGGGCCTCGGTGGCGGTGAAGCCGCCGAGGCGCAGGCCGGAGGCGCCGCGGGCGGCGAGCAGGGCGTTCTCGGCCTGCTGGCGGCCGGCGATGAGGTGGACGACCAGCAGCAGGGCGGCGGAGGCCAGCACGATCAGCTGGAGGGCGCCGATCAGCAGGGTGGAGCGGGCGACCAGGGCGCCGGAGTCCAGCTCCCGCAGCAGCTCGGGCAGTTCGGTGCGGGCGACCAGTCCGGCGTTCTTGTCGAGCTCGTCGCGGGCCGGGGCGATCCGGTCGCGCAGGGCGTCCACGGTGGCGGCGCCGACGCCGGTGAAGTCGGCGTCGACCAGCCAGCTGCGGCCGTTCTGCGGGATGCCGGCGGCGGTGAAGGCGGTGTCGTCGACAAGCAGCGGACCGTAGGTGGTGAAGCCGCCGACCAGGGTCTCGCGGCCCTCGACCGGGTCGAGCCGCCAGTAGAGGTCGGCGGGGTCGTTGGCCCGGTAGACGCCGGTGATCCGGACGGTGAGCGGGGCGCCGCCGTAGCGGTCGGTGAGCCGGACCTCGGCGGGGAGGGCTTCGGCGGCGAGGCCGAGGCGGGTGAGCGCGGCCTGCGGGACGGCCGCCTGGACGGCACCGGGGGTGCCGGGCGCGGCGGCGGCGGGCCAGTCGCCGGCGAGCAGGCGCACGTACTGGCGGTCGAGGGCGGCGAGGAGGGTGAGGTCGTCCTCCTTGGCGGCGCCGGGCTGCGAGGTGGGCTGGGCGGCGGGCTGCGCGGTCGGCTGCGGGCCGGCCGGGGTGCCCGGTCGACTGCCCGTCGGGGCAGTACCGGCCTCCGCCGCCGGGGCGCCCGGCAGGCCGTAGGACCGGCTGCGGGACAGGCCGCGGGTCTCGGTCGGCAGGTCGCCGAAGAGGGCGCGGGCGTACTCGCCCACCGCCGCGTCGTCCTTGTCCCGCTGCCCCAGCCCGTGCTCGGAGTTGACCACCACGGTGGTCCTCGGGTGGCCGCGGCCCTGGAGGGCCTGGCGCTGCCCGATCTCGCCGATGGTCTGCTGGAAGGCGACCAGCGCCGTCAGCACCGCCGTCGTGATCAGCACGGTGAGCAGGGCGGCGGCGGCCAGGGGCAGTCGCCCGCGCAGACGGCGCACGACGAAGCCGAGCATCCCGTTCCTCCCCCGGTCCTCATGGTGTCCGCGCGGCGTCGCCCGTTCCGGGCGGACGTTTCCCGTGCGCGGATGGGCGCCCGTCGAGGGCGCCGTCACGGTGATCACCGGCGCTTGATCACCGGATAGCGGACGATGCTGTCAGATCCGGTCTGAGAAAGGAAGGGACTTGCGCGAAGGATGAAAGTAGTGAACAAATGCTGCAAACCACGGTCGGACCGATAGTGACGGAATGTCAGGTTGACCGGCTTTCCCAGGCCATGAACACTTCAATGAATTCCCGGTGCCGCCCCGTCGGCGGGGCGCGCCGTCGCACCCAGGGGGGACACCGCATGACGCAGCAACCGGCCGGCACCGTGACCGCTCCCATGGTGGCCGTCACCGATGTCCACCGCAGTTTCGGCACCGGCGAACGGGCCGTGCACGCCCTGCGCGGTGTCTCCTTCACCATCGGCCGGGGCGAACTCACCGCCCTCAAGGGCCGCTCCGGCTCGGGCAAGACCACCCTGCTCAACCTGGTCGGCGGTCTCGACAGCCCGACCGGCGGCACCATCACCCTGGACGGCACCGAGCTCGGCGGCCTCGACGAGGACGGCCGGCTCGCCCTGCGCCGGGACCGGCTGGGCTTCGTCTTCCAGTCCTTCGGCCTGCTCCCGGTGCTCACCGCCGCCGAGAACGTCGGCGTCCCGATGCGGCTGCGCAAGGTGCCGGCCGCCCAGCGCGAGGAGCGCGCCCGCACCCTGCTGGGGCTGGTGGGCCTCGCCGACCACGCCAACCAGCGCCCCGGCGAGCTGTCCGGCGGCCAGCAGCAGCGCGTCGCCATCGCCCGGGCCCTGGCCAACGAGCCCGACCTCATCATCGCCGACGAGCCGACCGGCCAGCTGGACTCGGAGACCGGCCGCTCGATCATGGAGCTGCTGCGCGCGGTGGTGCACAGCGAGGGCGTCACCGTCCTGGTCGCCACCCACGACCCCAATCTGATGGAACTCGCCGACCGGGTGGTCGAACTGCGTGACGGCCGCGTCGTCGAGGAGGCCCCGGTCGGCTGAGGAGGCTGCTCCCCCGCTCGCCCCGTGTCGCAGAGAACCCGTCTGACCTGCGACGATGGTGGCCGTGCGCGCTGACCGGCCACCACCGACCGGGTGGCCGCGCGCACGCGTGAAAGGAAAGGCAGCCCCCATGATCTTCATCACCGTCAAGTTCGCCGTCCGCCCGGAGCGTGCCGACGGCTGGCTCGACCTCGTCGACGACTTCACCCGGGCCACCCGCGAGGAGCCCGGGAACCTCTTCTTCGAGTGGTCCCGCAGCATCGAGGACCCCAACGAGTTCGTCCTGGTCGAGGCGTTCCGCGACGGCGACGCCGGCAAGGCGCACGTGGAGTCCGTGCACTTCGTCAAGGCGATGGAGGACCTGTCCTACGCGGTGGCCGCCAAGCCGCGGATCGTCTCGATCGAGATCCCCGGCATGGACGGCTGGGCGGAGATGGGCGAGATCACCCCCCGGTGACCTCCTCGGGCCGGTCCCCGGTTCCGGCTCGCAGGGTGCTGCGGGCCGGAACCGGGGGGCCTGGCGGGCTCAGCCGGCTGGGCGATCCGGGCTAGCGGGCGCCGAAGTCGGCGTTCCAGGAGGCCGCGCCCACGTGGGAGAGGCCGACCTCGGTGTAGTCGCCGATCATGATGTTGAAGTGCAGGGAGGACCGGACCCACCCGTCGAAGGCGGCATCAATGGTGGTGGGACCGTAGAAGGCGATCTCGCCCCACCCCCGCGTCCAGTTGTAGCCGAGGCTCTTGGCGATGGCGGCCGAGTCGCAGAAGTGGCCGGAGACGTGCCGCTGGTCCATCTGGCCGGCGTTGCACTGGGCGGCCCGGGCGAGCGTCGCGTCGAGCCGCACCGGCGCCTTGCCGTACTGGGCGCGCAGCTCGTTGAGGCGCTGGAGGAAGCGCTGCTCGGCGGAGGACGGCGGGGGGACGTCGTTGACCGGCACCAGGTCGAACCGCTGGGCCGCGCCGCCGTCGCAGGTCTCGACGGTGACCTCGCGGTCCAGGCCGTGGTAGGTCAGGCAGCGGTTGTCCCGGGCGTTGTGCACGTACGTACCGCCCTCACCGGCGTTCTCCAGCGTCCACTGCTGGTTGTCGCCCGCCCACCAGTGGATGAACTGGGTGGTCCGGCCGTCGTTGAGGTCCATCTCGATCACGCGCTCGGTGCCGTTGACGGAGCGGGTGAAGTCGACCCGGCCGCCCGGCTTGTTGGAGATCCAGAACCGGGTGGAGGCGTCCTGGTAGCCGCGCGCGACGATCCGGGAGGCCTCCCCGTCCGCGGTGGCCAGCGCGTGGTGGTTCTGGTGGTCCTGGATCGTGATCAGCTGCTCGACCACGGCCGTTGCCGCGGCGTTCGGGGGCACGGCGCCGGCCGGCGCGGCGGCCAGGGCGAGGCCGCTCGCGGATATCGTGCAGGCGGCGAGCGCCAGCCTCGCCAGCCGGGCACCGGGGCCGGCGGTCCGGGCGGAGGTGTCTGACACAAGGTTCTCCTTCGGCTCGAAGGCCCGCGGCCGGTTGCGGCGGCGGGCACGAGCAGAACACCAGGAGGGTGTCGACAGACCGTCAGCGATCGGTGGACGCGCGGGCCGTCACCGGGTCGGTGACGCCGCCGGGCGAGGCCTCGCCGCCGATGTCCCAGCCGGCGAGGGCGGCCGCCGGCTGGTAGACGGACTCGTAGAAGTCGAGGACCGCGGCGCGCGGGTCCGGGCCGGCGCGCACCTCGTCGTAGTCCAGGACCGCCAGATGGCCGCCGTTCCGCTCGACCCAGCGGGCGGCGGCGGGGCGGAGCGGGTGGTCGGCGAGGCCCGCGGGTTCGGGCGCCGCGTAGGAGTAGAAGGCCGGCCTGGGGAAGGCGTCGTCGCCGAACCAGAAGCCGGCGCTGATGACCTCGCGGGAGTACGCCTCCCGGGTCACCGGGTCGACGCTCGGGGGCTGGTCGATCGCCCGGCCGGAGAAGCGGGTGACGGCGATGTCGAAGGTGTGCCAGAAGTGGTGCACCGGGCTGATCTTCCCGCAGAACCGGGCGGCGGACTCCTCCAGGACCAGGTTGACCTGCCCGAGCACCTGCCAGTAGCGGTTCACCCAGAACGGGTCGTAGGCGGCGTGCTCGGTGTCCTCGGTGAACGGCCGGCCGGCGTCCGGCAGGTCGAACGGGTGCGGGAGCGCGAGGGCCACCGGCACTCCGACCGCGGCGAGGGCGTCCAGCGTCTGCCGGTAGAACGACGCCACCGACTGCCCGGTGAGCGGGAAGGACACCGTGCGGCCGTCCGACGAGCAGACCACCAGCCGGTGGCCGACGAAGTCGAAGTCCACGCAGAACGTCCCGCCCCCGTCCCCCACGGCCATCGGCCGGGTGGTGATGCCGCGCCCGGTGAGGTAGTAGGGGACGTTCCACCAGTGGTTGCGCCGCACGCTGCGCGCCAGCCGGATCTTCCCGACGACCTGGGCGAACCGGTGCACCGTCGCCTTGGAGTCCTGCCACCGCGCGAGCGGAATCGGAGGAAACAGCTCCATGGGCCCAACGTAGGTCCGCCGGAGCGGCCCCGCACCCGGGGATGGCCGAAACCCGCCCGCGAACGGCGCGCGATCCCTACGCCGGGACCCCTCGGGGCGGGGTGCGGACCGTGGGGGTTCCGGCTGCCGCAACGCATGGGTCTGGGGGCGACGTGATCAGTGTGAGGGTTCCCGAGCGGCTGTCCGAGCGCCCTCTGGTGCTCGCGGCGGACTCCCCGGCGCGGGGTGGGGGCACGGAGCCGGCGGGCGGCGCGGAGCCGCCGCTGGAGGGGCGCGTCGTGCTCGGCGGGCCGCTGACCGCGGTGCTGACCGAGGAGTTCACAGCGGGTGACGCCGAGCTCAAGGCGTTCGTCGCGCAGGAGGCGGCGACGGCCAGCTGACGGCGGGCGCCGGCGCCGCCGCGTCCTTCCTGGACGCCCTCGACCGCGACCCATCGCCCCGGTCCTCGTCACCCACACCGGCCGCCTCGACGACGCCGCCGCCCGCCGCTTCGCGTGGCACCTCTACCGCCGCGTCGGCCCGCGCTCGGACCCGGTCCTGGAGCTGGCGGCGGCCGCGCGGCTCGCCGCCGTGGAGACGGCGGCGGAGCTGGGGGACGTCTACGGCGCGGCCCTGCGGGACGGCCTGTGCGTCCACGAGGGCCCCGCCCCGGCCCGCCGCTGACCGGTGCCCGGCCGTGCGGGCCCCGGGCCTCGGTCAGCGCAGGCTGTCCCACAGGAGCCGTTCGGCCCTGGCGGGGTCCTGGTGGACGGCGGGTGCGGTGGCGGCGGCCGCGCGGAGTCGAGCCGGAGTTCGCGGCCCGTGCCTCCCACAGCACCACCACCGTGGCCTCGATCCGCCTCCGGCTCCGACCGTGACCCGCGGACGCCTGGACCCTACGCAGATCGGCGGAGTCGGTGGACTGCCGTTCGGGCGAGCCGGTGTCCGCCCGCCGGTCGGCGGCGATTCGAAGGCCGGCACCACGGCCCGGCCGCGTTCGCGCACCCCACCGCCGGAAGGGGACGGTGACGAGGGCAGCGGGCCGAGCCGGCGCATTCCCGGTAGCGTCGCGACCATTCTTGACAGGTCTGCGCCACCCTCCCATCCTCAAGGGACACAGGTCCCCGGGCCGGTTCTCCCGGGCTCGACGCCAACGGATCAGGGGGCTCGGCATGCGCTGGTCGCTGGTGTTTCCGCCGTTCGAGGACAAGCGCGACCGGTCCGCCTACTACGTGGCGCCCCCGCTCGGCCTGCTCTCGATCGCCGCCTATCTGGAGGCCGACGGCCACGACGTGGCGATCGAGGACTTCGTCCTGAGACTCAAGACCGGTGACCTGAAAGCCGGGCCGCGCATCTACGACGAGTGCGCCGAGCGCATTCTGGCGAGCGAACCGGATGTCGTCGGATTCGGCACCCAGTGCTCCACCGGCCCGGCCTCGCTGAACATCGCACGGCGCATCAAGGCGGCGCGGCCCCGGACGGCCATCGTCCTCGGCGGCCACGACGTGAGCTTCCTCGGCCCGAGGTACCTGGAGGCGTTCCCCTACGTCGACGCGGTGCTCGGCGGCGAGGCCGAACTCACCGTGCCCAAACTGGCGCGGGCGCTGGACGGTTCGGGCCCCTGGGAGGGCATCGCGGGCCTCACCTGGCGCCGGCGCGGCACCATCACCGCCCGGGCCGGCGAGGAGCGGGTCGCCGACCTCGACTCCTTGCTCGCCCCCAGCTACCACCTGGTCGACGACCTCGGCACGTACTTCGAGCACAGCCGCAAACCCACGATCCTGGTGGACAGCGGAAGGGGCTGCGCGTTCGCCTGCGAGTTCTGCCAGACGACGCTGCTGAACGGCCGCAAGGTCCGCTACCGCAGCACCGCCTCGCTGATCGCCGAGCTCTCCGCGCACCGGGCGCGGTACGGCGGGTTCGAGGCCTATTTCGTCCACGACCTCTTCACCGCACGCCGGGCCTTCGTCGAGGAGCTCTCCCACGCGCTCATCGACGCCGACCTCGGCCTGCCCTGGCAGTGCCGCTGCCGGATCGACGAAGTCGACCGCGAACTGCTCGGCCTGATGAGCGAGGCCGGCTGCCGCATGCTGCTCTACGGGGTGGAATCCGGCTCGGACGAAACACTGTCACGCATGAACAAGAGGCTGCGCCGGGGAGTGGCCTCGCAGACCACCGAACGCGTCCGCTGGACGGTGGACAGCGGGATATTCCCGTCCCTGTCGATGGTCGTCGGAATTCCGGAGGAGAAACCGCAGGACCTCGACGCCACACTGCGCCTCGCCGCCGAGTTCATCCAGGTCGGCCGGGTGAACGCGTTCATCCAGCTGATGAGTCCGCTGCCGGGAACCGCCCTCGCCCAACGGGTGGCGCACCGTCTGGAGTACCGGGCGGAGGACGCCCCCACCGCCTTCTCCCAGGGCATCGAGTTCGCCGACGGCCGCCGGCTGCCCGAGGACGAGGAGCTCATCGCCGCTCTGCCCGACGTCTTCCAGTCGTTCCACGTCGTCACCCCCGACCACGGCGACCTCGACATCTGCGTCGACATCTCGCTCGGGTACTGCAAACTGCTGGAGGTGTACGGCTGGACGTACATCGCCCTCGCCGAGCACCTGGACCTCAGCCTGCTCGAACTGTTCCGGCAGTACCGCGACCGGGTGGCCGCCGACCGCGGACCCGGCGGCCGGCGCGGCCTGGTGGGCCTCAAGGACCACGAGATCTGGGGCGCCTTCGCACGGTTCACGGCCGGCCTGCTGGCATCCGGCGACGCTCCGGTCCCGCTGCGCGAGACGTTCCGCTTCGAATCCCTGGTCCAGGAGATCTCGGTGCTCCCACCGGTCCCGGACGACGGCCCGACGCAGTCCCCCGCCGGCCGGTTCCGGCTGCGCCCGGCGGCCCGGCTGTTCCGCTCGCCGGTCGGACTGCCCTGGACGGACCCGGACTCCGCCGGCCCCCGCGACCACCTCGTGTTCATGGGACCCGACCGGCTGAAGGTGGTCGCGGTCGACGGCGGACGCGCCCGGGCGCTGGAGATCCTCGACCGGGCCGGGCGGCTGGAGGGCGTCGACGAGAGCCTGTTCGCGAACCTTGCCGAACTGCTGCGCCCGGTGGCCGAACTGGGCGTGTTCGAGCCGGTGCCGGTCCCGGCCGGCGTGGCCGGCTGATGTTCCGGGGCCTGGTCGTCCTGGTCCAGCCGCCACTGGCGATGGGGGCCTCCTACCACCTGGCGGAGCCGCTCGGCCTGCTGCTGACCGCCGGCGCCCTGCGCCACGCCCCGGGCGTCGAGCGGGTCGTGGTGGTCGACCAGGCGCTGGAACTGGCCGAGGGCACCCTGCCCACGGGGGCCGGACTGGTCCGCGCGGCGACCGACCGGCTCCTGGAGGTGGCCGCCGACGTCTACGCGTTTTCGGTGCAGTGCGTGGACCTGCCGATCGCGCTGGCGATCGCCCGGGCCCTCAAGTCCGCCCGCCCGGACGCGACCCTGGTGTTCGGCGGCCACCAGGCGAGCCTGCTGGGCCCGGAGATCCGGCGGGCCTTCCCGTTCGTCGACCACGTGGTCACCGGCCCCGGCGAGAGGGCCGCCGGCCCGTTGCGCGCCGGCGCGTCGCCCACCGCCACGTCGCCCGCCGGCCCGGCCGCCGAGTGGACGCTCCCGGCGTACGACCTCGCCGCGCCGTTCGAACGCTACGCCGCCGTCAGCGCGCAGCCGACCGGCCTCGTCGAGGTGGCACGCGGCTGCCCGTACGACTGCGCGTTCTGCTCGATCCCGGCGACCTCCGGACGGCGCGTCACCTTCAAGCCCGTCGACCGCATCATGCACGAGCTCGACGTCCTCGCCGACCGCGGCTGCACCAGCGTCCACCTGGTGCACGACACCCTGACCATCAACCCGCGCTTCACCGCGGAGCTGCTCCGGGCCCTGCGCCGACGCGAACGCCCGGTCGCCTGGACCGGCATGACGCGCGCGGACCTCACCGACCCCGCGCTGCTGCGCGAGATGGCGGCGGCCGGCTGCGAGGGCCTGCTGGTCGGCGTCGACGCGGTCGAGCCGGCCACCCAGAAGCTGATCAGCAAGCGCGCCGGCCGGTACCCGGCGGTGGTCGACCTGGTCCGGTGGCACGCCGAGGCGGGTCTGGCCTCCACCTTCTACTTCCTGGTCGGCTTCCCCGGCGAGGACCCCGCCTCGGTCGAGCACGCGCTCGGCGAGGCCGCGCGGGCGTCGGTGGTCGACCCGGGCAGCTGCCACGTCCAGTACCCGCGGCTGGTCCCCGGCACCCCGCTCGGAGCGGCCGCCGGCCGGGACGGCCTCGTCCTCGACCTGGACAGCCCCTACGCGCAGTGGCTGATGCGCACCGCGGAGGGCGAACCGGAGGTCCTCGACCTCGTCGCCCGCCACCCCGCCGTGTTCTCGACCTACTACGCGAGCACGGGAGGCCAGGACCGGCAGCTGCTGCTCACCCTCGCCTGGACGGCGTCCAAGCTGCTGTCCGCCCTCCCGATGACCCTGGCCGCCCTCGCCGAACTGCACGCGCTGGTGCCGCTGTTCCGCGCCGTCGGGCGGCGGCTGGACGACCCGGCGAGCCTGCGGGAGGCCTCCGTGCGCACCCTGTTGCCGATCGTGAGCGCACACGTGGCGGACACCGCTCCGGCACTGCTCCCATTCGTCCGGTTCGAGGACTGGCTGTACGGCGGGCACGGCGACCACGTCTCCGTGGTCGACCGGGCCGCCGCCCGTGCGGCGGTCCTGGACCGGCAGCCGGTGTCCGCCGCACTGTCGGGCGGGCCCCGGAGGTACCGGCGCACGACCGGCATCGAGGGGAGGTGAAAACCATGGGTCCGACCGGTGCGAGGAACGAGGACACGCTCGGGAGCGAGAAGGCCGACGCGACGGTCTCCGAACTGGAGAACCAGCTGGAGGTCCTCCTCGCGGAGGCGTCCAAGCACGAGCTGTTCGTCCACGAGGTGGCGGTGGCTCCGCGATCGAAGCTGAGGGTCGCGTGCGAGTAGCGCACACACAGGGCCGCGGCGGGCCGCACTCCGGCCCGCCGCGGCCCGCCGCGCCCCGGGTGTACGCCCTCGACGTCCTGCTGCCGCTGGACCACGGGCAGGAACCCGTCGTGGTCGACGCCAACGGCGCGCGGTCCGGCGTCGAGGCGCAGCGGCGGCTCTACGGTGACGACCGGGTCCAGCGGGCCGTCCTGGAGGCGCTCGCCGGCGCGGGCGACGGCACGATCGTCAGCCTGTCCCAGCGCACCTCCCTGGAGCTCCAGGACCGGTTCAGCGCCGAGCGGCTGCGCCGGGCCTGCGGACCGGGTGGAGGCTGGTACGTGGCGGCCGAGGCGTACGCGCCGGCGGGCGATCCGCACGCCAGGCAGCGGGAATCGGTCCACGAGGAGGTGGCCAGGGACCTGGGGATCGCGCTGCTGAGGTACGAGGTCGGGGTGCTCGACGACCGGCCGGTGCTGTTCGGGGCCGACGGGCGGGTGGTCGGCGAGTACGGCGACTGGGAGCCGCGGGGCGTGGTCTGGCCGTACGCGTTCGACCAGCGGACCGTGCCGTTGCGGGCCGACCTGGTGTGCAACCCGCTGGCGTACGCGCTGCCGACGACGGACAAGCTGCTGCTGGCGGCGCTGGTGCCGGGGCTGCTCCCGGTGACGCGCCCGGCCGGTCCGTGGCTGGCCCGGGGGGAGAAGCTGGCGGAGGCGGCCGACTGGGCCCGCGGAGAGGACTTCGTGGTGGTGAAGCCGGCGGCGGGCCGGCGCAGCTTCGGCGTCGTGGTGGTACCGGGCGGACGGTTCGCCGAGGTGGCCGGGCAACTGGGCGTGGTGGCGCCGGACGCCGGACGACTGGACGTGCTCGCCCGGGTGGCGTCGATCGGGATGCTCTGGGGGCAGTGCGGCGAGCTGTCGGCGCTGGTGCAGCCGTACGTGCGGCCCAGGCTGGAACGGAACCCGGGCACCGGGCGGTGGCACGCCGTCGTGGCCCGGGCGACGGTGGTGAGCGACCAACAGGGCGCGCGGTGCGTCGACGCGTGCAAGTTCGTGGCGCCCGTGCCGGCCGGGGAGCGGGCCGGGCGGGCATCGATGATCTTCACTCATTCCGGTGATCCGCTGGTCGAGGGTCTGTCGGCGGCGGACGAGGAGGCCGTCACCGGGTGCGCGGTGCGCTTCGTTGCCGCGCTGGAGGCCGCGGTGGACGTCCGGTTGGGGCACGACGACGCCGCGGCCACACTGCGCGCGGAGACGGACCTGCTGGTCGGGATGCTTGAGGAGGGCAGCGACCTGCCGATCCGCGCCCCGGCCGAACGGCTCAGCGACACGCCGAGGGGGCTCGACCTCGTGGCGGCCGGGTACCGATGGGGACGGCATGGGTGAGGGAGAGGGTTCCGCGGCGGGCTGGTCCAGCCTCGCGCCGCTCGTGATGGGCACGTTCGTGGTGGCGGTCGAGGGTTCGATCCTCACCGGCGTGCTGCCCCGGGTGAGCGCCGACCTCGGTCTGAGCGCCTCGGGCGGCGGACAGGCCCTGGCGGTCTACCCGCTGGTGTGCGTGGTCGGCGCGCCCGCGGCCTCGGTGCTGATGGGCGGGCGCTCGCAGCGCGCGGTCTGCACCTTCGGGCTGCTGCTGTTCGCCTTCGGGAACCTGGTCACGGCGGCCTCGACCGGGCTGGGCATGCTGGTCGCCGGACGGCTGGTGTCGGCCCTGGGCGCCTGTTGCTACCAGCCGGGGGCCGCGGCGCGGGCGGTCCGGCTGGGCCCGCGCAGACGCGGCCGGGCGCTGTCCGTGCTCGCCTCGGGGCTGACCATGGCGACGATCGTCGGCGCACCACTGGGCGTCTGGGCGTCGTCGGTGGTCACCTGGCGTCAGATCCTGGTGCTGCTGGCGGTGCTCGCCGTGATCGTGGCCCTCGTACAGCGGTCGGGCCGCCTGCCGGACGGCGCACTCGCCGCTGCGGGGATGCGCGAGCGGGCCGCCTTCCTCGGCGACCGGCGCCTGCTGTCCGTGGTGGCGCTCTCCTTCGTCGTGGTCGCGGGGGAGTTCGTGGTGTACGCCTACCTGTCGCTGGTCGCGGGCCACGTGGGCGGGCACGAGAGCGCCACGGTGGCCCGGACGCTGATGGTCTTCGGCGTGGGCACGACGCTCGGAACCATCGTGGGCGGGGCGGCCGTCGACGCCCTGGGCTGGCGCACGGTGCTGGTGGGCAGCATGAGCGGGATGACGCTCTGCCTGTTCCTGCTGCCCCTGGCCCACACCGAGGCACTGCTGTGCGCGGTCCTGCTCGGCTGGGGCCTGGCGGGCTGGTCGTTCACCCCCGCCCAGACCTGCCGGCTACTGGAGACGTTCCCGGACCACGGCCCGATGCTGCTGACCTTCAACGCGTCGGCGGTGGCCCTGGGCGTCTCGGGCGGCGGTCTGCTCGGCGGCTGGGCCCTCGGCGCGGTGGGCGTGGCCCGGCTCCCCCTCGTGGCGGGCACGACGGTGGCGCTCGCCCTGTGCGTCCACCTCCTCCAGCCACGGACAGCACCGTCGCGCGCGGCCGGCAGCCCGCGGGACTCCGCCACGGCCGACGCCTGAACGGCCGCCCGCGTGCCCTCTCCATGACCGGTCAGGACGGCAGGATGACCGACTGGGCGTGGTGGAAGACGTTCTGGTCCCACCACGCACACAGACGATCCTGTCGGACGCGGAGCGAGTCGGGGTGGCCGGTCAGCGGAAGTCCGCCAGATGGTCCGCGACCCACTGAGCGAACGGGCGCGCCGGGTGGCCGGTCAGCTTCGCGACGGTGTCGTTCACGGCCAGTGCCGGTTTGCCGGCCGTTCCCACCATCAACTCCAGCAGAGCACCGACGAAGTCGGCGTCCATGAACTGGCTGAGCTGCTGCTGCGTGATCTGCTCGGCCACCTCCTCGAAGCTCAGCTCACGGACCAGGGCCCGGCCGAGCAGCACGACCTGCTCGACGTGCTCGGTCTGGGTCGGCGTCCGCGGCCCGGTCGGCTCGTAGATCCGGCCGAAGTGTTCCGCTTCGCCGAGCACGGCGGCGGCCACCTCGGCGACATCGCGCTCGTGCGCCACCGCAGCGGCCACCGCGGCGTGCGGGCCGCGGACGACGTCGCCGCCCTGGAACCGCATCGCCCGGGACGACGAGCCGATCGCCGGGACGTACAACCGCAGGAACGTCCAGGCGACGCCCGTCGCCCGGATCTCCCGCTCCACCCGCGCGTGGTGGGCGGCGATCACATCGCTCTGCGGGTCCCCGCCTTCGGCGACGGCCCCCGAGGACAGGAACACGATCTGCCGCACTCCTGCCTGCCGCACCCGGTCGAGCAGCGGCTGTACGTCCACGCCGTGGGGCAGCACCAGGAACATCTCGGTGACGCCGTCCAGCGCGGGCCCGAGCGTCTCGGGCCGGACCAGATCACCGTGCACCACCTCCACGCCCTCGGGCAGGCCGGCCAGCTCGGGGGTGCGCGACAGGGCCCGGACCCGCCGCCCGCCACTCGCCAGCACTTCCACCGTCCGCCGCCCGAAGTGCGCGGTCGCGCCGATCACTAGAATCATGACGGATCCCTCCGAATCACCGTTTCGATCAGTGCCTTCCGGCCAGACGGTAGAGACCATCTAGGACAGATTCCGTCCTAAGTGGAGCAAAGCGCTTCAGCCGTCCAGCCGCGCCCGGGACAGCAGCCGCGGTCAGCGTCGGCACCCTCGCCGTCAGCACCCTGGGCCTCTACCTCTCCCACTTCCGGGGCGGGCCCCGCCTCCGGTAGCCCGTCGCCCCGACGACCGACAGAGCCGCGGCCCCGCTCCAGGACACGGAGCGGGGCCGCGGCCCTTCATCGGCGGCCGGACAGGCGGGCGGGCGACTTGACGGCGCATCTGATTAGCCGCCATATTACTTCCATGGCACAGCAGCACGAAGCCGGCAGCGGCGCACCCACGCTCGACCAGGCCCGCCGCCAGCTCTCCCGGTACGGCCTGGCGGCCGACCCGCAGGCGATCCTGGTCGCGGCGCGGCTGATGGCCGCCGGGTCCCGGCTCGGCCAGGCCGGCGAGGCGCATTTCGCGCGCTTCGGCCTGTCCACCGGCCGCTACCGACTGCTGGCCGAACTGGAGGACCACGGCGGCGAGAAGTCGCCCTCGCAACTGGCGGCCGCGCTCGGGGTGTCCCGGGCGACCGTGACCGGCCTGGTCGACGGGCTGGAACGGGACGGCCTGGTCGCCCGGCGCCCGTCCACCGAGGACGGGCGGGGCAACGTCGTGGTGCTCACCACGCGCGGCGCGCGGCGGCTGCGCGACATGGCACCCGAGCACTTCGAGCGGATGCAGGCGATGGTCGGCGGCCTCTCGATGGAGGAGCGCACGCTCTTCCTCGACCTGCTGGCCCGACTGGTCGAGGGCATGTCCGCCCTGACCGACGACTGACCCGGACCTCCCACCGGGACCACTCCCCCGCCGGCCGCCGAGGCTGCGGACGAAGCCCCTCACGCCCCGATAGTTAGCCACCTGATCACTTATAGTTAGCCTCCTAATCACCTGGAGCCCGGTCATGCCCACCACCACACCCACCGAGCAGCGGCCGCCGGCCGCCCCCGCCACTGCCCCGCCGCCCTTCGTGCTCTGGCGCGAGGTGCTGGTCTCCTACGCGGCGCCCGCCGTCATGGCCGGGATCGGCGGCTTCGCCACCGGCCAGCAGGAGCTCAAGATCGCGGCCGTCACCACCATCGCCGGCACCTCGGCCCTGGTCGCCGCCCTGGTCGGCGCCCGGCACCGCCGGCGCCCGGCGGGCTCCTGGGCGGAGCGCGGACCGCGCCCGCTCATCACGGCCCTGTTCGGCCTCGGCGCCGCAGCCCTCGCACTGGCCGTCGGCATGGCGGGCGCACAGCTGCTGCCCCGGATCCCCGCCCTGGCCGACAGCCCGTGGCCGGGACGGCTCCGCTTCGACCTGCCGGTCTCCGCCGCGATCGCGGCGACCGCGATCACCTGGCGCTGGCGCGGCACCCGCCCGCGGCGCCGCCGGGCCCGCTGACCGGCCCGACCCGGCCTGGTCCGACCCGGCCCGAACCGACCCCGCACCACCACCACGAGAAGAGAGAGACCCACCGTGATCACCATCATGGGCGCATCCGGCGCCACCGGCGGCGCCACCCTGCGCAGCCTCACCGCCCAGGGCGTCCCCGTCCGCGCGCTCAGCCGTGACCCCGGCCGGCTGCCGGCCGGCCTGGACCCGCGCACCCGGCCCCTCGTCGAGGCGGTCTTCGCCGACGCCGACGACCCGGAGTCGCTGCGCACCGCCTTCAAGGGGACCAGCCAGCTCTTCCTGACCATGGCCAACGGCCCGCGCCAGGTGGAGTACGAGCTGCGAGCCGTCGAGCTCGCCCTGCACGCCGGAGTGGCGCACATCGTCAAGGTCTCCGCACCCGCCGCCGAACCGCACTCCCCGGTCGCGGTCTCCCGCGGCCACCACCTGATCGAGGAGCGGCTGCGCGCCTCCGGCATCACCACCACCGTGCTGCGGCCGTACGCGTTCATGCAGAAGCTGCTGCTGCTCGCCCCGGGCATCGCGGCGGCGGGGACGATCCACGGCGCCATGGGCGCGGCCCGGTGCAACTACATCGACTGCCGGGACATCGGCGACGTCGCGGCGGCGGTGCTCACCCGCCCGGAGGCGGCCGGCGGCAGCCTCGCGCTCACCGGCGGCCGGGCGTACAGCCACCTGGAGCTCGCCGGGATGCTGAGCGACCTGCTCGGCCGTCCGGTCGGCTACATCGACCTGCCGCCCGAGGAGCTGCGCGCCCACCTGGTCGTCCGGGCCGGGATGCCGGACTGGCTGGCGGCCCATGTGGTGGAGATCCAGCGGCTCGCCGTCGAGCGTCCGGAGTCCCCGGACGACGCGGCCACCCGGCTGACCGGACGGCCCCCGCGCACCCTGGAGGCGTTCCTCCAGGAGCACGCCGAGCAGTTCCGCCACCCGTTCCACTGATCCCCGCACGACCCGACGGGCCCGCCGCACCCCCGGGCGGCGGGCCCGTCACCCCTTGGGAGCAACATTCGATGTGGCATGGATCACGGTCGGAAAATCGACCTGACGGTCCGTCAAAATGACTGACAGTTCGTCACATGTGACCCCCGGGGCATCAGTTGCGAGCTGACATGCCGTCAGATTCGGCCACTGCCGGGCCAGTTGGGCGGAGTGTCGGCCGATCCGCTGTTCACCACCCCGGGCTACCATCGGTCGGGTTGTCCGCTCCGGCCCCGGAGTGGGGTCACCCGGACAGGCGAGTGCTCCCACCGCCCCCAAGGGTCGGACATCGATCGGGACGGGGCGAGGACAAGGAGCGCACGGCACTCATGACAGCCGAACCCAGCCTGGAACCGGGCCCGGACGCCGCCCAGCAGCCGGCCGCCCGGCCCACCGACGAGCAGCCCGCCGCCACCGACCGGACCGACACGGACCGGACCTCCACCGACCGGACCGACGCCGAGCAGGCCGAGAAGCAGGCCCGCTACCCCGGCCGCCCCGCCGCCGCCCCGCGCACCCTGGTCGACATCCTCGACGCGGCCGCCCGGCAGCACCCCGCCGAGCCCGCCCTCGACGACGGCCGCACCGTGCTCAGCTACCGCGCCCTGGCCGCCGAGGTCGAGCAGCTGCGCCGCCGCCTCGCCGCCGCCGGCATCGGCCGCGGCGACCGGGTCGGCATCCGTGTGCCCTCCGGCACCAACGACCTCTACGTCTCCGTGCTCGCGGTGCTCGCCGCCGGCGCCGCCTACGTCCCGGTGGACGCCGAGGACCCGGACGAGCGCGCCCAGCTGGTCTTCGAGGAGGCCGCCGTCGCCGCCGTGCTCGGCGCCGAGCGCGCGCTCACCCCGGTCGGACCGGCCCGCCCTCCGCTGACCGACCAGCCGCTCGCCGACCCGTCGGCCACCGCGCAGCGCCCCACCCCGGCGGACGACGCCTGGATCATCTTCACCTCCGGCTCCACCGGCCGCCCCAAGGGCGTCGCCGTCACCCACCGCAATGCCGCCGCCTTCGTCGACGCCGAGGCCGCGCTCTTCCTCCAGGACGAGCCGATCGGCCCGGGCGACCGGGTGATGGCCGGCCTGTCCGTCGCCTTCGACGCCTCCTGCGAGGAGATGTGGCTGGCCTGGCGGCACGGCGCCTGCCTGGTGCCCGTCCCCCGCTCCCAGGTGCGCTCCGGCGCCGACCTGGGCCCCTGGCTGGCCGAGCAGGAGATCACCGTGGTCTCCACCGTGCCGACGCTGGCCGCGCTCTGGCCGGCGGAGGCGCTCAACGAGGTCCGGCTGCTGATCTTCGGCGGCGAGGCCTGCCCGCCCGAGCTGGTCCAGCGCGTGGTCACCGAGGGCCGCGAGGTGTGGAACACCTACGGCCCCACCGAGGCCACCGTGGTCGCCTGCGCGGCGCTGCTGACCGGCGAGGGCCCGGTGCGGATCGGCCTGCCGCTGGACGGCTGGGACCTCGTCGTGGTCGACGAGGCCGGCGAGCCGGTCGCGCCCGGTGGCACCGGCCAGCTGGTGATCGGCGGTGTCGGCCTGGCCCGCTACCTGGACCCGGAGAAGGACGCCGAGAAGTACGCGCCGCTGCCCTCCATGGGCTGGGAGCGCGCCTACCGCAGCGGCGACCTGGTCCAGGCCGACCCGGCCGGCCTGCTCTTCCTGGGCCGCGCCGACGAGCAGATCAAGCTCGGCGGCCGGCGGATCGAGCTCGGCGAGGTCGACGCCGCGCTCCAGGCGCTGCCCGGCGTCGCCGGGGCGGCCGCGGCCGTGCGCACCGCGCGCGGCGGCAACCAGCTGCTGGTCGGCTACCTGGTGACCGGCGAGGGCTGGGACCGCGAGCAGGCGGTGCAGCGGCTGCGCGCCGAGCTTCCGGCCGCGCTCGTTCCGCTGCTGGCGCCGGTCGACACCCTGCCCACCCGTACCTCCGGCAAGGTGGACCGCAACGCACTGCCCTGGCCGCTGCCCGATCTGGAGACCGCCGGGCCCACCGAGCAGCTCTACGGCACCGAGGCCTGGCTGGCCGAGCAGTGGACGGAGATCCTCGGGGTGCCGGTGAGCGGCCCCCGGGAGGACTTCTTCGCGATCGGCGGCGGCAGCCTGGCCGCCGCCCGGCTGACCACCCTGCTGCGCACCCGCTACCCGAACGCGGCGGTGCTGGACATCTACCAGCAGCCGACGCTGCGCAAGCTCGCCCGCCACCTGGAGCGCACCGCGGCCGAGACCGGCGAGGCCCGGACGATCGAGCCGGTGCCGACCCGCGCCAAGCTGCTCCAGCTGCTCCTGCTGATCCCGCTGTTCACCGTGGTCGGCCTGCGCTGGACGGTGGCCCTGCTGGCGCTCGGCAACCTGCTCTCCCACCTGGACGGCTACGCCTGGGCGCCAACCGCCTCCTGGTGGGCGGTCGGCGCGGGCGCGGCGGTGCTGTTCACCCCGGCGGGCCGGCTCGCCCTCGCGGCCGGCGGCGCCCGGCTGCTGCTGCGCGGCCTGCGCCCGGGCAGCTACCCCCGCGGCGGCGGCGTCCACCTGCGGCTGTGGGCCGCCGAGCGGCTGGCCGAGGTGAGCGGCGCGACCTCGCTCTCCGGCTCCTGGCTGGTCCGCTACGCGCGGGCGCTCGGCGCCAAGGTCGGCGAGGAGGTGGACCTGCACTCGCTGCCGCCGGTGACCGGCATGCTCAAGCTGGGCCGGGGCTGCGCGGTGGAGGCCGAGGTCGATCTGAGCGGCTACTGGCTGGACGGCGACCGGCTGGAGGTCGGGCAGCTCAAAGTCGGCTCGGGCGCCGTGGTCGGCACCCGCTCGACCCTGCTGCCGGGCGCCCGGGTCGGCAAGCGGGCCCAGGTGGTGGCCGGCTCCAGCGTCACCGGGCACGTCCCGACCGGCCAGCGCTGGGGCGGCGCGCCCGCCGTCAAGCTGGGCCGCGCCGAGCGGAGCTGGCCCAAGGAGCGCCCGGTGCGCCGGGCCCGCTGGTCCGCGCTGTACGGGGTCAGCGGTGCGGCGCTGAGCCTGCTGCCGGCGCTGCCCGCGGTGGCCGGCCTGGCGGTGCTCGCCCCGTTCGTCGACCCGGCGGACGGCCTGGGCGGCGCGCTCGGCGGCGCCCTGCTCGGCCTGCTGCCGGCCACCCTGGCGTTCGGTCTGGTCTACGCGGCGCAGTTGGTCGCGGCGGTGCGGCTGCTGTCGGTCGGCCTGGAGCCGGGTGTCCATCCGCTGCACGGCCGGGTCGGCTGGCAGGCCTGGACGGTGATGCAGCTGATGGACCAGGCCCGGGAGATCCTCTTCCCGCTGTACGCGGGTCTGGTGACCCCGCTGTGGCTGCGGGCGCTGGGCATGCGGGTCGGCCGGCACGCGGAGGTGTCCACGGTGCTGGCGCTGCCGAGTCTGACCACGGTCGGTGACGGCGCGTTCCTGGCCGACGACACCCTGATGGCGCCGTACGAGCTGGGCGGCGGCTGGGTGCGCCTGGGTGAGGCCAAGGTCGGCGACCGGGCGTTCCTGGGCAACTCGGGGATGACCGCGCCGGGCCGCTCGGTGCCCAAGCGCGGCCTGGTGGGCGTGCTGTCGGCGACGCCGGAGAAGGCGAAGAAGGGCGGCTCGTACCTGGGCATGCCGCCGGTGCGGCTGCCGCGCTCGGCCGACCAGGCGGACCAGAGCCTGACCTACGAGCCGCCGGCGCGGCTGCTGTGGGCGCGCGGCCTGGTCGAGGTGGGCCGGCTGCTGCCGGTGCTGGCCTCGGGGGCGCTGGGCGCGCTGACGCTGGCGGCGCTGTCCTGGCTGTCGCAGGCGTGGTCCCCGCCGGCCGCGGCGCTGGTCTCCGGGGCGGTGCTGCTGACGGCCGGTACGGCGGCGTGCGCGGTGGCGGTGGCGGCGAAGTGGCTGCTGGTCGGCCGGTTCCGGGCGGTGGAGCACCCGCTGTGGAGCGGCTTCGTGTGGCGCAACGAGCTGGCGGACACCTTCGTGGAGGTGCTGGCGGTGCCGTGGCTGGTGGGCGCGGTGCCGGGTACGCCGGTGCTGAACCTGTGGCTGCGGGCGCTCGGCGCGAAGGTCGGGCACGGCGTGTGGTGCGAGAGCTACTGGCTGCCGGAGGCGGACCTGGTCACGCTCGGTGACGGGGTGTCGATCAACCGGGGCTGTGTCGTGCAGACCCACCTCTTCCACGACCGGATCATGCGGATGGATACTGTCGTCCTCCGCGAGGGCGCCACCCTGGGGCCCGGCGGCATCGTGCTGCCCGGCAGCACGGTGGGCGCGCGCAGCACGCTGGGCCCGGCCTCGCTGGTGATGCGCGCCGAGTCCGTGCCCGCCGACAGCCGGTGGCTCGGCAACCCGATCGAGGTGTGGCAGGCCACCTCCTGACCGCCGTCCCCCGGGGGGCCGGCCGGGGTCCGCCCCGTCCGGCCCCCGGGCGTCCCTCCCGACCCCGACCGTCCCCGACCCCCGACCGCCCGTCGCCGTCCCCCGTCCAGTCCCGTGTTTCCAGGAGCGTACGACCCGGTGAACCCCCGCCCGGCGCAGTCCCCGCAGCCCCCGCAGCCCGTCGCCCCGCCGGACCCCTACTTCCCGAGCAGCGGTGATCCGCGCTACCGGGTGCACCGCTACGAGCTGGCGCTGGACTACCGGCCGGGTCCGAACCGGCTGGGCGGCACCGCCCGGCTGAGCGCCGTCGCCGTGACCGCGCTGACGGAGTTCGCGCTGGACCTCGCCGAGTTCCGGATCGGCCGGGTGCTGGTGGACGGCAAGGCGGCCCGCTACACCCACCGGGCGGGCAAGCTGCGGATCCGTCCGGCGAAGGCGCTGTCGGCCGGCGCGGCGTTCACCGTCGACGTGCACTACACCGGCAATCCCCGGCCGGTGCGCAGCCCGTGGGGCGGCCTGGGCTGGGAGGAGCTGACCGACGGCGCGCTGGTGGCCAGCCAGCCGGTCGGGGCGCCCTCCTGGTTCCCGTGCAACGACCGGCCGGCGGACAAGGCGACGTACCAGATCGCGGTCACCACGCCGTCCCCGTACGCGGTGGTGGTGGGCGGCCGGCTGCTGACCCGGACCACCGGCTCGTCCAGCACGACCTGGGTGTACGAGCAGTCGGCGCCGACCTCGACGTACCTGGTGACGGTCTCGATCGGCCAGTACCGGCAGGTGGTGCTGGCCGAGCACCCGCAGGTGCCGCAGAGCGGGTTCGTGCCGGAGCGGCTGGCGGGCGCGTTCGCCGCGGACTTCGGGCGGCAGCCGAAGATGATGGCCTACTTCGGGGAGGTGTTCGGCCCGTACCCGTTCGGCGAGTACACGGTGGTGGTCGCGGACGAGGAGTTGGACGTCCCCGTGGAGGCGCAGGGGGTGGCCACCTTCGGCACCAACCACGTGGGCGGCGGCTGGGAGCGGGAGCGGCTGGTCGCCCACGAGCTGGCGCACCAGTGGTTCGGCAACAGCGTGTCGATCGGCGACTGGAGCCACATCTGGCTGAACGAGGGGCTGGCGAAGTACGCGGAGTGGCTCTGGTCGGAGCGCTCGGGCGGGCCGGCGGCGGGCGCCCGGGCCGCGTACGCGCACCGGCTGCTGGCCGGGCTGCCGCAGGACCTCCGGCTGGCCGACCCGGGCCGCAAGCTGATGTTCGACGACCGGCTGTACCAGCGCGGCGGCCTGGTGGTGCACGCGCTGCGGCTGGCGCTCGGGGACGCCGCCTTCTTCCGGATGCTCCGGGACTGGTCGGCGTTCCACCGGCACGGGGTGGTGACCACGGCGGACTTCCGCGCCCATGCCGCCCGCTACGGGCGGGAGCCGCTGGACGAGCTGTTCGACGCCTGGCTCCGGCGGCCGGAGCTGCCGCCACTGCCGGCGGGCTGACCCGCCCCGCGCCGCCCGTCCCCGGGACCCCGACGTGCTCAGGCATGCTCAGACGTGCTCGGGGACGGTGCGGTGCAGGCCCTTGCGGTCGTAGTAGCGGGTCATCGCGAAGCCGAAGAGCAGGGCCGCGACGGTGCCGATGCCGATCCAGATCCAGGCCCGGGTGAGGCCGGCGTCGGCCTGGGCGTCGAAGAACAGGATGGCCCGCACGCCGTCGGTGAGCTGGCGCATCGGTTCGAACAACGCGAGGAAGCGGTAGAACGACGGCAGGGCGTCCAGCGGCACGGTCGCGCCGGAGGACGGCAGGCCGAGCACGATGAACACGAACATGCTGACCAGCAGTCCGAGGCCGCCGAAGGCCGCGTTGATCGCCTGGACGCCGAGGCCGACCGCGCTGCTGGCGCAGACCGAGAAGACCCACAGCAGCGGCAGGTGCGCGGCGTCCATGTCGAGGACCACCACCCCGGCCAGCATGATCAGCGAGGAGGTGAGCAGCGACAGGCCCACCGACATCACGCACTTGACGGCGAGGGTGCTGCTGCGGCTGATCGGCACCACCGGGTGGCGGGCCCGCCAGGGGCCGACCTCGTTGTCGGCGTAGCCGAGCGCGACGTCGACGCCGTTGCCGATGATGTTGGCGCCGAAGAAGCCGGCCAGCACGAGCAGCAGGGTGTAGTAGAAGGCGGAGAGCCCGAGGCCGCTGCGGTTGCCGATCGGGTGGCCGACGCTGGTGCTCAGGGCGATCGGGTCGGCGATCAGCAGCCGGGCCGCGTCGTCCAGGCCCTGGGCCTGCGGGAGCGCGGTGAGCCGGGTGCCGAGGGCGAGCGAGGCCTGGTGGACGGCCTGCTGGCCGATCTGGGCGGCGAGCGAGGAGCCGAGGCTGCCGACGCCCGGATTGGTGTACTGGAGCACGGTGGGGCGCGCGGGCTGGGCGCTCGCGCCGCCGAGGGCGGCAACGGTGGCGGTGAACTCGGGCGGGACCTGGAGCGCCCCGTAGAGCTTGCCGGACGCCAGTTGCTCCCGCGCGGCGGCCTCGTCCAGCCGCCGCCAGGAGACGGCGTCACCCTGGCCGGGGGCCTCGGCGATACCGGTGACCACCTGCTCGCCGAGGTTCTGCCGCTGTCCGGCGACCTCGGCGCCGCGGTCGGTGTTCACCAGGGCGATCGGCAGGTGGTGCAGGTCGGCGCGGGGGTCGAGGATGCCGCCGAGGTAGAGCAGCGACATCAGCAGGCTGAGCAGGCCGACCAGCACGGCCGGGACGGCCCAGACCCGGGGGTTGCGGAGCACCCGGCCCGCTCGGACGCCGCTGGGCGGCTCGGGCCGGCGCGGCTCGGGAAGGGTCGGCTCGCGGTGGGAGGGCATGACGCTCCGTGGGGTGGTCGGTGGTCAGACGGACCCTAGGAGCGGAGCGGGGACGGCGTCCGGAGCCACGCCGCCGGGGTCACCCGCCCGCACGGCGGCGCGGAACGGCCCGGCCCCTCCGCCGAGGGGCCGGGCCGTGGTCACCGAGGTGCGTCAGCCGGTGAAGCCGGCCGTGATGGAGGTGAACTGCCAGTCGTTCTGGGCGATGCCGGAGCAGGTCTCCTGCTGGCCGCCGCCCGGGCAGCCGCGGTCGCGGTTGACCGACCAGAAGGCCATCCGGGCCAGGTGGTGGCTGTTGGCCCAGTCGCGGATCGCCGTCCAGGTCTGGACGGTGGTGATCTCGCCGGTGTCGCTGAGGCCGTTCATGCCGGAGATGCCGATGTGCGCGTAGGCGGTGGCGTCGTCCCAGCCGAAGACGGACTTCAGCTTGTTCTTCAGGCCCTCGGTGGCGCTGACGGTGGCGGCGTACATGTCGGTCGAGGCGTTGCCGAAGTCGAACGGCATGATGGTGAAGACGTCGATGTCCGCGCCGATCGCCTTGGCCTGCTCGATCAGCCGGTTGCCGTAGTAGGTCGGGCCGCTGGTGGCGGTGCCGAAGGTCACGATGGTGCGCAGGCCGGGGTTGTTCTGCTTGACGATCTTGAGCGCGCCGAGGATGCGGTCCTGGACGGCGGTGTTCTCGAACTCGTCGGTGTTCTCGATGTCGACGTCGATCGCCTTGAGGCTGTAGGCGTCGATCACCTTCTGGTAGGCGGCGGCGAGGTCGGCGGTGGTGGCGCAGTTGGGGCCGAGCTTGTTGCCGCTCCAGCCGCCGATCGACGGGACGACGTCGCCGCCGGCCGCGCGCACCGCGTTGATGGTGGCCTGGTCGACGCCGTTCAGCAGCGGCCGCTGGCTGTCCCAGGTGGGGTTGCAGCCGTTCTGGGCCAGGATGAACGCCAGGGTGAACCACTTGATGCCGGTGGCGTTCATGACGGTGGTGGCGGCGGGCGGGTTGCCCCAGCCGTTGTAGAGGTAGGGCGCGCCCTGCTTGAAGGCGCCCGGGGTGGGGCCGCCGCCGTTGGCGTCGGTGGTCACGGTCACGGCGGTGGAGGCGGCGGAGGCGTTGCCGGCCGCGTCGCGGGCCTTGACGGTGAAGGTGTAGGCGGTGGAGGCGGTCAGGCCGGGGACGGTGGCGGTGGTGCCGGTGGCCGTCGCGACCTTGGCGGTGCCCTGGTAGACGTCGTAGCCGGTGACGCCGACGTTGTCGGTGGCGGCGTCCCAGGCGAGGGTCACGCTGGTGGCGGACTTGCCGGTGGCGTGCAGGTTGCCGGGCACGGTGGGGGCCTGGGTGTCGGCCGGCGGGGTGCCGCCGCCGGGGCCGTCGAACACGATGTCGTCGGCGTAGTAGGTGCCCTGGCCGTACCAGCCGTTGACGTAGACCTCGGCGCTGGTCTGGTTGGCGCCGGTGGTGAACGAGACGCTCAGCTTGCTGTAGTCGGCGGCGGAGGTCCAGGCGGAGCCGCCGCCGGTGACGCCGAGGTACACGTAGTTGCCGCGGACCCAGCCGGAGAGCGAGTAGGTGGTGTTGGGCTTGACCGCGACGGTCTGCACGCACTTGGCGGTGTCGCTCGCGGAGGCGGCGCCGGCGAGCGCCTTGCCGCCGCCGTGCACGGGGGTGGTGACGACCGAGCCGAGACCGCCGGAGCAGGTCCAGCCGGACAGCGTGCCGGTCTCGAAACCGCCGTTGGCGAGCTGGTCGGCCGCGTGGGCGGCGGTGGGCGCGGTGAACGCCGCGGCGGCGGCGAGCAGCGCGGCGGCGCCGACGGCGGGCAGTCGGGTGCGCTTGTGCACCGTTGACCTCCAGTGGGGGGTGTGGGGGGGGTGGAGGTGCGGGGAGGGCCCCAAAATGGACTAGACCATTTGCTCATGTCAAGTACCGTCCGCCGAACGGACGGTGAGGGCGTGTCGGGGCGGGGGCGAACCGATCGGGCGAAAATGGGTGGAACGACCCGGCGGGGGCGAACTAGGTTGGGCCGCGGTGCCATGGCACTGCGGAACGAAACCGACCGAACCCGACCGAAGTCGACCGAAGAACGTCAGAGGATCAGATGACCGACCTGTCCGACGAACTGCTTCCCGCCACCCGCCGTGCGCTGCTGCACCGTCTGGCCGTCGCCCAGTCCGAGGGCCGCACCCCCTCGATGGTGGCCGCCGTGGTCCGGGACGGACGGCTGGTCTGGAGCGGCGCCCGCAGCATGACCGACGGCCACGCGCCCACCACCGACGTGCAGTACCGGATCGGCTCGATCACCAAGACCTTCGTCGCCGTCCTCGTCCTGCGGCTGCGCGACGAGGGCCTGCTCGACCTCGCCGACCCCGTCGAGCGCCACCTGCCCGGCACCCCCGCCGACGGCGCCACCGTCGCCCAGCTGCTCTCGCACTCCGCCGGCCTCGCCTCCGAGACCCCGGGGCCGTGGTGGGAGCGGACCGACGGCGCGCTGCGCCCGGAGCTCGCCGACCTGCTGGAGGAGGAGCGGCCGCGCCGCCACCCCGCCGGGCGGCTGCACCACTACTCCAACCCCACCTACGCCCTGCTCGGCGCGCTGGTCGAGCGGCTGCGCGGCGAGCCCTGGGGCGAGGTGCTGCGCCGGGAGGTCCTCGAACCCCTCGGCATGGACCGCACCACCCTGCTCCCCGAGCACCCGCACGCCGGCGGCTTCGCGGTCCACCCCTGGGCCGACGTCATGCTGCCCGAGCCGCTCACCGACACCGGCCTGATGGCCCCGGCCGGCCAGCTCTGGTCGACCGCCGCCGACCTCGCCCGGTGGGCCGCCTTCCTGGCCGCCGGCGACGCGAAGGTGCTCTCCGCCGACACCCTCGCCGAGATGCGCCGCCCCGCCGTCGCCCCGGACACCGACGACTGGACCGAGACCTACGGGCTCGGCCTCCAGTTGGTCCGCCGCGACGGCCGCACGCTGTTCGGGCACGGCGGCTCGATGCCCGGCTTCACCGCCGGCCTGTGGATCAGCGAGGCCGACGGCCTGGCCGCGCTCGCCTTCGCCAACGCCACCCACGGCTCCCGCACCGGGCAGGTCGCCGCCGAGCTGATCGCGATCACCGCGGAGCACGAGCCCCGGATCCCCGAGCCGTGGCGCCCGCTGCCCGAGGTCGACGAGGGGCTCCTCGCCCTGACCGGCCCCTGGTACTGGGGCGCCGCCCCGCACACCCTGCGGCTGGCGGCCGATCGGGCGCTGGAGCTCTCGGTGCTCGGCAGCGGCGGCCGCGCCTCCCGGTTCCGCGCCGAGGCCGACGGCACCTGGACCGGCCTCGACGACTACTACGCGGGCGAGACGCTGCGCGTGGTGCGGGCCGCCGACGGCTCGGTGAGCCACCTGGACATCGGCTCCTTCGTGTTCACCCGCGAGCCCTACGGGCCCGCGGAGGCCGTCCCGGGCGGGCTCGACCCGCGGGGCTGGCAGGCCTACTGACCACCGCTGCGCCCCGGGCCGCCCCGGTTGAGGCGGCCCCTGCCCGGCCCACCCCTGCCCGGTCCGCCCCTGCTCGGCCCACCCCGCAGCCGTCCTCCCGCAGCGCCCCGGCCGGGCGCCGGGGCGGCGGCGGGGCGGGCCGGGTAGGCCCCGCTGCGCAGCGCGTGCACGGCGCGCACCACGTACCCGGCGAGCAGCAGCCCGCCCGCCATCGCGCCCGAGGCGTAGGTGTCCGCCGCCTGCGCCTCGGCCCAGCCCGCCGCCACGCCGATCAGCAGGTACGGCGCCACCGCGACCAGCAGCGCCACGGCCAGCGCCACCAGCGCGGCCCTCGGGCGCCGATCGTCCTCCCAGCAGCGCTCGCCGACCAGGTGCAGCGCCAGCGCCATCGCCACCACCAGGCACCACCACGGCGAGGGCGCCAGTCCGACCGCCCTCGCCGCCAGGTAGACGACGGCGAGACCCGCCGTCGCCGCCGCCTGGCACATCAGAACCTCTGTCATGTCACTGGCGAATCGCCGCCAGAGTCCCGCCCCCGGAATCCACCCCATGCAGCGGAGGATAGGGCGGCGTCCTGGTGCCCAACAGATGTCCCGCACACGTCGGGTGGCCGCATTCAGCAGGTGCACATCTCCCCTCCCCCGAACGGCAACGTGGATGCCAGCCGACTTGGAGAGACATACGGGTGCCGGTTCGCAGACCCGTCGACCGTACGGGCCTGGCCGGGCCGGCGCCACGGAAACCCCGTGGCCGTCGTCGTCCGTGCTGCCCTGGAGGGTCCGCCATGACCACCGTCCCCTCGTACGCTCCGCCCGCAGTCACCCCCGCCCGGGCCGCCGCCGCGGTGCCCGCCCCGCGCCAGGACGGCGCGTCCGGCTCCGCCTCGGCCGTCTACACCGTCGCGCTCGCCCGCGACGAGGACGACGTCCGCGCCGCCCAGCGGCTGCGCCACCGGGTCTTCGCCGACGAGCTCGGCGCCACCCTGCACAGCACCGTCCCCGGGCTGGACGTCGACCCGTTCGACGAGTTCTGCGACCACCTGCTGGTCCGCGAGGGCGAGGACGGCGCGGTCGTCGGCACCTACCGCCTGCTGCGCCCCGAGGCCGCCCGCCGGGCCGGCCGGCTCTACTCCGACGGCGAGTTCGACCTCGCCGGCCTCGCCCCGCTGCGCGACGGCCTGGTCGAGCTCGGCCGCTCCTGCATCGCCGCCGAGCACCGGGGCAACGGCGCCGTCATCAACCTCATGTGGGGCGGCATCGCCCGCTACCTCGCCGATACCGGCAACACCTGGGTCGGGGGCTGCTGCTCGATCTCCCTGGAGGACGGCGGCGCCACCGCCGCCCGGGTGTGGGACACCGTCGCCGCCAAGCACCTCGCCCCCGCGCAGTACCGGGTCACCCCGCACCGCCCCTGGGACGCCACCGGTGTGGCCCGGGCCGCGAAGGCGCCGCTGCCGGCGCTGCTCCGGGGCTACCTGCGGCTCGGTGCCTGGGTCTGCGGCGAGCCCGCGTACGACCCGGACTTCGAGTGCGCCGACCTGTACGTGCTGCTGTCGCTGGAGCGCACCGACCCGCGCTACCTGCGGCACTTCCTCTCCGGCGTGGGCGGCGTCGGCACGGCCGCGGCACCGGCCGCGGAACGGGCCTCATGAGCGTCTGGCTGCCGACGGCCTCCTGCACCCCGGAGGCCTGCCTGACCGACCCGGCGCCCACCGTCGCCCTGCCCCGGCGGGTGCTGCGCCTGGCCGCCTGCCTGGTGGTGCTCACGGCGGGGCTCGCGCTCACCCTGCCGGCGCGGGCACTGCCGCGCGGGCCGCGCGACCGGCTCGCCCGGTTCTGGGCGCGCGGCCTGCTCGGCTCGCTGGGGGTCGCGGTGCGGGTCGAGCCCGGTCCGGGGCCGGGCGCCGGGGGCGCGGTGCTGGTGGTGGCCAACCACGTCTCCTGGCTGGACATCCCGCTGGTCGCCGCCGCCCGCCCCGGCCGCTCGCTGGCCAAGACCGAGGTCCGGAACTGGCCGGTGCTCGGCCCGCTGATCGCCTGGGGCGGCACGGTCTTCCTCGACCGCGACCGGCTGCGCACGCTGCCGGCGACGGTCGCCGAGGTGGCCGACGGACTGCGGGCCGGCCACCCGGTGATCGTCTTCCCGGAGGGTTCCACCTGGTGCGGCCGGGAGAGCGGCCGCTTCCGCCCGGCCTTCTTCGAGGCCGCCGTCCGCTCCGGCGCCCCCGTCCAGCCGGTCGCGATCCGCTACCGGCTGGCCGACGGCCGCCCCACCAGCGCCCCCGCCTTCGTCGGTGAGGACGGCCTGCTCACCTCGCTGGCCCGGGTCGTCGCCGTCCGGGGCCTGGTCGCCGAGCTGGCCTTCCGCCCGCCCATCCCGCCCCCGCCCGCCGACCCCACCCGCCCCTGGGAGGCCCGCCGATCCCTGGCCCGCACCGCCCAGAGCGCGGTGGAGGGCATTCGCTGAGCGGCGCCCGCTAGGGCGTGTCTTGTGGATCTTGTCGGATCAGGCCGCGGCGTTGGGGTGCGTGCATCGCAAGGCGGAGGAGGGAGCCACTGCGGAGCATTGGCGACCGACGACAACGCGGCGAGGTGCGTGCCCCGGCGCCGCGGACCCGGCAAAGATCCGCAAGACACGCCCTAGGCGCCGGCCCCGGCCCCGGCGGGGAGGTCCTGCCCGGCGGGGTCGGGGGCCGGGGCTGCCGGGGCCGGGGTGCCCCGGCCCGGGTGGCGCAGCAGGAGGGCGACCAGGACGGCGGCGGCCGCCAGGGCCGCCGAGCCGCAGCGCAGGGCGAGCTGGATGCCGTCGGTGAAGGCGTGCTCGACGGCCTGCCGCACCGGGGCCGGGAGCGGGGCGGCCGGGGTGGTGGTGGCGGCCGTCAGGGTGTCGGCGGGCCGGCCCAGGATGTAGGCCGGGAGGCCGAGGCGGGCCAGGGAGGCGGTCAGCCCGGTCGTCAGGCGGTGCGTCAGCACGGCGCCGAGGACGGCGATGCCGAGCACGCCGCCGAGTTCGCGCAGGGTGTTGACGGTGGCCGAGGCGGTGCCCGTCCGCTCGGGGGCGACCCGCTGGAGGACGGCGATCGAGACCGGGGTGAAGGTCAGTCCCATGCCCAGGCCCAGCACGAACAGCGTCCACAGGTACTCGGCGTAGCGGGCCTGCTCGCCGTACAGGGAGAGGCCGGCCAGGCCGAGCGCGCACAGGGCGATGCCCAGCACCAGCGGCAGCCGGGGCCCGTGACGGCCGGTCAGCCGCGCCGAGAGCGGGCCGGCGACGACGATCATCGCCGTCATCGGCAGACCGGCGAGGCCCGCCGCCGTCGGCGACCAGTCCAGCACGCCCTGCATCAGCAGCGGCAGGAAGAACAGCGCGCCGAACATCCCGAAGCTGACCGTGAACCCGCCGAGCAGCGCGCCGCCGAGCACGCGGTCGCGGAACAGCCGCAGGTCCAGCATCGGCTCGGCGATCCACCGTTCGAGCAGCAGGAAGGCGACCAGCAGCAGGACCGCGAGCACCGCCGTGGTGAGCACCCGGGGGTCCGTCCAGCCGCGGGCGGGGCCCTCGACGAGGGTGTGGACGGCGGCGCCGAGGCCGGCGGCGGAGAGCACCAGGCCGCCGAGGTCGACACGGCGGGCGCGGGCCGGGATCGCGGGCAGCACCCGGCCGGAGAGGAGGAGTGCGGCGGCGCCGATCGGCACGTTGATCCAGAACACGCTCGCCCAGCCGAAGGCCTCGACCATCGGCCCGCCGACCACCGGGCCGACCGCGAGGCCGAGCGCGGAGACGCCGGACCAGGTGCCGATCGCCCGGGTGCGCTCCCGCTCGTCGGTGAAGACGTGCCGCAGGATGGCGAGGCTGCCGGGGGTCAGCAGCGCGGCGCCGACGCCCTGGAGCATCCGCGCGGCGACCAGGGTGCCGACGGTCCCGGCGAGCGCGGCGGCGGCCGAGCCGGCCGTGAACAGGGCGAGGCCGAACCGGAAGACGGCGGTGCGGCCGTAGCGGTCGCCGAGCGCGCCGCCGGTGAGCAGCAGGGCGGCGAAGACCAGGCTGTAGCCCTCGGCCACCCACTGGAGGCCGGTGATGCCCGCGTCCAACTCCCGGCCGATCCGGGGCAGGGCGTTGTTGACGATGACGTTGTCCAGCATGAACATGGCGATGCACAGCGTCGCGAGTGCGAGCCGGCGGCGACGGGCGGCCGGTGCCGCGGCCTCCTCGGTCTCCCCCATCGGATGGTCCTCCCGGTTCGATCACTTGAAGCCCCTAACAGCGTTAGGGGCCGTTTCGACGGAGGACAGCGTGCACCTAACGGTGTTAGATTGCAAGCGCGATCGCAGCCAGCCCGAGGAACAGCGAGGATCCATGCCGGCCGACGAGGACGACGCCACCCCGCCCGCGCTCACCCGCGAGGCGCTCGCGCGGGCCGCGCTGCGGGTCCTGGAGCGCGACGGCCTGGCCGGGCTGTCGATGCGCAAGGTCGCCGCCGAGGTCGGGGTCAAGGCCGCCTCGCTGTACTGGCACGTCCGCAACAAGGAGGAGCTGCTGGACCTCCTCAACGACGCACTGATGGCCGACGTCGAGCCCCCGCCGCGCACCGGCGACTGGCGGGTCCAGTTGCGCGGCTACTGCGAGCGCTACCGCGCCCACCTGCTCGGCAGGCGGGACGCCGCCAAGGTGGTGGCGGGCCGCCTCGCGCCCGGCCCGAACCTGCTGCGCCTGATGGAGGACCAGCTCGACCGGCTGCGCGGGGCCGGCTTCTCCGCCGCCGACGCCGCGATGGTCTCCTACCTGCTCGGCGCGTACGTGCAGGGCTTCGTGCTCCAGGAGCAGTCCCCGATGGCGGCCGCCGAGACCACCGGCACCGGCCGGCGCCAGGTGGCCGACGCCGCCGCCGAGCGGTTCCGCGCACTGCCGGCCGCCGAGTTCCCCCGGCTGGTCGCGATGGCCGACGACCTCACCGGGCCGGACCTCGACGCCCGGTTCGCCTTCGGCCTCGAACGGATCCTCGACGGGCTGGCGGCGCTGCTCCCGCCCGAACACCGCTGACCATCCCCTGCACGACCCGTCCCGCCGAGGAGGCACCCGTATGACCGCGTTCCACCCCGCCGGCGAGCCTTACGCGGAAGGCCTGCTGGACGTCGGCGACGGCCAGCGGATCCACTGGGAGGTGTCCGGCAACCCGGACGGCAAGCCCGCCGTCGTGGTGCACGGCGGGCCGGGCTCAGGCCTCCGCGCCGGCAGCCGGAAGTACTTCGACCCCCGGCGCTACCGGCTCGTGCTGTTCTCCCAGCGCAACTGCGGGCGCAGCGAGCCGCACGCCGCCGACCCGGCGACCGGGCTGGAGCACAACACCACCGCGCACCTGATCGCCGACCTGGAGCGGCTTCGGGAACACCTGGGCATCGAGCGGTGGCTGATGTTCGGCGGCTCCTGGGGCTCCACGCTGATCCTCGCCTACGCCCAGGCGCACCCCGCGCGGGTGTCGGAGATCGTGATCAGCGGCGTCACCATGACCAGGCCGGAGGAGATCGACTGGCTCTACCGGGGCGTCGGACGCCTGCTGCCCGGCCCCTGGGAGGCCTTCCGCGACGCGCTGCCGCCCGAGGAGCGGGACGGCGACCTGCTCGCCGCGTACGACCGGCTGCTGAACGACCCGGACGAGTCCGTCCGCCGCGCGGCCACCACCGCCTGGGCGACCTGGGAGGACGCGGTGATCGCCCACGAGACCACGGGCTCCCCCAACGCCTACACGGACCGGCCCCCGGAGGCGCTGACGGCCTTCGTGCGGATCACCGCGCACTACTTCTCCCGCAAGGCCTTCCTGGAGCCCGGCCGGCTGCTGCGCGACGCGCACCGGCTGGCCGGCATCCCCGGCGTGCTGATCCACGGCGCCCTCGACCTCGACAGCCCGCTGGAGACCGCCTGGACGCTCGCCAAGGCCTGGCCGGACGCCGAGCTGACGGTGATCCAGGACGCCGGGCACACCGGCTCGCCCGCCACCGCCGCCGCGGTGCTGGCCGCGATCGAGCGCTTCGCGGGGCGGTAGCCCCACACGGGCAGTGACAGGCTGTCAACGGTCCGGAGTCAGAGGTGACAGGCCGGCGCCGGCCGCCGACACTGGGGGGAGAAGTTCCCCATCCCAACGGGTCGGCCGGTGCCGGCCGGTGCCGGCCGCGGAGAGGGCAGGCCGGCCATGAGCACGCCGTCCGCCGGGCTCCCGATCATCTATGTCCGGGGATACGCCGGAGGCACCCCCGGGATCGAGAAGGCCGTCACGGATCCGTTCTACGGATTCAACCAGGGCTCGACGCACGTCCGCGTCGGCCGCCAGGACAACCCCGTTCTCTACCAGTTCGAAAGTCCGTTACTGCGCCTGCACCTCGACGAGGGCTACCACATCGTCGTCGAGGGCCCGCGCCCGGAGAAGACGGAGGCCCCTCCCCCCGAGAGCATCTGGATCCACCGCTTCTACGACGTCTGCTCCGGCACCTGGGGCGGCCAGGCCCAGGCCTTCGACCTGGAGTCGGCCGCCCGTGACCTGCTGGAACTGATCGACCACGTGCGGGAGCGGACCGGCGCGCGCCGGGTCAACCTGGTCGCCCACTCGATGGGCGGGCTGATCTGCCGCTGCCTCCTGCAGAAGATCATCCCGGTCGAGCGCGGCGAGCGCGCCACCGAGTACGTCTCCAAGCTGTTCACCTACGGAACGCCGCACGGCGGCATCACCTTCGCCGTCGGCTTCGGCGTCCCGGAGGCGTTGCGCGACCTGTTCAACATCAACGGCTCCGACATCTTCGGCCCCGAGCGGATGTACCAGTACCTGACCCCGCACCCCGACCCGGACGGTCCGCCGGACGGCTGGCGGGCGGTGGACATCACCGACGACGACGGCAGCGGGGAGCCCGCTGAGGCCGCCGGCCGCTTCCCGCTCGACCGGGTGTTCTGCATGATCGGCACCAACTCCCGGGACTACGACGTCGGCCACGGCATCTCGGCCGAGGCCGTCGGCCCGCGCAGCGACGGGCTGGTGCAGATCGAGAACGCCCAGGTCACCGGGGCCAACCGGGCGTTCGCCTACCGCAGCCACAGCGGCTGCTACGGGCTGGTCAACTCCGAGGAGGGCTACCAGAACCTGCGCCGCTTCCTGTTCGGCGACCTGAAGGCCGCCACCGACCTCGTCGGCGTCCGGCTGCCCGCGGAGGAGGAGGTCACCTGGCAGGCGGAGGTCCGGCTCACGGTGCGCGGGCTGCCGGTGCTGATGCACGAACGGGTCGCCCCGCACTGGTGCCCGATCCAGCTGTCCGACCCGACCGAGGCGAGCCGGCGCGCCCGGGCCGCCACCGCCGGGGACGGCGCCGTCCCGCTGGCGACCACCTTCCTCTCCAGTCGGCTGCGCCGGCGGGACGCGGGCCCGCTGCGGTTCGTCCTCGACCTGAACCTGCTCTCGCTGCGCCAGACGCACGGGCTGTTCGGCTTCGGCGACCACCTGGAGCAGACCGCCGACTTCGCGGACACGCTCATCGTCGACGTGGACGCCGGCGGGCCGCGTCCGGCGGCCTGGGCGCACTGGAACTCCGAGGTGCCCGGGGCGATCCGCGATCTGCACCCGACCGGCGACCCGCTGCCCGACGAGGACCCGCAGGCCGCCTCCTGGCTCGCCCACATCCCGCTGCCGGCCACCACCCGGCCGATCCTCGGGCCGGACGCCCGGATCCGCCTCTCGGTCGGGCCCTGGAACTGACGGGCCGGTGACGGGCGGGCCCGCTCTCAGGCGTGCCAGCCGGCCTCCGGACGGTCGGCCCCGGCCCCTGAACCGGTCCCGGCACCGGTCCCGGCACCCGTCTCGGGCACCGGCTGTTCGGCGGCCACCAGGACGCGGCGCAGCAGGTCGGAGAGCTGGCGCCGTTCGACCGGGCTGAGCACGCCGAGCAGCCGGTGCTCCTCGCGGCCGACCACGTCCAGCGCCTGTCGCCAGGCCAGCCGGCCCGCCTCGGTGAGCTCGACGTCGACCCGGCGCCGGTCGTCGCTGGAGGGGGTGCGGACGACGAACCCGCGCCGTTCCAGCGCCTCCAGGCGGCCGGTCACCGAGGCCGGCGCCAGGTTGAGGTCGGCGCGCAGGTCGGACGGGGTGGCCCGGCCGCCGCGCCCGGCCAGGCCGTGCAGGGTGTCGAACTCGTGCTTCTGGAGGCCGTAGTCGGCCACGCCCTGCTCGCGGACCCGGCCCAGGTGGCGGATGAGCTTGCCCATCCGGGTGACGGCGCCCTCGACGTCCGGGTCGAGGTGCGGCAGCACCGGCCGCCAGCGTTCGACGTGGCCGTCGGTCCAGTCGCGGGGCCGGTCGGCCGCCGTCCGGTGGGTCGCGGGTGTCATGCCCCGAGTGTAGGGGTCCGTGAGCTGCGGCTTTCGGGGCGCAAATAATTCGTTGCCGAAACTTCGGTACCGAAATACAGTCGCCTCCGTGACCCTGCATCAGCACCCGCTGCGCCTGCCCGACTTCCGGCTGCTGTTCCTCGGCCGGACGATCTCCACCCTCGGGGACGCCGTCGTCCCCGCCGCCCTCGCCATCGCCGTCACCCGGGCGACCGGCTCCTCCGGCGCGCTCGCGCTCGTCCTGGGCTGCGCGATGGTCCCGCGGCTGCTGCTGCTCCCGCTGGGCGGCGTCGTCGGGGACCGCGTCAACCCCCGGCTGGTCGCGCTCGTCACCGACCTCGTCCGGGCCGCCGCCCAACTGGCCGTCGGCCTCGAACTCCTCACCGACCAGCCCCGGCTCGTGCCGATCGCGGCCGCCGCGGCGGTCGGCGGGATCGCCTCCGCGTTCGCCATACCGACGGCGACACCGCTGGTCGCCGCCACCGTCGCCGGGCCGCAGCGGATGCGGGCCAACACGCTGCTCGCCTCGGCCGCCAACGCCGCCCGCCTCGGCGGCCCGGCGCTCGCCGGGGTGCTGGTCTGGACGGCCGGCGCCGGCTGGGCGTTCCTGCTGGACGGCGCCTCCTTCCTGGTCAGCGCCGCGCTGCTGACGCGGCTTCGGGTCCGACACACCCCGGGCGAGCGCCGCTCGCTGCGCACCGACCTGCTGCACGGGTGGGGCGAGGTGCGCTCGCGCGACTGGTACTGGACGAGCCTGGTCGGCCACGGCGTGTGGAACGGCGCCGCCGCCGTGCTGCTGACCCTCGGCCCGCTGATCGCCTCCCGGCGGCTGGGCGGGGAGGGCGTGTGGATCGCCATGACCCAGGCCGCCGCGTTCGGCGTGCTGGCCGGCTCCCTGCTCGCCGGCCGCTACCGGCCACGACGACCGGTGCTGGTCGCCAACCTGGGCCTGTCGCTGTACGCCCTGCCGTTGGCCGCGCTCGCCGTGGCGGCCCCGGCCCCGGTCACGGTGGCCGCGTACGCGCTGGCGATGACGGGGCTCGGCTTCCTCAGCCCGGTGTGGCAGACGGTGGTACAGCAGGAGTTCCCGCCCCAGGTGCTGGCCCGGGTGACCTCCTACGACTGGCTGCTGTCGCTGGCCGCCGCCCCGCTCGGGTACACGCTCGCACCGCTGGCCGCCGACGCCTGGGGCAGTACCGGGCCACTGCTGGTCACGGCCGCCCTGGTCGCGCTCGCCTGTGCCGGAACCGCGGCCGTCCCGGGCGTCCGACAGGTCGGGCGGCCGGCGGGGACGGAGGCGGGCGTGACGGGTGGCGCGGACGCTGCGGGAAGCCCGGAAGGCGTGGACGAGGATGCCAAATCGGACGTTTCCGGCGGGCGTCCCACCGACCGGGAGGCCCCCTCCGGCGCCGTCCGGCGGAACCCTACGATACGGGCATGATCGCCTATGCCCCAGCGGCCTTCTTCTTCCTCCTTTGCGGAATCGGAGTCCTTCGCGACCGACGCCAGTTCAGCAACGCCGTCCTGCTCGGCATCGCGGTCTCGTTCCTCGCCCTCGCGCTGATCGCCGAACTGCGCCGGGCGCCCACGCTGGTGGCCGAGCTGGCGGTCGCCCTGATCGCCCTGTTCCCGACCGCGGGCACCGTCGCCCTGGTCTGGTTCCTGCTCTCCAACGGACTGACGATGATCCGCAAGGAGGGACGGCGGCCGGCGAACCTGCTGTCGTTGCTGGCGGGCCTCGGCATCCTCGGCCTGATCGCGCTGTTCGCCGCGGCGGTGATCACCGAGTCCGAGCGCATCGGCATCCTCGCCGCCACCGCGCTGCTGGTGGTCGGCTACATCTCCTTCCTCTTCGTCTGCTTCGTCGGCTACGCCTTCCTCTACCAGCGCCACCACCCCCGCGGCGACGTCGACTTCGTGGTGGTGCTGGGCTCCGGGCTGATCGGCGGCGAGCGGGTGCCACCGCTGCTCGCCAGCCGGCTGGAACGCGGCCGCCAGGTCTTCGAGAAGCAGGCAGCGCGCGGCAACCCGCCCGTGCTGATCACCTCGGGCGGCCAGGGCCCGGACGAGAAGCTGCCGGAGTCCCACGCGATGGCGGACTACCTGGTCGAGCGCGGCTTCCCGGCCGAGCACCTGGAGCGCGAGGACCGTTCGCGGACCACCGAGGAGAACCTGCTGTTCAGCAAGGCGATCATGGAGCAGGCCAAGCCCGACTACCGCTGCGTCATCGTCACCAACAACTTCCACGCCTTCCGGGCCGCCCTGATGGCCCGGAAGACCGATGTCAGCGGCCAGGTCTTCGGCTCGCCCACCGCCCGGTACTACTGGCCGAGCGCGACGATCCGCGAGTTCGCGGCCGTCTTCCTCTCCCACAAGCTGGTCAACCTGGGGATCTGCGGCTTCCTCGCCGTCTGCGGGCTGCTCGCCGCGACCTTCGGACCGGAGTGACCCGCCGAGCACCACTTGAGCAGGACCGGCCGACGGGCCCGGTGGTCGTGCGCGTGCCTCGTGTACGCGTGACCGCCGGGCCCGTGCGCGTCCGTCAACCGGCGCTGCGCGGGGCCAGGATGGCGCAGGTGGTGGTCGCGTGCGCGATCAGCCGGTCGTCCCGGCCCGCGAGGATCCGCGCCTCGCCGGTGGCCATCGTCCGGCCCATGTGCAGGACCACGCCCTCGCAGCGCACCTTCCCCGAGTCGGCGAACAGCGGTCGCACCATGTGCACGTTCAACTGGGTGGTGGTGTAGCCCACCCCGGCCGGCAGCCGGCTCATCACGGCGCAGCCGAGCGCCGAGTCCAACAGCGTGGCCAGGTAACCGCCGTGGACGGTGTTCATCGGGTTGAAGAGGTGATCGCCGAGCACGCCCTCGAAGACGGCCGTCCCGGGCCCGGCCTCCACCAGCCGGAAGCCCATGGTGCTCCCGATCGCCGGCTGCGGAATCCGGCCGGCGATCATCTCCTGGAGGATCTCCTCCCCGGTGAGATGCGAGAACGCGGAGACGGGCGGAGCGGCCCGCCACTCATGGGTACGGGTACGCAGCGCCCCGTCGGCCGACGCTTCGGCGGGATCGATATCAAACGTGGTCATGGCACCACCTTTTCCCGTCCCCCGGCACTCGATCAAGGGTGCTGCCCGACGACGTCCCGTACTCCTCCCCCACCCCCACGGCTGGGAGGACCTGGGGGCGGTCGATGTCGTGATGTTCCGCATCCAGCGCGTGGACTTCGCCCTCAGCCGGCTCGACGGGGCCGTGGACCCGAGCACGTTCGTCCGGGTGGTGCGCTCGGAGCAGGACGCCGACGCGGCGCTCGACATCCTGCTCGGCGCACTCGGCATCGGCCATGACGCACTCGCGTTCCGCAACGGGGTGGAGACGGGCTTCGAGTACCTCGACGGCTCGTCGCACTGAAGCAACCTGCCGGTTCAGGCTCCACCGCCCGGCCGCGGGCGTGGAGCGGCCTCCAGCGCCGGCAGCGGGCCGCGGCACTGGACGATGCGGCACACCGTCGCCGTCGAGACGCCGAACAGCGGAGCGGGCTGTCGCATCGTGAGGTTGGTCCGGCTATGGACGGCGACCAGCAGGACCCGGTGGGCGGCAAGGCGCCACGAGCCGCCCTCTCCCGCCTTCTCTGGAACAGGGCTCAGGGGCGGGAGGGCTACGCCGCGAGGAGCTCGTCGGGGCTTGCGTGGCTCAGGCTGAAGCGGGTGAGGGCGGCGGCGAGGTGGGCGAGGTCGTGCGGTGGGGTGAGGGCGGCGAGGCCGGTAGGGGTGTGAGGGAGGCCGAGGTCGGCGGCGGCACGCAGGGTGCGGTCGTCGAAGGACGGGCGCAGGCTCGGCCAGACGGCCTGGGCCTCGCGGCAGAAGATGCCCGCGCCGACCGGGCCGATCCGGGGGAACTCGCGGAGCAGGTCAGCGATCCGCGCCGGGTCGCCATCGGCCTCGTCGCGGAGGCGGCGGAGGTCGCCGTGCCAGCGGTCGAGGAGGAGATCGGCGCCGCGGCCGAGGGCGGTGGCGGTGCTCTCGTCGTAGCGGACGTAGTGGGCGCGGCCGAGGGCGTCCACCCTGGCCTGCCAGCGGGAGGCGGCCATGGCCTTCGGGGTCCGCAGGCCGGCCGCGGAGAGTTCCCGGGCGGCCGTGACGGCGATGTCGGCGTTGATCCGCACCGAGCTGAGCGTGGTGAGGACCAGCAACCGGTAGAGCGGGGCCGGGGTGTCGCGGAGCGTGATGCCCGCCTCGTCGGCGTAGGTGCGGCCGAAGCTTTTCAGCAGGGCGGCGACGGCTTCCTGGTGGCCCATGGTCGGCCTCCCTTCCTCGCCTGACCGGCACCTGCCCGGGTTGGCGGCGGTCATGCGCGGGGAGGGAGGCGGTATGGAGAACGCCGACCGTCCGGCCACGGAGGAGGTGCGGCCGGAGTGGGCCGGCCTCGACCGGCTGGGAACGCTGGACCTGCTGCGGCTGCTGAACGCCGAGGACCAAACGGTCGCCGGGGCGGTGGCCGGGCAGCTGCCGCGGATCACCGTCGTGGTGGACGCGGTCGCGGCGCGGATGGCCCGGGGCGGGCGGCTGGTCTACGCGGGCGCCGGGACGGCGGGGCGGCTGGGGGTCCTGGACGCGAGCGAGTGCCCGCCGACATTCAACACCGCCCCGGGTCAGGTGGTGGGCGTCATCGCGGGCGGCGCGGGGGCGCTGGTGCGCGCCGTGGAGGGCGCGGAGGACCGCCCCGAGCTGGCGGCCGCCGACCTGGCGGCCCTTGCGCTGACCCGCGAGGACACCGTCGTGGGCGTCTCCGCCTCCGGGCACACCCCGTACACGGTGGCGGCCGTGCATTGCGCCCGCACCGCCGGAGCGCTGGGCGTGGGGCTGGCGGGGACCACCGGGTCACCGCTGGTCGCGGCCGCCGAGCTGGGCATCGAGGTGGTGACCGGGCCGGAGGTGGTGGCCGGTTCGACCAGGCTCAAGGCGGGGACGGCGCAGAAACTGGTGCTGAACCTGATCTCCACGGCGGTGATGGTCCGGCTCGGCAAGACGTACGGCAATCTGATGGTCGACGTCCGGGCGGGCAACGCCAAGCTGCGCGACCGGGCACGGCGGATCGTCACCGACATCACCGGCGCCGACGAGGAGACGGCACAGCGGGCGCTGGCGGCCACCGGCGGCGAGGCGAAGGACGCCGTCCTGGTCGTCCTCACGGGCGTGGACGCCCCGACAGCCGCCCGGCTGCTCGGCGCAACGAACGGGCGGCTGCGCGAGGCACTGGAGCTGGCCCGGCGCTGAGTCCGGCGGTCACGCGGACGGTCAGGGTTGCGCCCAGGTCACCAGCGCTCGGCCGCCCCGAGCCGCTGTGGCCCGGTCACCACTCCCTCCAGCGGTCGGTGATCTCGTGGCGGCCGAGTCCCTGCCGTTCGGTGAGGGCCTCGATGTCGACGCCGGCGGCGACGAGGGAGTCGTCGATGTAGGCGCAGAGCAGTTCCCGCTCGTCGGTTTCATAGCCGGCCCCGTCGTGCGCCTCGTTGACGCGGTTGAGCTCCAGCACGACCCGCTCGACGACGCCGAGGACGTCGCCGTCGGCCGGGCTGCCGCCCAGCGCGGCCACGTCGGCCTCGAAGGCGGTGAGGACGTCGTCGGTGACGGTCAGGAGGCTCACGGGAAAGAGTGTGGCGCTGTACGCGCACTCCGGGTCGAGTGTTCCCGCCGCCACCGCTGCGGTTTCTTCGGCGATGTACGCACGCCAGACCTCGGTCGGTCTCTTGGGCATGAGGGGCACTGTAGTCGCCGGGGCCGGGCGACTGCGGTCACGGTCCGCTCCCGCCGTCGGGAACGCCGCATCCGTGCGGTCGTCCCGCAGCCCGTGGAAGCAGTGGCACGGCCTGGCCGTGCGTCCACCGGGCCGTGCCCCACCTCGCGGCGATCCTCGTCCGGATCAGGCGATGCGCCGGTAGAGGGCGGCGATCTCGCTCTCGGTGGCGATCAGCGGCAGCGTGTCGAAGAACAGCTCCCACGCTCCCCCGGGGCCGAAGCGCTCGACGATGCCGAAGGACACCTCCGTGCCCTTCCCGGTCACCGGGTCCTTGCTCCACGCGGGAACGGCCGTGCCGTACCACTCCACGTAGGTCATGGTCCGGCCGAAGGCGACCTGGCCGGACTTGAACCGGACGTCGGCCTGCTCGAAGAGGCGCCGGAGGTAGTCGGCCTTGCCCTCGGCGGTGGCCAGCGGCGCCGCCAGGCCGGGGCCGCCGAGGCGCGCGCCGCCCGTGCGGCCGACCAGGGCGGCGACGTCCTCGCCGTTCCAGGCGGCCAGTCGGGCGGTGATCTCCCCGGCGCGGAACCGCTCCGGGGCGCGCCGGTCGGCGGGCGCGCCCGCGCCGGCCGGGTCGGCGATCCCGGCGAACAGCGGGCTCAGTTCGGGGGCGACCGGCTTGAACAGTTCGTGGCGGTCGTAGTAGCGGCGGGCCTGCATGGTCCGGCCGTCGTCCGACAGCACGTTCCTGGCGATCTGCGGGTAGGCGATCGGGTGGCCCTTGACCGTGCCCTCGTTCCACTGGCCGAACATCACCACGGCGCCGTCGGCGACCACCTCGGTGCCCCGGTAGCGGAAGTCCGGGACGAGGCCGAGCGAGCGGGTGATCGAGGTGCCGATGGCGGTCAGCCCGCGCTGCGGGGCGGTGCCGGCCTCCCAGAGGGTGGCCTCGTCGTCGAAGATGTCCTGGTAGACCCGGACCCGGGGATGGCTGAGGTCACCGGGCACCGGCGGGGTGCCGGTCGGGGTCTCGCCGAAGGCGATCTGGCGCTTGAGGAAGGCGCAGCCGTTGGGGGTGAGCCGGCCTTCGAGGCGCTCCAGCTTCCCCTGGACGCCGGCGCACTCCGCGAGCACCTCGCCGGCCCCGGCCGTGGGACCGGCGGTGGCGCCCGTCGCGGCGGTGACGGCGCCGAGCGCGACCGCGGCGGCCGTCCCGGTGGCGAGCAGCGCGGTGCGGCGGGTGAGCCGGCGAACCATGGTCATGTCGATCCCCTTCCGTGGGTCCAACGCCAGGTCGGAGGGGTTCTCCGGCCTGCGGTGATCACCTTGCCGGACCGGGTTCGGGGGGTCGATTACCTCGGAGGTCATGCGCGGCACGCGGGCCCACCGCGCTGCGACGGGGGCCGGGCCGTCAGGCCTCCTGCGCCTCCAGCCAGTGCAGCAGCACGGTGCGCTCGGTCTCGGTGCCCGCCGGGCTGGCCGGGTCGAGCGCCCAGGTGCGGATCCGGTGCAGCGTCTGCGCGTCGAGGTCGTGGTAGAGCCGCCAGTGGGCCTGCGGGTGGCAGTCGGCGTCGCGGGGTTCACCGCACTCCTGGCAGTAGGTGAAGAAGGCGTCGACCAGACGGTTCACGATCGTCTCGACGGGCATGGGCGGCGTACGTCCTCACTCACTCGGCTACCGGGTCTCGCTGGTGGGCCCGCCGGTCTTCGTGAACCGGCGGACCCGTGTTCCAGGGTGCGGGGCCGGTCCGGCGGGCGGCAGGGACCAACGTCACCTCCGGAGGCGCGGGGGCCCGGTCCCCGTGGGGGTGGGGACCGGGCCGTCCTGGGCGGCGCGGCGGCCGGTCGGCCCCGGCCGCCGAACAGGCTGGTCCCGCCGATGACGGCGGCCGCGATGGCGCTCATCAGGACGTTGCCGCCGGCGAGCGGCCTGTCCGCCGACCCCTGCTGCGAGGCGATGAACAGACCGCCGAGGCCCGCCGGCGCGGCGGAGACCACGAACACCGAGATCCGCACCCGGGCCACGTTGACACCGGCCCGACGGGCGGCCTCCACACCGAGCAGCGCCACCAGCGGCAGACCGCTGTCCTGGTTGAGCCTCCAGGCGCCGGCCGGCGCGACCACCGCCACGGCTCCGGCGCGCAGCGCAATCTCGCCGGGCGGCCGGGCGGCCGGGCGGGCAGGCCGGGTCCCGGGCCAGCCCGGCAACGGCTTCAGCAGTCAGCAGGGCCCGGGCCGGGAGATGACCTGGCACCGGCCGGGGACCATCTGGGCCGAGGGCCTGACCGCCGTCGCCTCGGTCGCCGACGACATGTACCACAGCGTGGCGGTCACCCCCCACCGGCCAGATCTTCTCCCGGGGCCGCACCATCTACGGGGAGGCGGGCAGCGGCAGCATCAGCGACCCCTGCTGCCGGTCCCGATCGCGCTCGCGCAGAACACGGTCGAGGACCTGCGCGAAACGCTCGGCCCCGAACACCCGTTCACGCTCAACGCCCTCGCCAACCTGGCCAACACCCTCGCCGAGTCCGGCCGGCTCCTCCTCGCGCAGCAGGCGGGGCGTTCCGCGTGGCAGCGACTGGCGCAGCACTGCGGCGCCGAGCACCCGGACCCGCTGGCCGCCCAGGCCGATCTGGCCGTCACCCTCCGGGCCCGGGGCGAGGCCGAGGAGGCCGGCCGGCTCCACGGCGACGCGTTGCGGGGCTTCGCCGCGCTCCTCGGCGATGAGCACCCCGACACCCTCGCCGTCCGCGCCTGGCAGCGCGTCGACCGGCACCTCGAACCGCAGCCCTGACCGGGCCGGGACGTGCCCGGGACACCCGGGACCGGAGCGCGCCCCGGCCCGGGCGGAAACCCGGGCCGGGTAGCGGCCCTCGCCCCAGGCGTTCGGGACACCGGGCGGACGACCTTGGTAGCCACGCCCGGTCGGCGCACCGGGCGGCCGTATCGGCCCGACCCAGGGAACCCCCTCATGACCGCAGAGTCCGTCCCGTCCGCCGTCCTTCTCGACGCCCGCCGCTCCCTCTGCCTTCCCGACCTGCTCCGCGCCCAGGCCGACGCCCGGCCCGACGCCACCGCCGTGACCGGCGACGGCGGGCGCCTGACCTTCCGCGAGCTCGGCGCCGCCGCCGACGCGCTGGGCGCGCGGCTGCACCGGCTCGGGGTGGCCGCCGACGACTGCGTCGGCCTGTACACCGAGCCCTCGCTGGAACTGATGACCGGCGCCTGGGGCATCCTGCACGCGGGCGCCGCCTACCTGCCGCTGTCCCCGGAGTACCCGCAGGAGCGGGTGCGCTGGATGATCGAGTCCAGCGGGACGCGGGTGATCGTCACCCAGGAGCACCTGCGGGCCCGGCTGGCCGAGCTGGTCCCGCCGGGCACCCGGATCGTCGTGCCCACCGACCTCCCGGACACCCCTCCGAGCGCGGATCCGCACGGAATCCCCCACCAGAGCCCGGGGCCCGCCGACCCGAGCCCGGAGTCGCTGGCGTACGTCATCTACACCTCCGGCTCCACCGGCCGGCCCAAGGGCGTGATGATCGAGCACCACAGCATCGTGTCCCAGCTGCGCTGGCTGGCCGACGCCGGGCACCTCGGCCCGGACGCCGTCATCCTGCAGAAGACGCCGATGAGCTTCGACGCGGCGCAGTGGGAGATCCTGGCGCCCGCCGCCGGCGCGCACGTGGTGATGGGCGCGCCGGGCGTCTACCGCGACCCGGACGCCCTGATCGACACCGTCCTCGCGCACGGGGTGACCGCCCTGCAGTGTGTGCCCACCCTGCTCCAGGCGCTGCTGGACACCGAGCGGCTGACGGAGTGCGCGACCGTACGCGGCCTGTACTCCGGCGGCGAGCCGCTCTCGGTGCGCCTCGCCCGGGCGCTGACGGCCGCGCTGCCGGGCGCGGAGCTGGTCAACCTCTACGGCCCCACCGAGTGCACCATCAACGCCACCGCCCACCGGGTCGACCCGCAGGCGCTGGGCGACGGCGCCGGCTCGGTGCCGATCGGTGTGCCGGTGGACCGCACCGGCTGCTTCGTACTGGACGAGGAGCTGGCGCCGGTGGAGTTCGGGGCGACGGGCGAGCTGTACATCGGCGGCGTCCAGCTGGCCCGGGGCTACCTCAACCGGCCGGACCTGACGGCGGAGCGGTTCGTCGCCTCCCCGCACCTGCCGGGCGAGCGGCTGTACCGCACCGGCGACCTCGCCCAGTGGAACCCGGACGGCACGCTGCAGTGCGCGGGCCGGGTGGACAACCAGGTCAAGCTGCGCGGCTACCGGGTGGAGCTGGACGAGATCGCGCTGGCGATCGAGGAGCACACCTGGGTGCGCCGGGCGGCCGCCGTGGTCACCGACGACGCGCGCACCGGGCACCGGAACCTGGTGGCCTGTGTGGAGCTGAATCCCAAGGAGGCCGCCCTGATGGACCAGGGCAACCACGGCGGCCACCACCAGTCCAAGGCGAGCAAGCTCCAGGTGAGGGCGCAGCTGTCCAACCCGGGCGTGCGCGGCGCGGCCGAGCTGGCCGGGCGGCCGGTGGTGGAGCTGCCGGGGCGCCGGGAGAGCGGGCGGCAGCGGCGGGAGACCTTCGCCCGCAAGACCTACCGCTACTTCGAGGGCGGCCCGGTGACCAGGGACGACCTGCTGGCCCTGCTCGCCGCCCCGCACCCGGCCGCCACGGCCGGCACCCGCGACCACGACCACGACCTCACGCTCGCCGAACTGGGCCCGGTACTGCGCTGGTTCGGGCAGTTCCACAGCGAGGAGCGGCTGCTGCCGAAGTACTCCTACGCCTCCCCCGGCGCGCTGTACGCCACCCAGCTGTACCTGGAGACGGACGGCTCGCACGGCCCGGCCGCGGGCGTCTACTACTACCACCCGGTGGAGCACGCCCTGGTCCGGGTCGGCGAGGCCGCTCCCGGGGGCGTCGCGCTGGCGCTGCACTTCCTGGGCCGACGCGGGGCGATCGAGCCGGTGTACCGCAACAACATCCAGGAGGTACTGGAGTTCGAGGCCGGCCACATGCTGGGCGTGCTGGAGGAGGTGCTGCCGGAGTACGGTCTGGCGGTGCGTCCGCTGGGCCACGAGCCGGACGTGCAGCACCGGCTGGACGTCGCCGAGGAGGACTTCTACCTGGGCAGCTTCACGATCGTCCCGGAGGACGGGCGTCCGCGCCGGGACGACACCGAGCTGTTCGTCCAGGCCCATCCGGGCGGGGTGGAGGGCCTGGCGGCGGGTCTGTACCGGTACGAGGGCGACACCGCGGGCGGCGAGCTGGTCCGGATCTCGGACGAGATCGTGGAGTCGCGGCACGTGATCGCGATCAACCAGCAGGTGTACCGCCGGGCGGGGTTCGGTGTCACGGCGGTGAGCCGGGCGGCCGAGCCGTGGCTGGAGTACATCGGCCTCGGCACCCGGCTGCACCACCTCCAGCGCAACGGGCTGGGCTTCGGGTTCATGTCCTCCGGCTACAGCTCGAAGAGCGGTCACCCGCTGCCCTCCGCGCGGCGGATGGAGGCGGTGCTGGCCGGGTGCGGCATCCCGGGCGGGGCGTCGTACTTCTTCCTCGGCGGGCGGGTGAGCGAGGAGCAGGTGCGCAGCGAGGGCATGCGGGAGGACGCCGTGCACATGAAGGGCCCGGCGGAGCTGATCAGGGACGAGCTGGCCGCGCTGCTGCCGGACTACATGATCCCGAACCGGGTGCTGGTGCTGGACGAGCTGCCGCTGACCGCCAACGGCAAGGTGGACGCCAAGGCGCTGGCCGCCGCCGAGCAGGTGCGGGACGCCGGGACGGGCGCGCCGTTCGTGGCGCCGTCGTCGCCGACCGAGCGCCGGCTGGCCGGGGTGTGGGCGGCGGCGCTGAAGTACGAGGCGGTCTCGGCGGCCGACGAGTTCTTCGCGGCGGGCGGGAACTCGCTGATCGCGGTGGCGCTGGTCAACCGGGTGAACCGGGAGTTCGGGACCCGGCTGCCGCTCCAGGTGCTGTTCGAGTGCCCGGGGCTGGCGGACCTGGCGGCGCGGATCGACGCCGCCCGGGCCGGCGGCGGGGCGGCGGACGACGCGGTGTCCCGGCTGGTGCCGCTGCACCGCGACGGCGCCGGGGAGCCCGTGTTCTGCTGGCCCGGGCTGGGCGGCTACCCGATGAACCTGCGCCCGCTCGCCGGGCGTTCGGGCCGGCCGTTCTACGGGGTGCAGTCGCACGGCATCAACCCCGGGGAGACGCCGTACCCGACGATCCGGGAGATGGCCGCGGCCGACGTCGCGGAGATCCGCCGGGTCCGCCCGCACGGCCCGTACACGCTGTGGGGGTACTCCTTCGGCGCCCGGGTGGCCTTCGAGGCCGCCTGGCAGCTGGAGCGGGCCGGGGAGGAGGTGGCGGACCTGCTGCTGATCTGCCCCGGCAACCCGGAGCTGCGGCGGGCCGACGGGGAGCGGTACGGGCGCGAGTCCTCCTACCGCAACCCGGGGTACCTGACGATCCTGTACTCGGTGTTCGCGGGCGCGATCGCCGGGCCGGAGCTGGAGCGGTGCCTGGCCGAGGTGCGCGACGAGGCCGGGTTCGCCGCCTTCGTCCACCGGCTGCTGCCGGACCTCGACGAGGAGCTGATCCGCCGGATCGCCCGGATCGTCGGGGAGACGTACGAGTTCGAGTACAGCTTCCGCGAGCTGGCCGAGCGGCGGCTGTCGGCCCCGGTGACCGTCTTCAAGGCCACCGGTGACGACTACTCGTTCATCGAGGGCAGCTCCGGCTGGTCGGCCGCCGCGCCCGGGACGGTGCGGCTGGCCGGCGACCACTACGGCGTGCTGCGGGAGCCGGGTGTGGCGGAACTGACGGCCGCGATCGCCGCCGTGGCGCACGGCTGACCCGCCCTCACCCGGCCGCCGCCCGGGGGCTCGACGGCCCCCGGGCGGCTCAACGGCGGTCCAGGGCCGGGCGCCGGTCCCAGTCGGCCGCGAGGCCGGCCATCCAGCGGGCCGTGTCGGCCAGGGCGGCCGGGCGGACGGCGTAGCGCACCTCGCGCCCGGCCCGGTGCCCGGCGACCAGCCCGGCGGCGTCCAGCACCGCGAGGTGCTTGACGACGGCCTGCCGGGAGACCGGGAGCCGCCCGGCAAGGGTGGTCGCGGTGGCCTCGCCCTGGGCGGCGAGCAGGTCGAGCAGCCGGCGGCGGGTCGGGTCGGCGAGGGCGCCGAGCACACCGTCGACCGTCTCGCCGCCGGTGCCGCGGCCGGCCGTCGCGGTGTCGTTCATGGGGCTGCTCCTCGGCCGTCGCCAGCGGTTGCAGCCAGAGGCTGCAACCTCATGGTTGCACGTGGCCCGAGCAGCGGCAATCCGGCGCCGGCCGGCGGGCTCAGCCCCACCACTGCTCGGGGACGGCGGCTGGCTCCGCCCCCTCCGGCCCGTCCGGCGCGGCGACGGCCCGGACGGGACCGCCGGTGACGACCAGTTCGTCGGCCCCCACCTCCGCCACCCGGTAGCCGGACTCGCGCAGCACCGCCGCGACGGTGCCGGTGACCGTCGCCCTGATGCCCTCGGCGGGCGGCCGATCGCCGGCCGGGCCGTCGGCGGGCGGCCAGCCGATCACCACCCCCTGCGGGCCCCGGTCGATCCGCAGGCCGGTGGGCCCGCGTCCGGTGTCGAAGCCGGCCCTGGCCAGGTCGGCTGTCACGTCCTCGAAGAGTTCCCGGTGTTCCACCATTGGCGCAGCGTAGGCCCGCTCCCGCACCCTCCCCCGCCGCGGCGCGCGCCGAAACGCTTCGCCGCGCCGCCAACAGCACCCGAGCGCAGCATCGGCGCCGCGGCCGGGCCCGGGACGGGGCCGCGGACCCCCGGACGGGCCGACACGAGCGGCCGGACGGGCCGATGGACGTGCACAGTCGGCGCGCTCCCGACAGCATGACAGAGTAAGCGCTCCATCACTTTGAGCAACGGGGCGGCGGGTCGCCGGATCCGCGCGCCGGCCTGCCCGGCACCCCCGTATCGAGAGGTCCGATGATCACATCACTCCATCGGCCGGCCGTCTCGCGGCCGGGCGCCCAGGACGTGCCGCGGCGGACGCCGGGGAGCCCGTCGTGAGAGCCGAGCAGCAGCCGAGCCCGGGGCCGGCCACCAGCACCCGCGCGGCGCCCGCCAACAAGGCCGAGGCCCTCGCCGACTGGACCGACGGACGCCTCGGCATCTACGCCCTGTCCAAGTCCAACCTGCGCAAGATCTTCCCGGACCACTGGTCCTTCATGCTGGGCGAGATCTGCCTCTACACCTTTCTGATCATCATCCTGACCGGCGTCTGGCTGACCTTCTTCTTCGTCCCGTCGATGGGCGAGGTGACCTACGAGGGCAGCTACATCCCGCTCAAGGGCATCCGGATGTCGGAGGCCTACGCCTCCACGCTGAACATCAGCTTCGAGATCCGCGGCGGCCTGCTGATCCGCCAGATCCACCACTGGTCCGCGATCGTCTTCGTGGCCGGCATGTTCACCCACATGTTCCGGGTCTTCTTCACCGGCGCGTTCCGCAAGCCCCGCGAGATCAACTGGCTGTTCGGCGCGGGCCTGCTGATCCTCGGCATGTTCGACGGCTTCATGGGCTACTCGCTGCCCGACGACCTGCTCTCCGGCACCGGCATCCGGTTCATGGAGGGCGCGGTGCTCGCCGTGCCGATCGTCGGAACGTACTTCGAGATGTTCATGTTCGGAGGCCAGTTCCCGGGCTCGATCATCGTGCCGCGGCTCTTCACGGTGCACATCCTGCTGATCCCGGGCATCATGCTGGGCCTGCTGGTGGCCCACCTGATCCTGGTCTTCTACCACAAGCACACCCAGTTCGCCGGACCCGGCCGGACCAACGACAACGTGGTCGGCATGCCGCTGATGCCGGTCTACATGGCCAAGGCCGGCGGCTTCTTCTTCCTGGTCTTCGGCGCGGTCTCGGCGATGGCCGCGATCGCCACCGTCAACCCGATCTGGGCGTACGGCCCCTACCGGCCCGACCAGGTGTCCACCGACGCCCAGCCGGACTGGTACATGGGCTTCTCCGAGGGCCTGATCCGGATCATGCCGGGCTGGGAGATCGGCCTGTGGGGCCACACGCTCGTGATGGGCGTCTTCGTGCCGCTGATGATCTTCCCCCTGATCCTGGTGGCGATCTGGGTCTACCCGTTCCTGGAGGGCTGGATCACCGGGGACAAGCGCGAGCACCACATCGCCGAGCGGCCGCGCAACGCCCCGGTGCGCACCGCCTTCGGCGCCGCCTGGATCACCCTCTACGTGATCCTGCTCGCCGCCGGCGGCAACGACCTGCTGGCCACCCACTTCCACCTGTCGATCAACGCGATCACCATCGCGGCCCGGATCGGCTTCTTCGTCGGCCCGGTGATCGTCTTCGTGATCACCAAGCGCTGGTGCCTGGGCCTCCAGCGCCGGGACCGGGAGAAGGTGCTGCACGGGCGCGAGACCGGCGTCATCAAGCGGCTCCAGCACGGCGAGTTCGTCGAGGTGCACGCGCCGCTGGGGCAGGACCGGCTCTACACGCTCACCTCGCACGACCAGCCGCAGCCGGTCGTGCTGCCGCCCGAGGTGGACGAGAACGGGGTGGCCCGCAAGGTGTCGATCTGGACCCGGGCCCGGGCCAAGCTCTCTCGCGGCTTCTACGGCGAGGGCGCCCAGATCGCCAAGCCGACCGCCGAGGAGCACGAGGAGGTCACCAGCGGCCACGGCCACCACTGACCGCCGCGCGCACGGGCCCGCCGCGCACCCGAGGGGTGTGCGGCGGGCCCGTGCGCGCCCGGTGGCGGGCCGTCAGCCGCGCAGCGCCACCGGGAGGACGGCGAGCAGCGCGGCGGCGAAGGCCACCGACAGGCAGACCGCCGCCCAGCGGGCGCAGATCCGACGGCACTCGGCGCGGTAGCGGGCGGCCAGTTCGCGGCAGCGGCCGACGGCCCGGTCGACGACCTCCTCGGCGTACCGGAGCCGGTCGTCGGCGTAGGCGCGCTCCAGCGCCTCGCGGTCGTCCTCCGGGAGCCAGGGGAAGAGGCCGGCGAAGGCCCGGGCGTCCCGCTCGGCCGCCGCGACCTCCGCCTCCCAGGCGAGGTAGCCCTCCAACCTCGCGATCTCCGCTCCGGTGTCGACCACCGACCGGACGCTCCGCGCCTTCGGCGGACGCTGCCTGCCACCCATGACCGCTCCCTGTCCCGTGCCGTACCCCCGGCGGATCGCTCCGCGACCAGGCCATCACTACCAGTGACCGGCGGGCGCCCGGCCGCCGACTCGCCGGACCGCCGCACCGGGCCCCGGGAGCCGCCCGGGCGGCAGGCGGCGCGCGCTCCGCGTCGCACGCCGGGCTTGCGACCGCGCACCACGGCACGCGCCCACGCCGGACACCACTCCCGTGCCGCCGTGGACACGCTCCGCACACGGCCGTGTACCATCGGCGATCAAGAGGGCGCCCGGGCGGCGCCGCACCGGCCCGCCGTCCCCGGCCCCCGGCCGGGACGTGAACCAGGAGGTCAGCCATGCCCGACGCCGGTCGGTTCAGCGAGTTGGGCGAGCAGGGCTCGCGCGCGGTGATGGAGGCGGCGGCCGTCCTGGAGCGCGAGCTGGCCGCCGGGATCTCCGACGCCAAGGTGGCGACGGAGCGCCTGGCCGACGAGCACCGGGTCGACCAGGAGGAGTTCGACCAGCTGGTGCACCGCGTCTCGGAGAACACCCACCAGCTCATCGACGCGGTCAGCGAGCGGGTGCTCGCCGGCACCGGCGGCGAGGTCTCCGAGCACGCCCGGCGGCTCACCGCCAACGCCCATGACGTCCTCGACCTGCTGCTCCGGCTCGGCTCGCTCGCCCCCGGCCTCGCCAACCGCGGTCTCCAGGACGCCTTCGGACCGCAGCACGCCGCCCGCCCGGCCGACGGCGCCGGCGGCGCGCCCGGCACCGGGCCGGACGAGCGGCCCCGGGGGTGACGACCCAGGCCGCCCCTCCCGCCCTCGGCGCGCCCCTGGTCGAGCACGTGCTGGCCCGGTACCGCGAGCGGACCGTCGCCGAACTCCTGCGCCACATCCCCGAGCAGAGCCCGCCCTACCTCTACGAGCTGGCCGCCGACTACCCGACGCGCCCCTGCAAGGGCCTGCGCGCGGCGCTCTGCCTGGCCACCTGCGCGGCCTTCGGCGGGCGCTCCGAACGGGCGCTCAACCCGGCCGTCACCGTGGAGCTGTTCCACAACGGCTTCCTCGTCCACGACGACATCCAGGACGGCAGCGAGCTGCGCCGCGGCGCGCCCACCCTGCCCGCCCGCTACGGCGTCGAGGTCGCACTGAACGTCGGCAACGCGACCAACCTGCTCGGCCTGCGCCGGGTGATGGCCAACCGGCGCGGACTCGGCGGGGAGCTGGCCTGGCGGCTTTTCGAGGAGACCGAGCTGATGTGCCGCCAGTCCCTGGAGGGCCAGGCGCTGGAGATCGCCTGGATCCGGGACAACGTCTGCGAACTGACCGGCACCGACTACTACCGGATGTGCCTGAAGAAGACCTCCTGGTACACCTTCCTCTACCCGTGCCGCTCCGGCCTGCTGGTCGCCGAGGGAGCCGGTGCCGACGCCGACCGGCTGGACCGGTTCGGCTGGTACCTGGGCGCGGCCTTCCAGATCCAGGACGACGTGCTCAACCTGGCCGGGGAGGCCGAGGAGTACGGCAAGGAGATCGCCGGGGACCTCTGGGAGGGCAAGCGCACCCTGATGCTGATCCGGCTGCTGGAGCGCGCCACCCCCGCCGAACGGGCCCGGGTGGTGCGCCATCTGAGCCTCACCCGGGCACAGCGCGGCCCCGGCGCGGCCGAGGAGGTGGCCTGGCTGCTGGAGCGGATGACGGCCTACGACTGCGTGGCGCACGCCCGGGAGGCGGCGGCCGGGCTGGTGGCCGCCGCCGGGCGGGAGGTCGCGGCGGTGCTGGCGACGGCGCCGGAGCCGGCCGACGAGGAGGCGGCGCAGGCCCTGGCCTTCCTCGCGGCGCTGCCGGACTTCGTGGTGGCCCGCGGCCGTTGATTCCGCGTCAGCGCACCGTTCTGGGCGTTGTCACCCCGGTTGCGTAGGATCCGCAACGCCGGTCCCCGAGCGGGGGAACCGGCCGCGCGGCGGTCCGCGTCACCGGGGATGACGTCGCACAGGTCGAGGTGGGGGTGGGTGGCCGATGTCCGTACGGTCCGGTCTGCGGGAACTCGAACGACTCGCCGGGCGGCTGCCGGCCGGAGCGGAGCTGTACCGGCTGCGCCCGGACGGCCGGGTGCTGCTCGCGGACCGCGACGGCGCCCGTGAGCTGGGGCCGGAGTCCGCGCACGGCCCGGCCGGTGAGGATCTGCTGCGGTTCATCGACGAGGGCCAGTTCGCCCACTACCTGGTGGGCGACGCCAAGACCTCGCCGGAGCGGCCGTCGAACGCCACGTACAAGCTCGGCATCGTCGCGCCGCGCAGCGCCTTCACCCCGCACGCGCACGGCGGCGAGCACCTGGTGCTCAGCCTCGGCCACGCCGCCTGCGGCCTGTACGACGCCGAGCGGCGCCGGGTGGTCGACCTGCCGCTGACGCCCGGGATGCTGATCCGGATACCCGAGCTGATGCCGCACTCCTTCGCCAACCGGGGGCGCGAGCCGCTCAACATCCTGGCCGCCAACACCGGGTACGGCATCGACCACGAGGACTACGCGATCACCGCGGCGGAGGCCGAGCGCCGTTCGGAGGACGAACTCGCCGAGGCGCTGCGGGCGGTGGAGCGCGGGCAGCGGATCGGGCCGGTCGGCCGGCGGGAGCGGCTGGCCGCCGGGCTGCGCAGGCTGGCGGCGGCGCTGGAGGGGTCCGCGCCATGATCTGCCCGCGCTGCGAGGCCCGGCTGCTCGCCCGCGAACGCACGGCCCTGACCTGCGGCCGCTGCCGTCAGCCGTTCGCCCTGGAGCCGAAGCTGGCCAAGGGTCTGCAGGACCTCCGGCTGACGCGCACCGTCGAGCGGCTCGGCGACGAGGGGCGGATCGTGCTGACGGTCGACCAGCTCCGCTGGGCGTTCGAGGAGCGGGGCCGGCCGGCGGCCCTGCCCCGCGAGGTGCCGCCGGGGCGGCCGGGCGCCCCCTTCTTCGACGGCGTCGGCGACGTGACCGGCGGCCTCGTCCTCGCCGTCGTCTCACTGGCCACCTCCTACTTCCTCGGCGTCCACGTGCCCGCCGCCATCGTGCTCACCATCCTGGCCGCCTGCTTCGGCCTCGGCCTGATCGCGACGATGGCGCGACCGGCGTTCCGGCTGCTGCGGCGCCGGCGGATCGAGGAGCGCTGGAAGCAGGACCTCCGCGCCTGGGAGCAGTGGCGGGACGCCCTGTGGCGGGAGCAGGACAAGTGGACCGCGCCGCTGGCCGACCGGACCCGCTGGAGCGTCGGGGAGTTCCAGGGCATGGTCGTGAACCGGTGGAAGCAGGTCTACGGCGGCCTCCCGGCGGGCGTGGTCGAGGACTCCGCCGTCACGCCCGTCGTGCCGCAGGGCCCGCCGGCCCTCGCGGTGCTCTGCCCCGACCCGACGGTGACCGCCTTCCTGCACGCCAACGCCTTCCCGGAGCGGCACGGGGCACTGATCGTCGCCACGCCCGGGGAACTGCCCGGGGACCTGCCGGTGGTGGTGCTGCACGATGCCTCGCCGCAGGGCTGTCTGCTGGTCGCCGAGGTCCGCGCCGCGCGGCCGGACCACCCGGTGGTGGACGCCGGACTGTCGGCGCGCGCCGTCCTGACGGCGGAGGACCGCGCCGTCCAGCTGTTCGTGCACCAGCGGCGCGAGCCGCTGGAGGAACTGCTGCGGGGGCTGCCCCGGCTCACCGGGGCGGAGCGCGACTGGTTCGCGGCGGGCCTGTGGAGCCCGCTCGCCGCCGTTCCGCCCAAGCGGCTGCTGGCGATGGCCGAGCGGGCCGCCGAGCGGGCGCTGAACCGCCATGTCGGATTCCTCAGCTGGCCGGTGCCGGAGGTGCCGCGATGATCTGCCCGCACTGCTCGAAGAACCTGCTCCAGCGCCAGCGCCCCAAGCGCCGGTGCTCCTACTGCCGCGCGGAGTTCGCGCTGGATCCCAAGCTCGACGGTACCGGCCTGCACGACCTGCGGATCCGCAAGGTGACGGAGAGGCTCTCCGACGGAGGCCGGCTGACCGTCACCAGCGGGCAGCTGAACTACGCCCTGCAGCACCGGGGCCGGCCGCCGCAGAGGTTCCGGGGCGACAAGGGCAACGCCGTCTCGATGATCGGCTTCGGCGTGATCGGGCTGCTGGTGGGCAGCGCGCTGCTGGACGCACCCGGCTTCGCGCTGGTGCTGGTACTCGTCGCGCTCACGCTGATCGGCTTCGGCACGCGCAGCTGGATCCTGTCCGCGATGCCCGCGCCGGACACCTCGGTGGAGTCACGCTGGACCCGGGAGGAGTTCCAGGACACCGTGCTGAACCGCTGGCGGACGGTCTACGGCACACTGCCCGCCGGACTGGTGGAGGACACGCTGGTGCGGCCCGGACCACCGCCCACCGCCCCGGCGTTCGCCCTGCTCTGCCCGGACCTCACCGTCCGCGTGTTCCTTCGCGCCAACGGCTACCCCGAGCGCCACCGCGCGCTGATCGTCAACAACCTGCGGGCCGTCCCGGCGGGACTGCCGCTGGTGGTGCTGCACGACGCCTCGCCGCAGGGGCACCTGCTGGTCGCCGAGGCCCGGTCCGCGCGCCCCGGCCTGCGGGTGCTGGACGCCGGGCTGTCGGTGCGCACGGTGCTGGTCGACGAGCACAAGTACACGCTGCTGCGCGACCTGGACCGGCCGCGGGAGCTGACCGCGCGGCTGGAGCGCGAGGCGCCCGAGCTGACCGCGAGCCAGCGCGACTGGTTCGCCGCCGGCTGGTGGACCCCGTTGGCCGCGCTGGCGCCCAAGCGGCTGATGGCCGTCGCCGACCGGGCCGCCGAGCGGATCACCGCGCCGCCGGCGCCCCGGGACCCTGCGGCCCTCCGCAGCGGGCCGGTGCGCTCTCCGGCCGCGGGCCGGCCGGAGAACCCGCTGGAGACCCGCCGCCGGGCGCTCGCCGTGGGCTTCATGACCTGGCCCGAGCCCGGGGCGGGCGACGTGTCCGAGGGCGGGGGCCGACCGGACGGCCCCGATCCGCGCAGGGGCCCCGCGTGACGGCGGGGACGAGGAGAGGCAGGAACCCCATGACGCTGCGTCCACTGCTGGACGGCGCGCTGACCGTCGCCGCCACCCGGGCCGGGGCGCCCGGCGGGCTGCGGTACACCGAGCGGCAGCTCTACTACGAGCTGTGCCGGGTGCTCCAGCCGCTGCACGCCGGACCGCGCCGGATCCCCTACACGCTGGCGCCGCCGGTCCGCTACGCCCGGTTCGCGGCCGCGCTCGCCGCGCGCCGCGAGGAGCTGCCCGGCCTGCTGCCGCCGCCCGCGCCCCGGCCGGCCGCCCCGCGGGGGGCCGCGGGCACCGAGCCCGACCTCTACGACTACGGGCTGCCCCGGCTGCTGGTCTGCCAGAGCCCGGAGATCACCGCGATGCTGCTCGCCAACGACCTGCACCTGGAGGCCGCCTGCCCGATCGTCGCGGCCGGTGAACTCCCGCTGGACGAGAGGCTGGTGGCCGGGCTGGAGCGGGCCGGGGGCGCCGTGGTGCACGTGCTTCACGACGCCAGCCCGTCGGGGCTCACCTGCTTCGAGGACGTCCGGGCCGCGTACGGGCCGGACGCCGCGCGCAACGTCCGGGTGCGCTCGATGGGCCTGGTGCCCCGGCACGCCGCCACCCTGCACCTCACCTCCGGGCGCGGCCCGCACGGCTACCGGGGACCGCTGCCCGCCGGGCTGCGCCCCGAGGAGCGGGCCTGGCTGGGCAGCGGGCGCACCATCGAGCTGGCCGCCGTCGCCCCGGCCCGGCTGCTGCACACCGTGATCCGCCAACTCCGCGGCGCGGGCACGGCCGGCCCGCGCCGCACCCCGCTGCGCCGGCGCGTGCGCACCGCCCGCGGCAGCGGCTTCCTCAGCTGGCCCACCGGCTGAGCGCCCGACCCCGCCCGACTCCCGTCCCGATCCGTGAGGACCCCGCACCCATGAGCAACGCACGCCACCTCGGCTACCGCGACGAACTGCTGGCGGACGGCCAAGTGCACCGCCGGTACGAGGACGGCCGCAGCGAGTGGCGCCGGCGCGGCACCGACCGGCAGATCCACTGGCACGACAGCCTCGGCCGCTCCGGCACCGACGAACCCCTGGGCCGCGACCTGGTGAAGCGCCGGTACGCGGACGGCGCCACCGAGTACGGCCGCGACATCGGCTACGGCCGCACCGTGTGGGGCGGCGGGCTGGTCACCCTCAACCGCAGCTCCTTCGGCGGGCGGCTCGGGGTCGTGGTCGGCGCCCTCGGCGTGGCCGGCGTCGCCGCGATCACGGCCGCACAGCTGCCGCCGGACGCCCTGTCCGAGGACGAGGAGGAGGAACTGCGCGCGCAGGCCCGGCAGCAGGCCTCCACCTCCAGCGGCGGGGGCGGTGACGCCGGTGGGGAGGCGGTGGTGGGCCACGACGACCCCGCGGCCGGCGACCCGGACGGCGACCCGGCCGACGCCGACGACTTCGGCGACTGGAACGACTCCGACGACGGCTGGGACGGCGACGACTTCGGCTGAGCCGCCACCGGAACCCGGCCCCGCCCCGCCCCGCCGCACCCCGCCCCGGCGCGGGCCGCCCCTCGACGAAAGGCACCGCACCACCATGCCCCGCTGCTGCGCCTGCGCCGGCCCCGACGCCGACCGGGCCCGCGCCCACCTCGCCGCACTCACCGGCTCCCCCGCGCCCGACGGCGCGCAGGCCGCCCTGCTCCCCGCCGAACCCGGCTTCGCCACCGGCCCGTTCACCGTCGACGGCACGACCGCCGTCGGCGAGGTCACCCTGCACAACCGGCCCGAACTGCTCGCCGCGCTCACCGCGGCCGGCTCCCCCGCGCCCGCCGGCTGCCCGGACGGCGAGCTGCTGCTGCGCCTGTGGCTGCGGCTCGGCGCGGACGGACTGCGGCGGGCCGACGGCATGTTCGCGCTCGCCGTCGTCGACGGCGCCGACCTCGTCCTGGTCCGCGACCACACCGGCACCCGCACCCTGTTCTACGCCCGCGCCGACGGCTGCTGGGCCGCCTCCACCTCGCTGCGCGCCCTGCGCCACTGGCCCGCCCTCGGCACCGGCCTCAACCTGGCCGCCGTCCGCTCCTTCCTCACCTTCGCCTACCTGCCCGGCGAGGAGACCCTGCTGCGCGGCGTCCACGAGGCGCTGCCCGGGCGGGTGCTGCGCCTGGCCGCCGACGGCACCGCCCGCCAGGAGCCGTTCTGGGAGCCCGCCGAGCGGCTGCCCGAGGGCGGGGCGCCGCCCGCCGAGGTGTACGCGCGGGAGCTGCGCGCCCTGCTCGAACAGGCCACCGCGCGGCGGCTGCCGGCCGGCGAGGCGGTCGGGGTGCTGCTGTCCGGCGGCGTGGACAGCTCGCTGGTCACCGCGCTCGCCGCCAAGCTGCACGACCACCCGGTGCACACCTACTCGATCAGCTTCGGCGACCGGCTGCCCAACGAACTGGGGTACTCCGGGCTGGTCGCCGACCACTGCGGCACCCGGCACCGGGTCCTCACCGTCTCCGGCGAGGAGGTCGCCGCCCGGCTCGCCGACACCGTCGCCCTGTTGGACAGCCCGGTCGGCGACCCGCTGACCGTCCCCAACCTCATGCTCGCCGAGGCCGTCGCCGCCGACGGACTCACCGTCTCGCTCAACGGCGAGGGCGGCGACCCGGTGTACGGCGGGCCGAAGAACCTGCCGATGCTGGTCCACGAGATGCACCGGGACGACCCGGCCCCCGAGGCGCGGGCCGAGGCCTATCTGCGCTCCTACCGCAAGTGCTACGAGGACCTGCCCCGGCTGCTCACCGCCGACGCCCTGCGCGCCCTGGCCGGCGAGCCGCAGCCGCGCCGCTTCGTCGCCCCGTACCTGACGCCCGGCCCGATGAACGCGCTGCTCAACCAGCTGCTGCACTGCAACCTGCGGACCAAGGGCGCCCACCACATCCTCACCAAGGTCGAGCGGCTCACCGCCTCGCGCGGGGTGCAGGGCCGCTCGCCGCTGTTCGACCGGCTGGTCGTCGACCACGCCTTCGCCACCCCGCCGACCCTCAAGCTGCGCGGCACGGTGGAGAAGTGGGTGCTCAAGGAGGCCGTCCGGGACCTGCTGCCCGCGGCGGTCGTCGACCGGCCGAAGAGCGGCATGCGGGTGCCGGTCCAGCAGTGGCTGCACGGGCCGCTGCGCGAGCTCTCCGGCGAGCTGCTGCTCGGCCGCACCGCGCGCGAACGCGGACTGGTCCGCCCGGACACCGTCCGCACCTGGATGCGGCGCGAGGGCACCCTGCTGCCGCGCCAGGGCGGCAAGCTCTGGCTGGTGCTCACCCTCGAACTCTGGCTGCGCGCGTACGACCTGTGACCCGCTCACCCGATTCCCCTGCTGCCCCGGCCCGGGAGGCCCCGTCATGGCACCGACCACCAACACCCCCGAAGCACCCGAAGCACCCGAAGCACCCGAGCTCCACCTGACCGACCCGCGCACCGGCCACACCCGGGGCACGCTCGTCCCGGCGCGCGCCGGTCAGGTCGCCGGGACCGCCGCCCGCGCCCGGGCCGCCGCCCCGCGCTGGCGCGCGCACACCCCCCGCGAGCGCGAGCGCCGCCTCGACGCGCTGGCCGACCTGATCGAGCGCCACCTCACCGAGTACACCGTCCTGGAGCAGGCCGGCACCGGCAAACCCGAGGCGGAGGCCGCCGCCGAGATACGCGAGGTCGCCGACCTGTTCCGGTTCTACGCGGGCGCCGCGCGCGCCGGCACCGCGCCCGCCGCCGGCCGCTACCTGCCGGGCCACGAGAGCTGGGTGCGCTGGGAGCCGGTGGGCGTGGTCGCGGCCGTAGTGCCGTGGAACTACCCGCTGCTGATGGCCGCCTGGCGCGCCGCCCCGGCGCTCGCCGCCGGGAACACCGTCGTCGTCAAGCCCGCCGAGACCACCCCCGACTCGGCGACGCTGCTCGCCGCGCACGCCGCCGAGGCGCTCGGCGAGGGCGTACTCACCGCCCTGCCCGGTGACCGCGAGACCGGCCGGCTGCTGGTCACCGCCGACGTCGACCTCATCGCCTTCACCGGCAGCGCGGCCGCCGGCGCCGACATCGCGGCCCGGGCCGGGCACCGCCGGGTCAGCCTCGAACTCGGCGGCAACAGCCCCGTCCTGGTGCTCCCGGACGCCCCCGCCCACACCTGGTCCGCGCTCGCCGCCGCCTGCACCTACAACGCCGGGCAGAGCTGCGCCGCCCCGGCCCGGGTGATCACCCTCACCGGGCACTACGAGCGGACCGTCGAGGCACTCGCCGCCGCGCTCGCCGAACGCGAGGCCGGCCGCGACTTCGGCCCGCTCAACAACCCCGACCAGGCCGCCCGTTACGACCGCATCCTCGCCGCCTCGGCCGCCAAGCGCTCCCCGGCCGCGCCCGGCCGCGCCGACGGCCTCTGGCGCCCCGCCCGGCTGCTCGCCGACCTGCCGGACGACGACCCCGCGGTGCTGGAGGAGGTGTTCGGCCCGCTGCTCACCGTCCAGCACGCCCCGACCGTCGACGCGGCCCTCGCCCTCGCCAACGCCGTCCCGCAGGCCCTCGGCGCCAGTGTGTGGACCGCCGACCTGTCCGCCGCCCTCGACCTCACCGCCCGCCTGAACGCCGGTGAGACCTGGATCAACTGCCACCTCGCGCAGTCCGCCGAACTCCCGCACGGCGGCCGCGGCGCCTCCGGCCAGGGCACCGACCTGTCGGTCCTGGCCCTGCACGAGTACCAGCGCCCCAAGACGGTGACGGCCCGGCTCTGAGTACTCCGCACACCCCGGTCTGAGTACCCGACCCCTGCCCGGCGGCCCGTTCGCCGGGCAGGATCGGGGCCATGACGAGGACAACGGCCCCCGAGCGGGGCGACTGGTCACGGGTGCCGTCGTTGTCGACCCTGGTCACCACGGCCTGCCTGATGTTCGTGCTTCCGCTGCGCGGGTTCGCCGAGATGGCGACCGACCCCTGCTACGAGCCCGGCTCCTGTCCGCGCACTCACGCCGCTCTCGCCCTCGCCGACCGTCTACTGCTGGCCGCCGTCCTCCTGACGGCCCTCCAGTGGCCCCTCGCCTACCTGTCCCGCCGCGCCCGCCTCCCGGCGGGACTCGCCCCCGGCCTCACCCTGCTGGCCGTGGTGGTCGTGCTGTTCACCCTTGAGCCCGGGGCCTGATCCCGGCCGCGGGGACGTGGGGGGTCACCCGTTCGCGCGGTTCGGCGGACGGGCGGGCCCCGGTGCCCTATGGTCGGTGCGGCAAGTGGTCCGAGTGACAGGGGGTACGGCTGGTGCGGTACGGAATCATCGGGACGGGCGGGGTCGCGCGGACGATCGCGGACAGGCTGGTGGCGCTCGGCCACGAGGTGACGCTCGGCTCGCGCAGCAAGGACAACGAGGCAGCCGTGGCATGGGCCGCGCAGGCCGGGGCCACCGGCCACCACGGCACCTTCGCGGACGCCGCGGCGTTCGGCGAGGTGGTGGTCAACGCCACGCCGGGGACAGTGGCGGTGGAGGCGCTGCGGGCGGCGGGGGCTGAGCACCTGGCGGGCAAGCTGCTGGTCGACCTCTCCAACCCGCTGGTCTTCTCCCCCGAGGGCGAGCTGACGCTGGACCCGGTGAACACCGACAGCGTCGGCGAGCGGATCCAGCGGGAGTTCCCCGAGGCGCTGGTGGTGAAGACCCTCAACACGCTGACCGCGCCGCTGATGGTGGACCCGTCCCGGCTGGAGGGCGAGCACAACGTGTTCGTGGCCGGGAACGACGCGGACGCCAAGGCGCGGACGGTGGCACTGCTGGGCTCCTTCGGCTGGCCGGCGGAGTGGGTGATCGACCTGGGCGACATCACGGGGGCCCGGGCGATGGAGATGACGATGCCGTTCTGGATCCGGCTGATGGGGGCGTTCGGCACCACGGAGTTCAACTACTCCTTCAAGCGCGCCCGGTAGCGGCCCGCCGGCACACGGAGGCGCCCCCGTCTCCTCCTCCGCGGAGGAGGAGACGGGGGCGCCTCCTGTCGTGCTCGTGCTCGTGCCCGTGCTCGTGCTCGTGCTCGTGCTACCGGCGGACCGTCGAGGCGTGCACCCGGTCGTCCGAGTCGTCGTCCTCGACCGGTTCGGGCGTGCCCGACGGGCGCGGCACCCGGACGGCGCCGGGGGCGCGGCGGCCCTTGCGGGCGGCCTCGGCGAGGGCGAGCTGCCGGTCGGCCTCGGCCTGGATGGCGTCCTTGTCGCCGATCTCGGCGTCCGGCAGCGCGTCCGGGAGGATGTCCTCCAGCAGGCGCAGCGGCCGGTAGGCGAGGCCCAGCAGACCCCAGACGAAGAGCACCACGCCGACCACCACCAGCAGCAGGCCGGCGCCGCGGCCCGGTCCGGTGCCGAGCACCAGGCCGACCGTGTCGGCGAGCGCGCCGCCGGGGCGCATCAGCGGCTCGAAGACGTGGTCGGAGAGCGGGCCCGCGGTGAGGAAGCCGAGCGGCATCATCGACATGGCCAGCATCTGGTTGGTGGCCAGGACGCGGCCCTGGAGCTCCATGCCGACCTTGGTCTGGATCAGCGACATCCAGTGCGAGTTGAGGATCATCATGGCCGCCCAGAGGACGAAGAGTCCGCACGCGGTGAGGGCGGTCTCGGGGCGGCTGCCGGTGAGGACGGCGGCGAGGCCGACCACCGAGGTGAAGCCGATCATGCCGACGGTGCGGCGGCGGGTGCCGCCCCAGAGTCCCATGACCAGGGCGCCGATCATCGCGCCGAGGCCGCCGAGGGCGGTGATGACGCTGAGCTGGAAGGGCGTTCCGGTGGCCAGCACCATCGGGGTGATCAGCACCGTGGCGACGGCGAACAGGTAGTTGAACACCACGAAGAAGACCACCATGGCGACCAGGCTGTGCCGGCGTGCGATGTACCGCCAGCCGGTGACCACCTCGCGCAGCAGCGGCTCCTCCTGCTTGTCGAACATGGCGTCCGGGAAGCGGACCAGCAGCAGGCAGGTGACGCCGATGAGGAAGGTGGCCATGTCGAACAGCACGACGCCGTGCAGGCCGACCATGGAGACCAGCACACCGCCGGCCAGGATGGCCATCATGTCGCCGGCGCCGGTGCCCAGCTGGGCGAGGCCGTTGGCCTGGCCGAGGTAGCGCTTGGGCACCAGTTGGGTGATCGCGGCAAGGTAGGCGGGCCGTTGGAAGGCTCCACAGGTGGAGCCGATGCAGGCCACGATGTAGATGTGCCAGATCTCCAGGAGGTCGGCCCAGAGCAGCAGGCCGAGGCTGAGCATGCCCGCGGCGGCCACGGTGTCCGTGGCGATCATGATCTTGCGCCGGTCGACCCGGTCGGCGAGCGCGCCGGCGATCGGCAGCAGCAGGACGGCCGGCAGCACCGCGATGAACGAGATCATCGCGAAGTCGAAGGCCGAGTTGGTCTGCTGGTAGACCCAGACGCCGAGGGCGAAGGTGGAGAGGCTGGTGCCGATCATCGAGACGAACTGGCCGATCGCCACCTTGGCGAAGATGCCCAGTTCGGCACGGGCGGCCGGGCGCTTGACCGCGGCCGGGTCGGATATCGCGCCGGTGGCGGAGAACTCCGCTATCACCCGGGCGAGCTCGTCGGCCTGGTGCTTGAGGAAGTAGTGCCCGGCGCGCGGGACGACCGCGAGGTCGACGCTGTCGCCGAAGTGCTCCCACTCGGCGTACCGCTCCTCGTAGAGCTGGGTGGCGCGGTCCTTCTCGCCGACCACGCACAGGATCGGGGCGTCGATCTTCGCGGGCCGCTCGTCGCCGTAGGCGCGGGTGTAGAAGTCCTCGGCCTGCCGGACGTCGTGGCGCAGCGCCCGGACCAGGAAGTCCTGCTCGGCCTGGTCGTAGACGTCGGTGAAGCCGCCCATGGCGCGCAGGTACTCGAGGTAGCCGCGGTTGGAGAGCACCCGGTCGCCCGGCATCCGGCGCGCCATCCACTCGGCGAAGCGGCCGGGCAGCCGGGCGGCGGGGAAGGTGCCGCCGAGGGCGAGGCCGCGCAGGTCGACGCCGGCCGCCTCCAGCCGGGAGCCGAGGGCGGTGGCGAGCGCGCCGCCCAGGCAGTGGCCGTAGAGCAGGACCGGGCCCTCGACCTTCTCCAGCACCTGGGCGGTCAGCGTGTCGGCGAGCTCGTCGAGATCGGCGAGCTCGTCGTCGGGGCGGCTCGGGTCGTGGCCGGGCAGCTCGACGGCGTACAGCCGGTGCCCGGCGGGCAGCGCGTCGGCGAGCGGCTGGAAGGTGATCGGGCTGCCGCCGCCGTAGGGGACGCAGACCACGTTGATCCCGGCCGGGGCGTTGCCGCGGGTGAGCTTGTGCAGCAGGGTGCGCGGGCCCTCGTCGGCGGTGCCGGCGGCCCGGGCGTCGATCAGCGCGGCGAGTTCGCGGACGGTGGGGTGCTGGAAGAGGTCGATGACAGACAGGCCGCCACCGATCAGGCGCACGGCGCGCACGGCGGAGAAGGAGTCGCCGCCGAGCGCGAAGAAGTCGTCCGCCGCACCGATCTCGGCGGCCTCCAGCACCTGCCGGTAGACGTCGGCGACCGCGTGCTCGGAGTCGGTGGTCAGCTCGCCGCCGCCGGAGACCGGCTGGGCGGCGACCGGCTCGGGCAGGGCGGCCCGGTCGACCTTGCCGTTGGCGTTCAGCGGCAGGGCGTCCAGGACGACCAGGGCGGCCGGGACCATGTAGTCGGGCAGCCGGGTGCGCAGCGCGGCGCGCAGCTCGCCCGGGTCGGGCGCGGCGGCCGGGTCGGCGGGCACCAGGTAGCCGACCAGGGAGCGGGCGGCGCCCTCGCCGCGGGCGACCACGACGACCTCGCGCACCTCGGGGCGGGCGGTCAGTTCGGCCTCGACCTCGCCGATCTCGACCCGGAAGCCGCGGATCTTGACCTGGTGGTCGATCCGGCCGAGGAACTCGATCGCACCGTCGGCGCGGCGGCGCACCAGGTCGCCGGTGCGGTAGGCGCGGCGGCCCTCGATCTCCAGGAAGCGCTCGGCGGTGAGGTCGTCGCGGCCGAGGTAGCCGCGGGCGACGCCGCCGCCGGAGACGTACAGCTCGCCGGGGACGCCGACCGGGACGGGGCGGCGGCGGGCGTCCAGCAGGTGGGCGCGGACGTTGCCGAACGGCCGGCCGAGCGGCGCGGTGGCCGCGTCGCCGAGATCGGCGGGCACGGGCGTGCCGAGCATCGAGACGGTGGTCTCGGTGGGCCCGTAGTGGTTGTGCAGCGGCAGGTCCGGCCGGGCGGCGCGGATCCGGGCCACCAGGTCGGGCCGCAGCGCCTCGCCGGCGCAGATGAGCAGCCGGGCGGGGAGGATCGCGCCGAGGCCGGTGCCGTGCGCGGCCAGGCCCTCCAGGTGGCTGGGGACCAGCTTCATGGCGTCGATCCGGTGCTCGGCCGCGTAGGCGGCGAAGGCGTCCGGGTCGGTGGCCTGGTCGCGGGTCAGCAGGTGCAGGCAGCCGCCGCCGGTGAGCGCGCCGAACACGTTGGTGGTGCCGAGGTCGGCGGCGAAGGTGGAGACCAGCGCCCAGTTCCAGCCTTGCTGGTCGCCTCCGATCCGCTCGCGCAGGCCGTGCAGGTAGTTGAGGTAGTTGCGGTGTTCGACGGCGACGCCCTTGGGCGCGCCGGTGGAGCCGGAGGTGAAGATCAGGTAGCAGAGGTGCTCGGGGCGGACGTCCGCCCCGGGCGCCTCGGCGCGCTCCTCGCCGTTCGGGACGACCACCGGCAGGTCGCCGGTGAGCCGCTCGCGCAGGTCCTCGGTGGTGACGACGGCGGCGGCGCCGGCCGCGTCGAGCAGGCCGTGGATGCGCCCGTCGGGGTAGACCGGGTCGAGCGGCAGGTAGGCGCCGCCGGCCTTGAGGATGCCGAGCATGCCGACGACCAGGGCGGCGGAGCGTTCGACCAGCAGGCCGACCGGGCGGTCCGGGCCGACGCCGTGCGCGCGCAGCCGGTGGGCCAGCGCGTTGGCGCGCCGGTCGAGTTCGGCGTAGCTGAGCACGCCGTCGGCGCCGCGCACGGCGGGCGCTTCGGGGGTGCGGCGGGCCTGCTCCTCGACGAGGCCGTGCAGGGTGGCGTCGAGGTCCCAGCCGCGCAGGGTCTCGTCGTCCCAGGCGGCGAGCTGCCGCTGCTCGGACGGGGTGAGCAGGGGCAGGTCGGCGAGCGGGCGGTCGGGGCCGGCGGCCATCGCGTCGAGCACCGTGGTGAGGTGGCCGAAGACCCGGCGGACGGTGGCCTCGTCGTACAGCTCGGTGCGCCAGATCAGGTCGGCGGCGAGTTCGCCGCCGGTGTCGACGACGGCCACCGAGAGGTCGAACTTGGCGGTGTCGGTGCTGACCGGCCGCCAGTGGACGCCGTGCCCGGGGAGCTCGGGGCGGGCCTCGGCCTGGTTGTGGACGTTGAGCAGGACCTGGAACAGCGGGGTGTGGGCGAGTTCGCGCTCCAGGCCGAGGGCGTCGATCAGCCGCTCGAACGGGAGGTCCTGGTGGCCGTAGGCGCCGAGGGTGGCGTCCTTGACGCGGTCCAGGAGTTCGCGCACCGTCGGGTCGCCGGAGAGGTCGGTGCGCATCGCCAGGGTGTTGACGAAGCAGCCGACCAGCGGCTCGGTCTCGCTGCGGGTGCGCCCGGCGATCGGGGTGCCGACGGTGATGTCCTCGCTGCCGGTGTAGCGGCCGAGGACGGTCTGCAGGGCGGCCAGCAGCACCATGTAGACGGTGGTGCCGGTCTGCTCGGCGAGGGTGCGCACGCGCCGGCTTCGCTCGGCGCCGAGTTCGGCGGTGAACCGGGCGCCCGCGGTGCCGGCGACGGCGGGCCGCGGCCGGTCGGCGGGCACGGTGACGGTGGCGGTGGCGCCGCGCAGGCGCTCCTGCCACCAGGCCTGCTGGCGGTCGAGTTCGGCGGCGAGTTCGGTCCGCTGCCAGTGCGCGACGTCCGCGTACTGGACGGGCAGCGGCTCGAACGCCGGGGCGGCGCCGGTGCGCCGGGCGCCGTAGGCGGTGGCGAGGTCGCCGAAGAGCACGCCGATCGACCAGCCGTCGGCGGCGATGTGGTGCAGCACCAGGCTGAGCACGGCGCCGTCGCCGGTGCGCAGCAGGGCGGCGCGCAGCGGCAGGTCGGCGGCGAGGTCGAAGGGGCACTGGGCCTCGGTCTCCAGCCAGGCGTCGACCTGGTCGGCGGGGACGTCGGCGGTGGTGAGGGTGAGGCGGTCGGCGGGCAGCACCGCGGGGCGCACCTCGCCGTCGGCCTCCGGGTAGACGGTGCGCAGCACCTCGTGCCGGGCGACGACGTCGACGAGGGCGGCGCCGAGGGCGGCCTCGTCGGGTTCGCCGTCGAGGTGCAGGGCGAGCGGGATGTGGTAGGCGGCGCTGTCCGGCTCGTACTGGGCGAGGAACCACATCCGGCGCTGGGCCGAGGAGAGCGGCACCGGAGTGCCCTCGGGGCGCGGGGTGATGGTGTGGCGCTCGGCCGTGCCGGCCGCGGCCGCCGCCTTGGCGGCCTTGGCCTTGGCGAGGCGGCGGCGCAGCAGTTCCTGCCGTCTGACGGCGGGATCCGGTTCCGGGACGGTCCCGGCGGTGTTCTGGTCGGTCATGCGCTCTCCCCCGTTCGGGCGCCGGTGTCGCCGGCGGCCGGGCGTGCGTTCTTGGTTCCGGGCTCCCCGGTGTTGCCGGTGGTTCCGGATTCGGTGCGGTGGGTCACTGGGCGCTCCCGGCGGTCTCGTTGAGGTCGAGGCCGTCGAGGTCGCCCAGCCCGTCGAGGTCGAGGTCGTCGATCTCCTCCAGCAGGCGCTCCTCGACCCGGCGGGCCAGGGCGGCCAGGGTCCGGTCCTCGAAGACGACGCGCAGCGGCAGTTCGGTTTCGAAGGTGTCCCTGATCCTGGCGAGCAGCCGGGTGGCGAGCAGGGAGTGGCCGCCGAGCGCGAAGAAGTCGTCGTGCCGGGAGACCCGTTCGACCTTGAGGACCTCGGTCCACAGGTCGGCGAGCAGTTCCTCGCAGTCGCCCTCGGGTGGTGCGCCGGCGCCGCCGAGCTGCGGCACGGGCAGGGCGGCCCGGTCGACCTTGCCGGCCGGGGTGAGCGGCAGCGCGTCGAGCAGGACGAGGCCGGCGGGGACCATGTAGTCGGGCAGCCGCTCGATCAGGGCGGTGCGCAGCGCGTCCTCGGTGAGGCCGGGGGCGACGGCGTAGCCGGCCAGGGCCGGTCCGGCCGGGGTCTCGATCAGCCGGGCGGCGCCCGCGCCGACGCCGGGGACGGCGGTGAGCGCGGCCTCGATCTCGCCCAGCTCGATGCGGAAGCCGCGGAGCTTGACCTGGGCGTCGGCGCGGCCGTGGTACTCCAGGCGGCCGTCGGCGCGGCGGCAGGCGAGGTCGCCGGTGCGGTACATCAGGGCGCCGTCGGTGCGGCCGGGTTCGGCGGTGAACCGTTCGGCGGTCAGGTCGGGCCGGCCGCGGTAGCCGAGCGCGACGCCGGCACCGGCGATGCACAGTTCGCCGATGCCGTTGACCGGCACGCTCTGCCCGGAGCTGCCGAGCAGGTGCAGCCGGGTGTTGGCGATGGGCGCGCCGAGGGCCACCACGCCGCCGTGGGCGGCGAGTTCGGGGGTGACCCGCTGGACGGTGGACCAGACGGTGGTCTCGGTCGGGCCGTACAGGTTCCACAGGGCGCCGGTCCGGTCGAGCAGGGCGCGGGCGAGGTCGGCGGTGAGCGCCTCGCCGCCGCACAGGGCGGTCAGCCCGGGGCGGCCGGCCCAGCCGGCCTCCAGCAGCATCCGCCAGGTGGCGGGGGTGGCCTGGAGGTGGGTGACGCCCTGCTTCTGGACCCAGGCGCCGAGCGCGGCGCCGTCGGTGGCGGTGGCGCGGTCGGCGATCTCCACCCGGGCGCCGGTGACCAGCGGCAGCCACAGCTCCAGGCCGGCGATGTCGAAGGTGACGGTGGTGACGGCGGCCATCACGTCCCGCCCGGTGAGGCCGGGTTCGCGGCCCATCGAGGTCAGGAAGTTGACGATCGCCCGGTGCGGCACGGCGACGCCCTTGGGGCGGCCGGTGGAGCCGGAGGTGTACAGCAGGTAGGCCGGGTCCTCGGGGCCGACGGTGACGGCGGGCGCCCCGGTGGGGGCGGCGGCGTGCTCGGGGCCGTCCACCAGGACGCTCTCGCGGCCGTGCAGCAGTTCGTCGCCGGCCGTGGCGCTCTCGGCGACCAGCAGGGTGACGCCGGCGTCGTCGAGCACGCCCCGGTTGCGGGCGAGCGGCTGGTCGACGTCGAGCGGCAGGTAGGCGGCGCCACTGCGCAGCACGCCGAGCAGGGCGACGGGCAGCAGGCGGCCGCGTCGCACCGCAACGGCGACGAGGCTGCCGGGGCCGGCGCCGCGGGCGGCCAGCAGGTGGGCCAACCGGTCGGCGGCGGCGTCGAGTTCGGCGTAGCTGAGAGTGCCGTCGGCGGCGGACACGGCGGGCGCGTCCGGGGTGCGGGCGGCCTGGGCGGCGACCAGTTCGTGCAGCCGGGCGTCGGGGATCGGCGCCTCGGTGCGGTTGACCGGCTCGTCGGCCGCGACCTCGTCGGCGGAGAGCATGGCGAGCTCGCCGAGCGGGCGGTCGGGTTCGGCGACGGCGGCGGCGAGCAGCGCGACCAGGTGGTCGAGCGCGGCGCGCACGGACCGCTCCTCGTAGCGGGAGGTCCGGTACTCGGCGGACAGCAGCGGGCCGTCGGCCGGGAACTCCAGGAACAGCGAGAGGTCGGTCTTGGCGGTGCTGTTGCACACCTCGGCGACGAACGTCAGGTCCAGGCCGGGCAGCTGGACGCCGGCCACCGGGTGGTTCTGGACGGCGAGCAGCACCTGCGAGATCGGCGAGGAGGTGAGACCGGGCGAGCCGCCGTAGCGCCGGGCGTGGTCCACGAAGGGGTGGCCGGTGTGATCGGCGGCCTCCAGGACGACCGGGCGGACCCGGGCGACCAGCTCGCGGAAGGTGTCGGCACCGGCCACGTCGAAGCGCAGCGCGACGCTGTTGATCAGCGAGCCGATCACCGTCTCCAGCTCGGGCACCGGGCGGACGGCGAAGGGGCTGAGCACGGCGACGTCGGTGCGGCCCGTGTAGCGGTGCAGCACCCCGCCGAGCGCGGCGAGCACCACCATGTAGAGGCTGGCCCCCTCCTGGGCGGCCCACTTCCCGACGCCCTCGACGAACCCGCTGTCCAGCCGACGGGCGATCCGGCGGCCGGCGACGTCCTGCGGGTTGGGGTGCGGGCGGTCACCGGGCAGGAACTGGTCGCCCTCGACGCCGCGCAGCCGCTCGCCCCAGCGCTCGCCGCCCTCGCGGCCGGCCTCGACGTCGCGCAGCTCCCAGCGTGCGACGTCCGACAGCTGGATCGCGGGTTCGGGCAGTTCGCCGTCCCGCAGGGCCCGGGCGGCCTCGGCGAGCAGCAGCCCGGCGGCCCAGCCGTCCGCCGCGGCGTGGTGCACGGTGAGCAGCAGTTCGTGCCGGTCCGTGTCGGTCCGCACGGCGAGGGCCCGCAGCAGCCGGCCGCCGGCGAGGTCGAGCGGGCGGGCGGCCTCGGCGCGCAGCGCGTCGTCGATCGCCTCCTCGTCGGCCACCTGCCCGTGGAGGCCGGTGAGGTCGAGCAGCGGCACCTCGACCGGGTACGGCGGGCGGACCTCGGCGACGGCGTCGTCGTGCTCGCTCGGGTTCTCGGCGCCGTACAGGGCGGTGCGCAGCGCCTCGTGGCGGCGGACCACCTCGGTGAGCGCGCGGCCGAGGGCCTCGCGGTCCAGGGCGCCCTCGGCGCGGATCCGCACCGGCACGTTGTAGAGCGGGCTGCCGGGCTGCACGGACTCGTGCAGCCACAGTTCGCGCTGGAACTCGGTGGCGCGGGCGGGCAGGTGGGCCTCGCGCTTCGGGGGTTCCACGGAGGCCCGTCCGCCGCCGCCGTTGGCGACCCGCACGGCGAGGGAGGCGATGGTCGGGGCGGCGAAGAACTCGGCGAGCGGCACCCGGGTGCCGAACTCGCGCTCGATCCGGGCGAGCAGGCCCGCGGCGAGCAGGGAGTGGCCGCCGAGGTCGAGGAAGACGTCGTGGACGCCGACCTCGGGGACGCCGAGCAGGCCCTGCCAGAGCTCGGCGATCCGGGCCTCGACGGGGGTGCGGGGGGCGACGAACAGCTCGTGCCCGCCGCGGCTGCGGGCGACCGGGGGCAGCGCCTTGCGGTCGGTCTTGCCGTTGGGGGTGAGCGGCATCGCCGCCAGGACGGCGACGGCCAGCGGCACCATGTAGCCGGGCAGGGCGGCGGCGCAGTGGGCGCGCAGCTCGGCGGGCGTCGGCTCGGCGGCGCCGGGGGCGGGCTGGACGAAGGCGGCCAGGTAGTCGCCGGCCTCGTCGCGCTGGACGACGGCGGCGGCGGCCTCGACGGCGGGGTGGCCGGCGAGCACGGCCTCGATCTCGCCGAGCTCGACGCGGAAGCCGCGGACCTTCACCTGGTGGTCGACGCGCCCGTGGTACTCCAGGTCGCCGTCGGGCAGCCGGCGGACCAGGTCGCCGGTGCGGTAGCAGCGCAGGCCGTCGACGTGGACGAAGCGCTCCTCGGTGAGGTCGGGGCGGCCGTGGTAGCCGCGGGCCAGGCCCTCGCCGGAGAGGTAGAGCTCGCCGATGCCGCCGTCCGGCACGGGGGCGCGGTGCTCGTCGAGGACGTGGCCGAGGGTGCCGTCGAGCGGGCGGCCGATGACCGGCTCGCCGTCCGTGTCGCGGGCGACCAGCGACCAGGTGGAGTAGACGGTGTCCTCGGTGGGCCCGTACAGGTTGTAGAGGCGCTCGACGTGGGGCTGGTCGTAGACCTTGTCGGCCACGTGGCGGGGCAGCGCCTCGCCGGCCAGGTTGACCACGCGCACGGTGCCCGGCAGACCCCCGCCGCCGGGAAGGCCGTCGCCGCGCAGCAGCGCCGCCATGGCGCTGGGCACGGTGTTGACCAGGGTGACCTCGTCCCGGGCGGGCAGCTCGGGCAGGGCGAGGACGTTCTCGGCGACGACGATCGTGCCGCCGACGGAGAGCGGGAGGAACAGCTCGTACACCGAGATGTCGAAGCACACGGAGGTGCCGAACAGCACGCCGGCGAGGTCGGCGGCGGTGTAGGTGCCGGCGGCCCAGCGGAGCATGGCGTTGACGCCGCGCTGGGTGACCGAGACGCCCTTGGGGCGGCCGGTGGAGCCGGAGGTGTAGAGCACGTAGGCGAGCGCGTCGGTGGCGGCGTCGCCGGTGGTGGGCCGCCCGGCAGCCGGGTCGAGCGGGGCGGCGGGGCTCTCTCCGTCGACGTACAGGAGGGTGGCGCCGGCGCCGTTCAGCAGGTGCTCGTGGGCGCGGTCGGTGACCACCACGGGGGCCTGCGCGTCGCCGATGACCAGTTCGAGGCGGTCGCGTGGGTACGCCGGGTCGAGCGGTACGTAGGCGCCGCCGGCCCGCAGCACCGCCAGCAGGCCGACCACGAGGTCCGCCGTCCGCGGTAGGCAGACCCCGACCAGTGTCTCGGCGCGCACGCCGGCGGCGGCCAGCCGGCCCGCCATCGCGTCGGCCGCGGCGTCCAGCTCACGGTAGGTCAGCCGGCGCGTGCCGTCGATCACGGCGGTGGCGTCCGGGGTCCGTCCGACCTGCGCGGCTATCAGGGCGGCCAGTGGTGCGGCCGGATCCAGCGGGGGAAGTCCCGTCGAACTCATCAATCTCTCCCGAGGGTGCTGCTGCATCGACTTGTGGTCGGCGAGAAATGGGCGGTGTGCCCTGGGAGATGGTGGGGTAAAGATCTACGAATCACCAGCACATTTCCGCCACTCGTTCGATATGCCGGAAAGATCACCCTCTTCTCCCCCGTCAGCGGTGCTGAAGCGTGACGGTTCGTTGGCGATTTCTTACAGATTGTCAGCCCGCCCGACGCCTCCTTGGCAGAGTCAGTTCGGACCGCTACCGTTCTCGCCAACGGTCCGTCAGCTACGGCACACGTGCGCCCTGCCGACGCCGCAAGCAGATTTCCGGACTTTACGTTGTCCGAGGACAGTCAATCGACCGGGATGGTGGCGAGGCTCCGGGAAGTACGCGAACGGGACCGGCGCCCGGCGGGTACCGGGCACGCCTCCCAAGGTCCGTCACCCGCTGTCCCGGACGCCTGGGGCACCGGCCGCGTTCCGGCCCCGGCCCGGCGGCCGCCCCGTCCCGGGCACCCGCCCACGGCGTTCCGGGACGGCCCGGACCGGACGCCCGGCACGCGCGACCCCCGCGAGGCGCCACAATGGCCCCATGTCCCGACGCCGTTCCGACGCCCGCGCCACCGCCCCCGCGCCGCGCCTGCTGCCCTCCTCGCCCTGCCCCTGCGGCCTGCCCGCCGGCTACGCCGACTGCTGCGGCCGGTTGCACCGCGGCCAGGCCGCCGCGACCACCGCGGAGACGCTGATGCGCTCGCGCTACAGCGCCTTCGCCGCCCAGGACGAGGCCTACCTGCTGCGCACCTGGCACCCGGACACCCGGCCGGACTCGGTCGACTTCGACCCCGGGCTGCGCTGGCAGCGGCTGGAGGTGCTCTCCACCACCGAGGGCGGGCCGTTCCACGCCGAGGGCACGGTGGCCTTCCGGGCCCACTACACGGAAGGGCGGGAGGAGGGCGTCCTCACCGAGCACAGCCGGTTCGTGCGGCACGAGGGCGCCTGGGTGTACCTGGACGCCCTCTCGCTCGGCTGAGGCCCGACGGCCCGTCCTACAGGTAGTCGTCGAGCCGGGCCAGCGCGAAGCCCTGCGCGGTCACCTCGTCGACCACCTTGCGCAGCAGGTCGGGCATGCTGCCGCTCCACAGGTCGGTGCCGCGGAAGTGGGTGAGGATGATGTCGCCCGGGTGGAGCCGCTGGTCCGTGTGGCGGTACTCGATGCGGTCCGGGAACGCCTCCTCGTTCCAGAGCGGCACCGCCTCGATCCCGCAGGAGGCGGCCGCCCGCAGGGTGTCCTCGTTGTACTCGCCGTACGGCGGGCGGAACAGCCTCGGGCGGATGCCGATCTGCTCCTCCAGCTGGTCCTGCTGGCGGCAGATCTCCTCGCGCTGGGTGGCGTAGCCGAGCAGCTTGAGGTTGCGGTGGTTGACGGTGTGGTTGTTCACCGCGTCGCCCTGGGCGGCGAACCGGCGGAAGTAGCCGTAGTCGGAACGGGCCAGGTAGTCCGCGACGAAGGTGGACAGCGGAATGCCCAGCTCGGCGGCCATCCGGTTGAACTCCGGGTCCTTCTCCGCGCCGTCGTCCACGGTCAGGAAGACGATCCGCTCCTCGGTGGGCACCCGGTAGACCACCGGCGGCAGCCCGTCCGCGAGCTTCACGCCCTGGGCGGCGAACAGCTCGGGACGGCTCGCCGGGCTCGGCGGGGCGGGCAGCGGCGGCTGCGCCAGGCCCCAGCGCGCCGCGGTCTCCAGTACCGCCCTGGCGGCCTCCGCCTTGCGGGCCACCGCCTCGCTGCTGGTCTCCTCCTCCGCCCGGGCGGGCCCCGGCAGCACCAGCGGCGCCGCGGGCGGCCTGGGCCCGCCCCGGTCCGCCGCCGCGCTCGCCCCGGTCCGCCCGGCCGACGGCGCCGCGCCGCCCCCGCCCGGCCCGCCGCACCCCGCCACCGCGGCGGCCAGGCAGACCGCCGCGACCAGCCCGTTCCGCCCCCGCCGACGCCCGCGCCCCGCCAACCCCCCACTAATACGACTATCTGATGGTCTGTCCATAGCCCCACTGCTCCCCCGCCACGCCCACCGGCCAATCCCCCCGTCACCCGCCCGGCCCACCGGGGCGCCATGATCGAAAACGGCTCGCGGCGGGAGCGCCGGGCGCCCGATAATGCGCGCATGACGATCAGCACGCAGCGCGGTACGACCGGACTCTGGGCGATCGCGCCCGCCGACGTCGGCTCCCCGGCGGCCCTGGCGCTGCTGCGCGACTACTACACCGACGTCGCCAACAGCTACTACCGGCGGCACCTCGGGCGGGAGGGGACGCCCGAGGAGATCGAGACCGGCCTCGCCGGCTCCCCCAGCGACGACCTCGCGCCGCCCACCGGCGTCTTCCTGCTCGGCCGGTACGACGGCGAGGCCGCCGCCTGCGCCGGGCTGCGGGTCGTCGACGCCGCCACCGTCGAGCTGACCCGGGTCTACGTCCGCCCGGCCCGGCGCGGCACCGGCGGCGGCAGGCGGCTGATGACCGCCATCGACGAGGCGGCGCGGGCGCTCGGCGCCGGGCGGATCGTCCTGGACACCCGGCTCGACCTGGTCGAGGCCCGCGCGCTGTACACCCGGCACGGCTACCGGGAGATCCCCGCCTACAGCGAGCGCCCGTACGCCGAGATCTGGTACGCCAAGGACCTCGCCCGTGCAGACCGTTGAGCTGCTCTGCGACCCGCCGCTGGACCGCGCCGTGCGGGCGCTCTGGCGGCGGCTCGCCGACGGCGGGGTGGACAGCCTCGCCGACAACCCGCACCCCGGCCACCGCCCCCACCTCACCCTGGCCGTCTGCGCCCGGATGCCCGCCGACGCGGGCGAGCGGCTGGACGAACTCCTCGCCGACGCCCTGCCGCTGACCGTCCGCCTGACCGGCCTGCTCTCCTTCGCCGCCCGCAGCCGGCGCCGGGTGCTCAGCTGGTCGGTCGTCCCGACGCTCGACCTGCTGCGGCTGCACCACCGCGTCTGGGAGGTCCTGGAGCACGCCGAGGCCCCCGACCCGCACTACGTTCCCGGCCGCTGGTCCCCCCACCTCGGCCTCACCCGCCGCCTCACCCCGGACGCCGTCACCCTCACCCACACCCTCCTCGGCCGCCACCCCGACCTCACCGGCACCTTCGACACCGCCCGCACCTTCGACTCCGACACCCAGCAGACCCGCCCCCTGGGCACCCGCGCCGCCTGATCCCGTCCGCACCGGCTCCCACGCCACCACGGACGGCGATCCCCACGGCCGCGCCCGCACGACAGCCGCCGGCCCGCCTGACCCGGCACCGGGCGGCCGGGCGCGGGCCCGCACGACCATCCCTGTCGGGTGGCGCCCTCGTTGTTGCCCGCGGGGGCGGCGGCCCCCGACTGCACGACCGGACCTCGACCGCACACCGGCATCCGGCCGGCCCGAACGCCACAGCCGTCACCCGTGCCCCGTCCACGACCGCCCGCCCGCCCCGCCGCGGGCGACCGACGGTCGGGGGCTCACGCGGGACGGCACGACGGACGCTCGGCCGCCCGCAGGGGGGACGCGGGCGGGGATCGGCGGTCCCGGGCGGTCCCCCTGCCGCCGGTCGACGGGCGGCGGCAGGAGAACGGCCGGCGCGGCAGCGGTGCGGGAACCGTCCCACCACCGGCGCGCCGGACAGGACAACCGGGCATGCGGGGGCGGCGGGCAGCACGCCGGCCGACTCCAGGTGCGCGCGGATCAGCCGCCCGTACGGGTCGTCGGCCGGCTCGGTGAGCAGCGCGACCGGCTCCCCCAGCCGCGCCGGCCCGTACGCGACGTTGGCCGGGCTGCCGCCCGGGTGGACGGTGTCGGGCGCGCCGTCGCCGGTGCGGACGACATCGGCGACGCACCCGCCGATCACCACGAAGTGCGGGCTGCTCACGGGCGCGCTCCTGCCGGTCCGGTGCGCCGGCGGGGCTGCTGGGCGGTCGGCGCGACCGCCCGGCCTACGAGTCGGCGGGGGCGGGCGCGGCGTGCGGGCATGAGTACGGCCGCCGGTCCTGGCCAGGCGCTCCGGCGGCCGTGGCCCCGTCCGTCAGGGGGCGGGACTCTTCGACGGTATGACACTGCGCAGCCGCCCGGCCACCACAGTGCTCCGTCCGGGCGATGAGGTGTGTCGGCCGGATTGTCGGTGCCCTCTGTTACGGTCCGTGCCCGGAGGATCGCTCAACGGGACCGGCCCCGCCAGGGGCCGGACGCGGGTCCGTACGACACGAGAGAGGTGATCGCCCTTGTCCAGGAACCGTTCCGGGCACCGTTCCGTCCTGGCTGCCGCGCTCGCGCTGGCGGCGCTGCCGCTGGTGGCGTTGCCGGCCGCGGCCGCGCCGGTCGCGGGCGGCGGGGACCCCGTGTTCCCCTCGCTCGGCACCACCGACTACGACGCGCTCGGCTACGACCTGGCGTTCGACTACCGCCCGGCGACCCGTACGGTCGACGGCACCACCGTGCTGACCGCCCGCGCGCTGACCCGGCTGGCGGAGCTGGAGCTGGACGCGCTGGGCCTGGAGGTGCGCGCCGTGCGGGTCGACGGCCGCCCCGCCGGCTTCAGGACGCACGACGAGAAGCTGACCGTGCGGCCGGCCCGGCCGGTGCGGGCGGGCACCGTGCTGCGGGTGGAGGTCGAGTACAGCGCCGACCCGCGCGCGGCGCTGCCGCACACCGGGTGGGTGGTGACGCCCGACGGGTTCGCGGTGGCCGGGCAGCCGGACGGCGCGCACACCGTGTTCCCGTGCAACGACCGGCCGGGCGACAAGGCCCGCTTCACCGTCGCCGTCACCGCGCCGGACGAGCTCCTCGGCGTGGCCAACGGCCTGCTCACCGCCACCGAGCCGCACCCCGACGGCACCACCACCCGGCGCTACGCCTCGCGCGAGCCGATGGCCACCGAGCTGCTCCAGGCCTCGGTGGGCCGCTACACGGTCCGCGAGCGCCAGGGCCCGGACGGGCTGCCGCTGCGCGACGTCGTGCCCACCGCGCGCGCCGCCGACCTGGAGCCGGCCCTGGCCCTGACGCCCGGCCAGCTGGCGTGGGCCGAGCAGCACCTCGGGCGGTTCCCGCTGGAGACGTACGGGCTGTTGCCCGCCGACACCGACGACCCGGCGGCGTTCGGCTTCACCGGGCTGGAAACGCAGACGCTGACGCTCTACAAGCCGAACTTCCTGCGTCAGCCGGAGCGGCTGATCGGCTCGCACATGATGCACGAGCTGGTGCACTCCTGGTTCGGCAACAGCGTCACCCCGGGCACCTGGGCCGACCTGTGGCTCAACGAGGGCCATGCCGACCTGTACGGCCTGATGTACCGCTACGAGCACGGCTGGCCGGACTCCGGTGGCTTCACCACGCTCACCGACCGGATGCGCAACGTCTACGCCCAGGGCGACCAGTGGCGCCACGACTCCGGTCCGGTGGCCGTGCCGACCGCCGCGACGCTGTTCGACAGCCAGCGGTACACCGGCGGCGCGCTGGTGCTGTTCGCCCTGCGGGAGCGGGTCGGCCAGGAGGTGTTCGACCGGATCGAGCGGGCCTTCCTGCGCCGCCACCGCCACGGCACCGCCACCACCGCCGACTACCTGCGGGTGGCCGACGAGGTCTCCGGGCAGCCGCTGGGCGGCTTCCTGCGCGAGTGGCTCTACGGCGAGCGGACCCCGCCGATGCCGGGCCACCCCGACTGGACGGTGAACCCGGTCGATCCCGGTGCCGCCGAGCGGACGGGGGGTGCGCCGCGCGGGTCGGGGACGCTCTGAGGGGACGCTCCGAGGGAACGCTCCGAGGACGCTCGACAGGAGACGCCCGGAAGGGACGTGCGGGAACGCGAGGGACGGCCCGGGGGCACGCTCCGGGCGGGCGGCGTGAGGCGGACGGGGCCACCTCGCCCGGCGCGCCCTGCGGGTGCCACCGGGCGCCCTCCGCGCGCCCTTGGCGGCCGGCGGCGGGCGGCGGATCGTGGTGCCCACGGCCCGCCCGCCGCCCGGCCGAGTCCCGGCCGGCTCGCGGGCCGTCCAGCGTCCGCGCCCGGCCGCCACCGCCACCGGCCCGGCGCCCCGCGGAACCGCGGCCGGACCGGCCCGGGAAAATGGGCCCGCCGACCGGACAACCCGCAACGGCCCCCAGCGCGTTCAGCAGCCGTGAGAACGACAGTGAGGATCCGGCGGCCATCGCCGACCGGTAGGACCGCCGCCACGGACGTGGCGGCACGGGTGACGGAGACGGCGGCGGGGACGGCATGGCAGGGACGGCAGGATGAAGGGCGCGACACCGGACTTCGAGGAGTTCGTCGCCGCCCGCAGCCCCCGGCTGCTCCGGACGGCCTGGCTGCTGACCGGCGACCCGCACCAGGCCGAGGACCTGCTGCAGACGGCCCTCGCCAAGGTGTGGCCGCGCTGGGAGCAGATCGCCGTCGACCGGCCCGAGGCGTACGTCCGCCGGGTGCTGGTGAACGCGCACGTCTCGTGGTGGCGCCGCCGCTGGCACGGGGAGCTGCCGCACGACCGGCTGCCCGAGCCGCCGACGGCCGAGGACCCGTTCGACGACGTGCTGATGGGCCAGGTCGTGGTGGCGGCTGTCCGGGCGCTGCCGGCCCGGCAGCGGGCGGTGGTGGTGCTGCGCTTCTTCGAGGACCTCAGTGTGGAGGACACCGCCGAGGCACTGGGCTGCAGCACGGGCACCGTCAAGAGCCAGACGCACCGGGCGCTGCGGGCGCTGCGGGGCCGGCTTCCCGCCCGGGAACTGCTCCTGGACGGGAGGCGTCATGACGGGGCATGAGTTCACCCCGCGGGACGCCCGGGCCGGGGAGGACACCGGGGAGGGCGCCGAGCTGACCGCCGAGGACCGCGAGGTGGCGGACGAACTGCGGGTGCTGCTCCAGCTGGCCGCCCCGCACCTGTCGGCGCCCGAGGACCGGATCGAACGCGTGCTGGCCCGGGCGGCCCGCACGCGTCGGCGCCGCCGCCGGGCCTCCCTCGCGAGCGGGCTGGCGATCGGCCTGACCGTGGCGGTCCTGGCCTCGGCCCCCGCGCTGGCGCCCGGGCCGAAGGACACCGCGCTCCGCCCGGTCGCCCCCGGACCGTCCGTCGGCGGAGCGCCGACCCCGTCGCCGACCCCGACCCCGTCCCCGGGCCTCGGGAGCGGGGGCGGATCCGCCGAGACGAAGACCGTGTTGTTCAACGCGCTGGACAGCCTGGTGGTCGACGTTCCGGCGGACTGGTACGACCTCACGGTGCGGCCCTTCCCCGGATCGGCCGAACCCGTCGGCTACCTCTCCTCCCAGCGGATGACCGTCCCGGCCGCCTGTCCGGACCGCGGCGACGCGCCGGTCTGCGTCAGCTCGGGGGCTCTCGACGCCGACGGCGTGTTGATCGCGGTCCGGGTGATCCGCGAGGAGAACGCCCCGGGCAACTACCTGGGCGAGGCGGGAGCACCGGCGAGCATGCCGCCCGACAAGGGGTGCGTCGTCTGGGGCGGCACCCAGCAGACGCGTGCGTACCGGCCGTTCACGCCAGCCAAGGAGGAGGCGGTCGTCCAGCTCACGGCCTGTCTGCGCCAACCGTCGGCGGAGACCCTCAGGACTCTGGAGAAGACGTTCGCCTCGGTCCGCCCGTTGACGACGCCCGAGCTGCCGAAGTGACCCCGGGGCGCGCCGCCGACGCCGCGCGCCCCCAAGAGCGGCCGGTCCGTAACCCAGGTGGCGGAACGTCGTTGGACGGGGCATGAAGAAGCGCAGCATGCTCGCCGTCGCCTCGCTCGCCGTCGGCGTCGTGGCCTCCCTGACCGCCCCCAGCGCCCACGCCGCCGCCCTCGGCGGTCCGGGCGACCTGGCCGGACCGCTGACGGGCGGACCGCTCGCCTCGGTGCCGGACGCCCTGCCGGGGCAGGTCGGCGACGCCGGCGCGGTGGTCGGCCAGGCGACCGGCCACGTCACGGGCGAGGCGCCCGGTCTCGTCGGCCTGCCGGGCTGACGGCCTGCCGGTGACGGACCGGGTCAGCCGAGCGGGGTGCCGAGGTCCTGGGTCCAGTAGAGGCCCCCGGGGCCGGTGGCCACGCCGATGCCGACGTCCTTGAACGCGCAGTCCAGCATGTTCGACTGGTGGATGCCGCCGTCCATCCAGCGGGAGAAGACCTCGGCCGGGGAGCTCGGTCCCCGGTCGAGGTTCTCGCCCCACTGCGACCAGCGGTAGCCGGCGGCGGTCAGCCGGGCGTCCGCCCGGCCGCCTCCGGGGGCCACGTGGTCGAAGTAGGAGCGGGCGACCATGTCGTCCGAGTGCTTCTGCGCGGCGGCGTGCAGCCTGGGGTCGATCCGCAGCGGGGCGCAGCCGCGCCTGGCCCGCTCGGCGTTCACCAGGTCGACCAGTCGGCGCTCCAGGTTGGCCGCGCCCGCCGGGGCGGTGCTCGGCCTGGCGCTGCTCGGGCTCGCGGTCGGGGTGGCCGCCGCGCCGGTCCCGATGGCCGGGGTCTCCGCCGGGGCGGGCGCCACGGCGGCCGGCGGGGTCGCGCTCGGGCTCGGTCCGGGCGGCTGGGCCTCGGGGGCCGGCGCCGCAGAGACCGCCGCCGTCGGCGCCGGTCCGTCGAGGGCGGTGGCCGGGGCGGCCGGTTCGGGTCCGGGGTCGCCCGGTCCGGTGTGCTGGGGCCAGACCAGCGCGAGCGTCGCCACGGCGAGCACGGCCGCCGTTCCGCCCGCCAGCACGGTCTTCCGGCGTGCGAGCCCGGCCCAGCCGCCCGCGCCGCCGGCCGGGTCGGCGGGTGGCGCGCCCGCCGCCGGGCCGGACGCGCCACCCGAACCGGAGGAGACGCCGGAGCCGGAGGCCGGGGACCCGCCGACCGCCGCGCCCGCGGCCTGGAGGGCGAACCCGCCCCGGGCGTCCATCGGTACCGGGACCAGTGCCAGCCCGGCCAGCAGGCCCTCGGCCGGGAAGAGGTCGCGCCCCAGCCCGTCGCAGGCCGCGCAACCCCGGATGTGCCGGGCTATGCGCTTGCGCCAGACCGAGTCCGGCGTGCCGTCCCAGCCCGTCGTCAGCTCGGCGAGGTCCGGGCAGCGCGGGTAGGCCCCGAGCGCGCGGACCACCACCCGGCCGGCCTCCAGCTGCTTCTTCATCCGCTGGACGCGGACGGCGGCGTGCTGCGGCGTCAGGTCGAGCGCCTCGACGAGTTCGGCGCGGGTCAGCTCCCCGGCGGCCTCCAGCCACCACAGGGCGAGCAGTTCCCGGTCGTCCGGGTCCAGCCAGCGGGTGGCCTCGGCGACCTCCCGGCGCTGGCCGGAGAGGCCGAGCCGGAGGACGGTCAGATCGGTGAAGTCGGCACGCGGGTCGGCCAGCTCCCAGCTCTCGTCCAGACCGCCGACGGCCGCCTGCTGCTGGCCGGTCGAGCGGCTGCGGACCTGGTTCATGGTGATCGCGACCAGCCAGGACCGGAACGCCTCCGGGTCGCGCAGGCCCTCCAGGCCGTCCAGGGCCCGGATCATGGTCTCCTGGGCGACGTCGTCGACGTCGGCGTGGCCGTTGAGCGCCCGGCCGGCGACGTTGTAGACCAGCGGGAACCAGGCGGCCACCAGCGCCTCGCGCGCCTGCGGGTCGCCCGCCTGGGCCGCGAGCACCAGGGCCGTCCCGGCCCTGCTCTGCACGTCAACGTTCATGGGTCCGCACTCCGTCTTGCTGTCGTCCGTCCGCCGCTGCCTCCTCGGAGACCTCCGGGGAGTGATCAGATAACAACAATTCGCGCTGATTCGGAAAATCGGGGTGGGCGGGGTCAGGACGGTGCGGCGAAGACCTGGGTCCACCAGGGTCCGCCGGAGCCGGTCCGCACGCCGACGCCGATCTGCTGGAAGGAGCAGTTGAGGATGTTGGCGCGGTGGCCGGGGCTGTTCATCCAGGACTCCATCACCGCCGCCGGGTCCTTCTGGCCGCGCGCGATGTTCTCGCCCCAGGTGCTCCAGCGGTAGCCGGCCGCCTCGATGCGGTGGTCGGCGTGGTTGCCCTCGGGGCTGGCGTGGTCGAAGAAGCCGCGGTTGGCCATGTCGTCGCTGTGGACCTGGGCGGCGGCGGTCAGCCGGGCGTCGACGCTGAGCGGCCCGCAGCCGGCCTGCGAGCGCTGGACGTTCACCAGGTCGACCACCTGCTGGGCGAAGGAGCCGTTGGCGGAGCCGCCCGGGTTGCCGGTGGTGGTCCGGCGCGGGGCGGTCGTCGTCGGCTTGGCGGTGGCGGTGGCGGTGGCCGGCGCGGGGGCCGTGCCCGAAGCGGTGGCGGTGACCGGCGCGGGGGCGGCCGGCGTCTGCGGGTCCGCGGTGGGGCCGGGCGCCGTGCTCGCGGCCGGGGCGGGCGGCGCCGCGGAGCCGCTCCGGCCCGGGGCGGCGGCCGGGGCCGACGGCGTCACGGGGGCGGCCGGCGCGGTCGCGGGCGCGCCGGTGGACGCGGGGTCGGCCGTGGCCGCGCGGGCCGGGTCGGCCATGGCCGGGACCCGGTCCGGGCCGGCGGCGCCCGCGCCGGGCACCTGGATGCCGTTGCGGTCGCCCGCCTCCGCGGCGACCAACGGTTCGTAGGCGACCGCCCGGGCACCGGCGTCGGTCCCCTCCTCGCCCCGGTACACCGCGTACCCGGCGCCGGTCAGCGCGGCGATCACGCCCGTCCCGGCGACGGCCGCCATCACGGCCGCCACCGGCCCGACCGCGCCGCGGCGGCGCCGGCGGCCCTGGCCGCGCCGCCGTTCCGCGGCACGCCGCGCCGCGCGCCCGCCGGGGCCGCCGGGGCCGCCAGGGCCACCGGGACCGCCGGGGCGGCCGCTCGCGGGGAGGATGGTGGTCCGGTCTTCGCTGTTCACCTGCGCACGCTTCCTGTGTTCGGGACCGTCGGGTCCGCCGGAGGGTCCGTCGGACGATCCGGCGGAGGATCCGCCGGTCGGGTGCCGACACCTGGGAGACCGGCGGGCGGTGACCGGATAACAGAAAAGTGCGAACGGATTTCGGAACGGGAGGGCCGGGCGGCCGGGCGGTCCGGTCAGACGCCGGCCGGGGGCATGTCGTAGGTGACGAACCCGGTGCGGGTGGCGACCTGGTCGTACTTGCTCCGGGCGCGGTAATTGTCCTCCGCGGTGATCCAGCGGACGGCGTTCCAGCCGCGCTCGGCGGCGATCTCACGCAGCCGGGTGAGCAGGAGGTCGACCGCGCCGGTGCCCCGGGCGGCGGGGGCGACGTACAGGTCGTCGAGGAAACCGGCGACCGCGCCGTGCAACGGACGGACGAACGGCCGGTAGTGGGCGAGGCCGACCGGGGTGCCGTCGGTGTCGCGGACCAGCAGGCCGTCCAGTTCGTGCGCCGGGTCGGTGAGCCAGGACCACACCAGCTCGGCCTTCCCGTCGGGGACCGGCACCCGGTAGAAGGCGCAGTAGCCGCGGAACAGCTCGCGCCAGGCGGCGAAGTCGGCGTCGGTGGGGGTGTCCACGGTCCAGCGGGCGGCGGCCGGGTCGGTGGCGGCGGTCATGGGTCCTCCCAGGTGGGTGAGTGTGCGGGCCGGCTGCGCGCCAGCATGACGGTCCGTCGGCCCGCGGCCGATCGACGGCGTGGCCAAGACCGCCGCGCCACTGCGCCGAACCGGCGGCCGGGCCGGTCGCGGACCCGTGCGGGGCCGAGCGCGCCCGGCGCGCGCCGACGGCCCGGATCACCGATCCTGGACGCCGGGCCCGCCCAGCCCGTGCCACCCGGCCCGCCCTCCCCAGGAGGCCCGCGTTGCTGCTCCACCGCCTGGCCCTGACCTCGCGCGCCGTGGCGGCCGAGCCCGGCCGCCGGGCCAAGACCGGGCTGCTCGCCGACTGCCTGCGCGAGCTGGGCCCGGACGAGGCCCCGGCGGCGGTCGCCCTGCTGTCCGGCGAGTCGCAGCGGCTGCGCACCGGCCTCGGCCCGGCCGCCCTGCGCGACCTCCCGCCGCCCGCCGCCGAACCGCGGCTCGGGGTGCGGGAGGCCGAGCGGGCGCTGGAGGCGATCGCCGCCGTGCACGGGGCGGGCGCCCGGGCGGAGCGGCGCCGGCTGCTGACCGGTCTGTTCGAGCGGGCCACCGGGGTGGAGCAGGCGTTCCTGCGCGCCGTCCTGGTCGGCGACCTGCGCCAGGGAGCGCTGGACGCGGTGGTCGCGGACGCGGTCGCGCAGGCCGCCGGGGTGCCGGCGGCGTCGGTGCGCCGGGCGCTGATGTTCCGCGGCTCGGCGCGGGCGGTCGCCACGGCCGCGCTGACCGGCGGGGAGCCGGAGCTGGCCGCGTTCCGCCTGGAGGTGGGCCGACCGGTGCGGCCCATGCTGGCGGCCTCGGCGCCGGACGTGGGCACCGCGCTGGACCGGTTCGAGGGCCCGGCGGCCCTGGAGTGGAAGCTGGACGGCATCCGGGTGCAGGTGCACCGGGACGGCGGCGACGTGGGTGTCTTCACCCGGTCGCTGGACGACATCACCGCCCGGGTGCCCGAGGTGGTCGAGGCGGCGCTGGCGCTGCCGGTGCGGTCGGCGGTGCTGGACGGCGAGGCGATCGCGCTCGGGCCGGACGGCCGGCCGCGGCCGTTCCAGGAGACCGCCGCCCGCACCGCGGCCCGCCGCGACCCTGAGCGGCTGCGCGCCGAGGTCCCGCTCAGCGTGCACTTCTTCGACCTGCTGCACCAGGACGGCGCGGACCTGGTGGACCGCCCCGGGCGGGAGCGCTGGACCGCGCTCGCCGGGGCCGTCCCGGCCGGGCTGCGGGTGGCGCGCGCCGAGACCGGGGACCACGGCGAGGCGTTGGCGTTCTTCCGGGACACCCTCGCGCACGGCCACGAGGGGGTGCTGGTGAAGGACCCGGCGGCCGGCTACCAGGCCGGGCGGCGCGGGGCCGGCTGGGTGAAGGTCAAGCCCCGGCACACCCTGGACCTGGTGGTGCTGGCCGCCGAGTGGGGCAGCGGGCGGCGGCAGGGATTCCTCAGCAATCTGCACCTGGGCGCCCGGTCGGGCGGCGAGCCGGGACTCGGCCCGTGGGTGATGCTCGGCAAGACCTTCAAGGGACTCACCGACGAGATGCTCGCCTGGCAGACCGCGGCGCTATTGGAGCGCGAGGTGGAGCGGGACGCCTGGACCGTCCGGGTGCGGCCCGAACTGGTCGTGGAGATCGCCTTCGACGGGGTCCAGCGCAGCCCGCGCTACCCGGCGGGCCTGGCCCTGCGGTTCGCCCGGGTGGTGCGCTACCGGCCCGACAAGGACGCGGCGGACGCGGACACCGTCGCCGCCGTCCGGGAGCTGGGCTCCCGGTAGGCACAGGACCCCCTCGACCGCCCTCCGGGCTTCCCCCGGCCCCGGACAACTCACCGGACAACTCATCTGACGAATGATCAAACTTCATTAATCCCGCACTCGTTCACGACCAGAGGCATATCGGCCATTCTTCGCGAGATGGCCACGCACCCTTCGTGTGCGACAGGGGGCGGGGATAGCTTGACCATGACAGCGGAGGGCGGCCCGGCCCGGGCTGGTGCCGCGCCACGGAGAAGACCGGTGCCACACCACGGAGAGGTGTCCGACATGCAGGTGAACGTCGAACGGGACCGCTGCTGCAGCTCCGGCCAGTGCGTCATGACGGCGCCCGAGGTCTTCGAGCAGGACGACCGGGACGGCCTGGTGACCCTCCGCCGGTCCGTCGTCCCCGCGGAGCTCTCCGCCGACGTGCGCCTCGCCGCCGACCTCTGCCCGGGCGGCGCGATCGCCGTCACCGGGGACGACCGGCCCGGCACCGCCGGCTGACGCCCGCCCCGGGGCCGTGAGCCCTCCCGCCGTCTCCCACCGCCTGGCCACGGGCACCGCCTGGCCACGGGCTCCACCCGTCACGCGAGGAGACCACCTTGAGCATGTCCACCGTTCCCGTCACCCCGATCCCGGCGCGGCACGACACGGCCTGCCCGTTCGCGCCGCCGCCCGCGTACACCGAGGCCGCGAGCACCGGCCCGGTCAGCCGTGCGGAGCTCCCCGACGGCGGCCACTGCTGGCTGGTGACCGGCTACCAGGAGGTCCGCACGGTGCTCTCGGACCGCCGGTTCAGCGCCGACGCCCGCCGGCCCGACTTCCCGTTCCTGAACGAGGGGCGGCGCGAGCTCGTCGCCGCCAACCCGTCCTTCCTGCGCCTCGACGACCCCGAGCACGCCAGGCTGCGCCGCATGGTCACCGGGGAGTTCCTGGTCAAGCGGGTGGAGGAGCTGCGGCCCGGCATCCAGCAGATCGTGGACGAGGCGCTCGACCGGATGACGGCCGGGGGCGGCCCGGCCGACCTGGTCGCCGGCTTCGCGCTGCCGGTGCCCTCGCTGGTGATCTGCCTGCTGCTCGGCGTCCCCTACGAGGACCGGGAGGCGTTCCAGGCGAACAGCCGGCTGCTGCTGACCACGGAGGGCGACAACGACGGCGTCGCCCGGGCGCAGGACGAGCTGCTCGGCTACCTGGCCCGGCTCGCCGAGCGGAAGCGGTCCGAGCCCGGCGAGGACATCCTGAGCCGGCTGGTGCGGCGCGAGGACCTCACCGTGCGGGAGATCGCCTCGACCGGGGTGCTGCTGCTGGTCGCCGGGCACGAGACCACCGCCAACATGATCGCGCTCTCCACCGCGCTGCTGCTGCGCCACCCGGAGCAGGCCGCCCGGCTCGCCGACCCGGCGGCGGTGCCCGGGGCGGTGGAGGAGTTGCTGCGGCTGCTCACCATCGTGCACACCGGGGTTCCGCGGGTGGCGGTGGAGGACGTCGAGCTGGGCGGCACGCTGGTCCGGGCCGGGGAGGGCGTGATGGCGATGCTGTCGACGGCCAACCGGGACGGCGGGCTGTTCGGCGCCGAGGGCCGCCGGGGCGTCGACGAGGTCGACCTCGACCGGGAGGCGCGCCGCCACCTCGCCTTCGGCTTCGGGGTGCACCAGTGCCTGGGGCAGCCGCTGGCCCGGGCGGAGCTGCAGATCGCGCTGGCCACGCTGTTCCGGCGGCTGCCGGGGCTGCGGCTGGCGGTGCCCGAGGAGGAGTTGGACTTCCGCTCGGAGACGCTGATCTACGGGCTGAGGTCGCTGCCGGTCGCCTGGTGACCGGCCGGGCCGGCGGGGCGGGCGGCGCGCCCCGAACCGGCCCGGTTGGCCCTCGACGGGGCGTGGAGGCAGGCTTGAGGGGCGAGAGAGCGAAACCGGCCCGGCGGCCGCCCGGCACCACGGCGTGCCGCGGCGGGTCCGGCCGCCCCAGCCGACCGAGCAGAGGGAGCCCGCGATGACCGACATGAGCGCACGCTCCGAGGTGAGCACCGACCGGGACGAGGACGTCCGCGCGGCCGACCCCGAGGAGGGCATCACCTCGATGCAGAACCAGCACGCACAGGACACCTCGCAGGCGGAGGGCGAGCCCCGGGAGGAGCCGGCGGCGGGCGGCTGAGCCGCTCCGGCACCGCTTCGGCACACGAGTTGCCACAAGGCCGCCCGGCACCGGGGCGGCCTTCGCGACCGCCGGTGCCGTCGCCCGGGCGGCGGCGGACGGCGAGGGAGGATGGGCGCATGACCGATCAGCAGCAGGGCACGGCAGGACAGGTCCCGGGCCCGGCGGGCGGGCCGGGCGGGACGGCCGGGCGGGTGGAGCCCCCGCGCGACCCCCGGGCCTCGTGGGCCACCTGGACCACCCAGTCGATCATCAGCGGGCCCGGCGGGGTCACCACCGTCGAGATCGGCCCGATCTCGGGCGACCTCACCGTGCACACCACCTGGGTGGACGGCGAGGCACGGCTCACCGTGCAGTACACCGGGGCGCTCGACTGGTACTCGGTGGCGGGCAGCCCCGTCCCGGCGGCCGACGAGACCACGGCGCGGGCGGTGCACCAGGCGATGGTGAACGCCGTCAAGACCGGGCGGGGCTCCGGGGCCCCGCAGTCGCCGACCGGCTGACCCGGGCGCCGGACCGGCCGGTTCCGCCCGGGGCCGGCCGCTCCGGCGTGCCCGCCCGCCCCGCCCCGCCCCGCCCCGCCCCGCGGTCAGTCGCCGCGCTCCAGCCGGGGGGCGGGGGCGGCGGCCTCCCAGTACCCCGGGTCCGCCGGGGTGTGCTCGCGCAGGAACGCGCGGACCTCGCGGGCCACCTTGCGGGTGTCGCGCAGATTGATCGTGGCGCCGATGCCCGCGCCGACCAGCAGCGGGGTCAGCGACGGCAGGCGGCGCAGCGAGCTGCGGGTGAGCCGGCGGCGCACCTGCTGGCGCACCTCGCTGCCGAGCGCCATCGCGGCCAGGCCGGCCGGCTTGGCGAGCAGCGTGGGGTCGATGCCGCGCCGGTTGGCCCAGGCGCCGACGTAGGCGCCAGCCCTCTGGGAGGCGGTCCCCTGCGCGGGAAAGCCGTACACCTCGTGCAGTTCGGCGATCAGCTTGATCTCGACGGCGGCGACGGCGATCGTCTCGGCGGCGATCTCCACCGGCATCGCGGGCGGCACCGGGAGCATCGCGGCGGCGCCCACGCCGGCCCCGAGCGCGCTGGAGGCCCGGCTCGCGCCGGTGATCAGCAGGTCGGCGAGCTTCTCCGGGTCGGCGGCGCCGGGGTGCTGGGCACGGAGTGTGGCGAGGTTGCGGACCGGGATGCGCGGGGCGGTCTGGAGCAGTTGCTCGGTGAGGGCCCGGCCGCCGACCGCGGCGCCCTTGGCGGCGGCCCGCCCGCCGGTGCCGAGCCGGCGGGCGATCGCGCCGACCAGCCGGGCGCCGCGCCGCCGGCCGCGTTCGGTCTCCGCCCGGTACTCGGCGAGCTCGCCGGGGCCGCCCTCGCCGGGCTCGCCGGGTTCGAGTTCCTCGACCAGCCCGGCCAGCTCGTCGGCCACGCGGTCCTGGGTGGGCTCGGGCTGCCCGGGGCGTCCCGGTCTCCTGAAGATTGCCATGCCGTGGCCGTACCCGGCGGCGCGCGGCGATACGCCCCGGGGGTGTCCCGGTCCTGCGACAGGACGATGACGGGCGTGTCCCGGGGGCCCTTCGGCCCTCAGCCGCCCGCTCGCTCCCGGGTCACCCGGTGATCTCCACGCCCCGCCAGAACGCCACCCGGCCGCGGATCTGCTCGGCGGCGGGGAAGGGGTCCGCGTAGTACCAGGCCGCGTCCGGGTTGGTCGCCCCGTCGACGTGCAGCGAGTAGTACTCGGCGGTGCCCTTCCAGCCGCAGACGGTGGTGGTGTCGGACGGGCGCAGGTACTCGCCGCGCACGGAGTCGGCCGGAAAGTAGTGGTTGCCCTCGACGACGACGGTGTCCTCGCTCTCGGCGACGACGATGCCCTGCCAGCGCGCTGTGGTCATGCCGGGAGTCTGCCCCACGGGGCGCGGCGCTGTCAGCAGGGCGTCGGGGAGGCGGGCGTCGGGGAAGCAGGTGTCAGGGAAGCGGCTGGGCGTGCATCGGGCAGTGCAGGGTCTGGTGGCCGCCGCTGGCGAGCATCCGGACCTCCCCCGCGTCGCTGATCTCGGCCCGGACGATGCCGGTGGCGTCCTCGTACACCGGGTGACCGCCCGGCCCGGTGGCACCGGTCCGTTCGACCACGACCACGTCCTGCGGGGCCTGGGTTCCGGGGGTGCCCGGGAAGGTGAGTGCGTAACGGGTGACGGGGCTGCTCATCGCCGACCTCCTGGTGCCTGTGGGACGCCGTCCCTAGGCGCCGGCCCGGGCCGGGTGGGCGGGGGCACCGCGGACCTCCAGCTCGGCGAGCAGGCGTTCGGTGGCCGCGGTCACGGCGTCCACGGCCCGGTCGAAGGCCTCGCGGTTGTGTGCGGCCGGGGCCCGGAAGCCGGACACCTTGCGCACGTACTGGAGCGCGGCCGCGCGGTAGTCCTCCTCCGTGGCGTCGGGCGTCACGGGCGGTCTCAGCGTCTTGATACTGCGGCACATGACCCCAGTCTCCCGCGCGGGCGCCCGGGTGGCGACCCCCGTCCGTCACCGGACCGCCTCCCGCACCTCACGGGCGCGTCATCCGGTCCGATTAGGATTCCGGACGAACAATCCCGGCCCGTCCCGTTCCTCCCGGAGTACCCCCTTGCCTCTCGCGCTGGTCGCCCTGGCCGTCACCGCGTTCGCCATCGGAACCACCGAGTTCGCCGCCATGGGGCTGCTCCCCCAGGTCGCGGACGGCCTCGACGTCTCGATCCCGCAGGCCGGCTGGCTGATCTCGGCCTACGCGCTGGGCGTGGTGATCGGGGCGCCGCTGCTCACCGCGCTGGCCGCCGGGCGGCCGCGGAAGGCGGTGCTGGTCGGGCTGGCGGCCTTCTTCGCCTTCGGGAACCTGCTCTGCGCGCTCGCCCCCGACTTCTGGACGCTGGCCGCCGCCCGGCTGGTGACCGGGCTGCCGCACGGGGCGTTCTTCGGCGCCGGGGCGGTGGCGGCAGCGGAGCTGGTGGCGCCGGACAAGCGGGCCAGGGCGGTCGCGGTGATGTTCTCCGGCCTGACCCTGGCCAATGTCGTCGGGGTGCCGGCCGCGACGCTGCTCGGCCAGCACCTGGGGTGGCGGGCGACGATGCTGGTGGTGGTCGCGATCGGCGCGGCCGGGGCGGTGGCGATCGCCCGGCTGGTTCCGGCGCTGCCGCCCCCCGCGCAGGCGGGCCTGCGGCACGAGCTGGGCGCGTTCCGCAGCGGGCAGCTCTGGCTGGCGCTGGCCACCGTGGTCTTCGGCTGCGGCGGCTTCTTCGCCTGCTACTCGTACATCACCCCGCTGCTGACCGAGGTGTCCGGCTACGCCACCGGCTCGGTGACGCTGGTGCTGGCGCTGTTCGGGGTGGGGATGACGATCGGCAACCTGCTCGGCGGCTACGCGGCCGACCGCGCGCTGCGGCCGACCATGTGCGCGGCGTTCGTCCTGCTCGCCGCCGTGCTGGCGCTGTTCGCGGTGACCGCGCGGGCCCAGTGGTCGGCGGCGGTGACGGTGGTGCTGGTCGGGCTGTTCGGGTTCGCGATCGTGCCGGCCGTGCAGACACTGGTGATGCGCGAGGCGCACGGCGCGCCGACGCTGGCCTCGGCGACGGTGCAGGGCGCGTTCAACCTGGCCAACGCCCAGGGCGCGTTCTTCGGCGGGCTGGCGCTGGACGCGGGGCTGGGCTGGACCTCGCCGTCGCTGGTCGGCTCGGGCCTGGCGGCCTCGGGCGCGGTGATCGCGGTGGCCGCCTGGGCCGCCGCCCGGCGGCGCGGGAAGGCGCCGACGGTCGTGGTCGCCTCGGGCCTGGTGCCCGGGCCCGCGCCGGCCCCGGACGACCGGGTCGGCGCGGGCCGCGGCTAGCGGGTGTCAGGCCTGCGGCAAGGGGCGCAGCCCGCGGTGGCCGTCGGCCAGCAGCAGGTAGCCCTCGGCGTTGAACGCGATGCCGGCGCGTTCCTCCTCGGTCAGCTCGCGGCGGATCCTCGCCGGCACCCCGGCGACCAGGGAGCCGGGCGGCACCTCCATGCCCTGCGGCACCACGGCGCCGGCCGCGACCAGCGAGCCGGCGCCGATCCGGGCGCCGTTGAGCACGGTGGCGTTCATCCCCACCAGGACGTCGTCCCCTATCACGCAGCCGTGCAGCACGGCGTTGTGGCCGACCGAGACCCGCTCCCCCATCACCAGCGGGAAGCCGAGGTCGGCGTGCAGGGTGCAGTTGTCCTGGACGTTGCTGCCCGCGCCGACCGTGATCGCCTCGGCGTCCCCGCGCAGCACCGCGCCGTACCAGACGCTCGCCCCGGCGCCGACCGTCACGCTTCCCACCACGACGGCGTTCGGTGCGACGAAGGCGCCCGGGTCGACGGCGGGCACCCGGCCCCCCACCTCGGCGATCAGCGGCTCTGCCATCTCTCGTCCTCCTCGCGACGACTGCCCATCAGGTGCGGGCCATGATCGCAGCCCCACGCTGCCGGTGCGGGGCCGGGTGGCCCTGGTCGGACGCGGGTCACGTCGTCGGCCCGCGGTCCGGACCGGCCGTGGGTCAGCCGGCGCAGGTTCCGGCGGCGAGCAGCTTCCCGAAGGCCTCCTCGGTGGCCGGCGGGGTCGAGGCGCCCTTGGCGTTCATCGAGACCGCGAGCTGGCGGCGGAGGTCGGCGCTGGTGTACAGGACGGTGTTGTAGCCGGGGATGCCGCCGGTGTGGCCCCAGAGCACACCGCAGTCCGAGGGGGCCCGCTCCAGGCCGAGGCCGTACCGGCCCCCGCTCTGCGGGGTGGCCTTCATCATCTCCGCGAGCTGCGGCCGGGGCAGCAGCCGCCCGCCGACCAGGGCCGAGATGAAGGTGTTGAGGTCGGCGGTGGTGGAGATCCCGGCGCCGGAGGAGCCCGCCATGCTCGGGTCCAGCTCGGTGACGTCCGCCGGTCCGGTGGGCAGGTCGTAGTAGCCATGCGCGTGCGGGCCGGGGACGGCCGTCTCGTGGTCGGGCATGGAGGTGCCGGTCAGGCCCAGCGGGCGGATCACCCGGCGCTCGACCTCGCGCTGCCAGCTGCGGCCGGTCGCCCGTTCGATGATCTGTCCCACCAGGACGTAGTTGGTGTTGGAGTAGTGGAAGCCCTGGCCGGGAGCGAAGTACGGCTGGTGGGCGTTGGCCAGCGCGACGAGCTGCTGCGGCGTCCAGCGGGTCCAGCGGCCGGACTCCAGCCACTGCTCGACGGCGCCGGGCCGCTCGAAGTCGAAGGCCTGGTCCTCGGTGTAGTTGAACACCCCGCTGGTGTGGTCGAGCAACTGCCGCAGGGTGATGTCCGCGCCGTTCGGCACCGCGCCCGGCAGCAGCTTCTCCACCGGGTCGTCGAGGCCGAGCCGTCCCTCGGCGACCAACTGGAGGGCGACGGTGGAGACGAAGGTCTTGGTCACGCTGCCGATCCGGAACCGGCCGTCCGCGGAGGCGGGGGCGCCGGTGGTGCGGTCGGCGACGCCGGAGGCGCCCTTCCACAGGGTGCGGCCGTGATCGCCGACCCTGGCCAGCGCGGCGGAGACACCGCCGGAGTCGGTCATGGCGTTCAGCGCGCCGTTCAGCGCCCTGGTGTCGACGCCCTTGCGCGGTCCCCGGCCGGCCGCCTCCGCCGCCGCGGTGTCCTGGACGCCGGTCACCGCCACCGTCCCGGTCGGCTCCGTCGTGCCGAGGGCGCCGGCCGCGGGGGCGGTCACGCCCACCAGGCCCGCCCCCGCGAGCGCGAGCGCCACCAGGCGCGCGGCCGGGCTCCGCCGCCGGCGCCCCGTGCCCCCGCGACCGTCCGGCTCCGCTCCGCTCCCGTGCTCCGCCACGCCCATGCGTCCTCCCGTGTCCGTGTCCGGAGGTGTCCACAACACCCCGTTTGGTTTCGGCACTTGACACTGTGGCAGGCGGCGGCGGAGGGGGCGTCCGACCCTGGGCCGAGCTTCGCCCGGCGCGCCGCTCCCCCTCAGGGAGGGGCCGCCCCCGGGGTCCGCTCAGGGGCTACCCCGAGACCCCGCTCGGGGGCGCCCCCTCCGTCCGGTGGTCAGGCGACCGGGGCCTTGACCCGTAGGACCTCGATGAACGCCCGCAGCCACGCCGGGTGGTCGGGCCAGGCGCGGGCCGAGACGACCACGCCGTCCACCACCGCCTCGCCGTCCACGTACGTCGCGCCCGCCGCCTTCACGTCCGGCTCCAGGGCGGGGTAGGCGGCGCTGGTCCGCCCGCCGAGCACCCCGGCCGCGGCCGACACCAGCGCGCCGTGGCAGATCTGGGCGACCGGCTTCTCGCCCTCGAAGAAGTGCCGGACGATCCGCTGCAACTCCGGGTCGTTGCGCAGGTACTCGGGGGCGCGCCCGCCCGGGATCACCAGGGCCACGTAGTCGGCCGGGTCGACGTCGGCGAACGCCACGTCGGCGGGCCAGGTGTAGCCCGGCTTCTCGGTGTAGGTGTCGAACCCCTCGACGAAGTCGTGCACCACGAACTGGAGCCGCTTCTTCGCCGGCGCCGCGATGTCGACCTGGTAGCCCTCCTCGCGCAGCCGCTGGTACGGGTAGAACACCTCCAGCGACTCCGCGGCGTCCCCGGTGACGAGCAGGATCTTCGATGCCATCGCCGACATCCCTCCGAAGTGATCGATCGTCAGTTCCATTGCCGCCCCGGGCCCGAGACCTGCGAACCGGGACCGCACCAACCTCCCCCACCCGGTACCCCCACGCAACGGCGCGCACCGCCCGAGCACGGCGCACTTCCCCGGGCGCACGCCCCCGAGCCCGGGCGCCGCCGGGCCGGAAACCCGGATGCGGCGGCCCGCGCTGCTCTGGGAACATGCCGGAATGTCCCAGCGTCTCGAATCCCTGGTCGTCCGACACACCCTCCGCCTGCCCACGCCCGACGGCCCGGCCGGGAACGGGGAGGCCGCGGCGCGCCAGTTCGACGCCGCGCTGATGTCCGCGGGCTTCAAGCTCTCGGCCGAGTCGCTGGCCCGGCTGTCGGGGCTGAGCGCGCGGACCGTCCGCGAGACGGCCGTCCGCACCCTGGCCACCGTGCGCGAGCTGGCCGGCGACCACGTCCGGCACAACGCCTACTTCATCGACTTCCCCGCCAACGTGCCGGACACCGTCCACTTCTGGATGCGGTGCATCCGCGAGGCGCTCGCCGACGACGACACCCGCGAGAGCACCCTCGCCCGGCTCGACGCCGGTGTGGTCGACCTGCTGACGCTCCCCCGCTACGGCCGCTACCAGCACACCTACGCCGAACTGCTCGCCGCCCACGACGCGCTGATCGCCGCCGCCGGCGACCGGATGACCGTCCTGCACCCGGGCGGCGCGCTGGAGGACGAGGTCACCGCCCTGTACCTGGCGCTCGCCGGCAGCGCCACCCCGCTGGGCGAGCAGGCCCTGCTCGACCTCGGCGAGCTCGCCGGGCACCGCGTGCACGGGCCGCAGCCCGGGGCGATCCCGGTCCGGGAGAACCGCGCCGTCGTCAACCGGGCCCGCCTCGACGCCGGGGCGGACCTCCTGCTGGACACCGTCACCGACGTGCTCCGCCTGGCCTGCGCGCTGTCGGACGGGGACGTCACGCTCGCGCAGCCGACCCGGTTCCGCCCGTTCCCCCGGCCGGTGCGCCGCGCGCTGCTCGCGGGCCTGGACGCGGTGGTCGCCGCGGCCCCCGCCAAGCTCGGCGATGTCGCCGCGCACCGGGAGATGTTCAAGCGCCTCGGCGAGCGGCTCCACCCGCACGAGTACCCGCGGTGGCCGCACGCCGCCGAGGTGTTCGCGGTCGCCCGGGGCGAGCGGGAGGCCCCGTCCTTCGACAGCCGCGTCGAGCGGGCGCTCGGCGCGGGCGACGTCACCGCGGCGGTGCGGCTGCTGTCCGCCGCCCCGGGCAAGCTGTTCCGCGCGCTCGACCACCTGCTGCGCGCCTGCGCCGGCGAGGAGCAGCGCGAGGCCGTGGTGGCCGCCGCCGAGTCCGCGGCCGGGCGGGTGTCCGGCCGCCTGCTGCTGTCGGTCCGCGAGCACCTCCAGAACCGCGGCGACCGCGCCGAAGGGGACGGGGGGCACCGGGTCTTCGTCAACCGGGCCGGCCGCGGCCGGGTCGTCGCCGACACCCGGCCGCCGCTGCCGCCCGCCGAGCGCGGGCGGCTGATCGCCGCCCTGGACGCCGAGGTGGGCCGCCGTCTCCCGGACCCGGGGCACCTGCTGATCGACCCGGCCGTCCTGGACGTCGCCCTGCCGCTCAGCGGGAACGCCACGTCCGCGGGCCTGGGCGTGCTGCCCCGCGGCTCGCTCTGCCCGGTCGACGGCGAACTGCTGCGCTTCTTCATGTACTGGAAGCAGCGCGAGCGGCGCACCGACCTCGACCTGTCGGCGCTGATGCTGGACGAGTCGTACGAGACCGTCTCCTGGCTCTCGTACACCTCGCTCACCGAGATCGGCGGCGAGCACTCCGGGGACATCACCAGCGCGCCCGAGGGAGCGTCGGAGTTCATCAACCTGCGGCTCGACGCGGTGCTCGGCGCGTTCGTCGTCCCGCAGGTCCACGTCTACGCGGGCGAGGGCTTCGACGAGGTCGAGGAGTCGTTCTTCGGTTTCATGCTGCGGGACGGCGAGCAGGCGGGGCAGCCCTTCGAGCCGCGCACCGTGCGGATGAAGTCGGACCTGCGCGGCCGGGGGCGGATCGCCCTGCCGCTGGCGTTCCTGCGCGGGGGCGACGGCCGCTGGCGCGCCAAGTGGCTGCACCTGCACCTCGCCGGGATGCCGAGCGCCAACCGGGTCGAGGAGAACCAGATGTCCATCGCGACGCTGCTGCGCGGCGTCGTCGAGCGCGACCACCTCACGGTCCGCCACCTCACCGACCTGATGCGGCAGCGGGGCGCGGCCGTCACCGTGTGGGACGGCGCGGTGGTCCCCGCCGGGCCCGTGACCTGGATCGGGCTGGAGCGACCGGAGGGGCTGCACCCGGACTCCCGGGTCGTCACCCCCGAAAATATGCGCGACCTGATCCCCGCCTGACTGGTAGCGTGAGCCGCGGCGAGGCCATGAAGGGGCTTCCTTCTCACTCCAATTGAATCCAGTCCCTTCGCTCTCCTCGCCCTCGACCTCATCGCCGGGGTGCGGCTTCCGCGCCCCGGCGTCGTCGTGTCCGTCCCCGTGACAGCCCCGGAGGGATCGCGCCCCGATGTCGGACCGCACCACCTACCTCGTCCTGCCCGGCTACCAGGGCTCCGGACCGGCCCACTGGCAGAGCCGCTGGGAGGCCGCCGACCCGGCGTCGTTCGTCCGGGTGCAGCAGGAGGACTGGGACCGCCCGGAGGCGGACTCCTGGGTGGCCCGGGTGGACGCGGCGGTCGCCACGGCGGCGGCCGACGGCCCGGTGGTGCTGGTGGCGCACAGCCTGGGCTGTGTGACGGTGGCCCGCTGGGCGGCCGGGGCACCGGCCGGGCGGACGGCGGCCGTGCGCGGGGCGCTGCTGGTGGCGCCCGCCGACGTCGACCACGCGGACGTCCCCGAACTGCTGGGCTTCCGCCCGGTGGCGCTGCACCGGCTGCCGTTCCCGGCCACCGTGGTCTCCAGCACCGACGACCCGTGGGTCGCCCCGGAGCGCGCCCGGCGGTTCGCCGAGGCCTGGGGCGCGCGCCACGTCGAGCCCGGCGCCCTCGGGCACCTCAACGCCGACTCCGGGCTGGGCGACTGGCCGCTGGGGCGGGAGCTGCTCGCCGGGCTCTGAGCGCACGGGCAGGCCGGGCAGTCCGGGTGGTGGGTGCGGGAACTTCTCCCGCAGTTCGCCCGACGGCCACCCGTCCGGGCCCCGCGGCTCCTAGTCTGCGGGCGGCACCCACACCGCGACGCCGACAGCGCGCCGAGCGCGACCTAGGAGCATCCATGACGTACCGTCCGTCCGACGGCAGCACCCCGGCGGAGCCCGCCGGCGCCACCGCCTCCTCCCGCCGGTCCTTCCTGCGGGTCACCGGTGCGGCCGGGATCGGCGCGGCGGCCTTCGCGGCCGGCGCCGGCGAGGCCTTCGCCGCCTCCGGGGACCAGCCGGGCGACGAGCAGTACGGTGCCGCCGACGAGCGCGGCGCCGCCGCAGGCCGCCCGGGCGGCCTGCGCCCGCCGGTGCGCACCGGTACCGGCCTGGACCGCCTGCCGTACCCGCTGATCGTCGGCCACCGCGGCGCCCCCGGTTACCGCCCCGAGCACACCCTGGGCTCCTACGACCTGGCGCTGCAGCTGGGCGCGGACGTCATCGAGCCGGACCTCGTCCCCACCAAGGACGGCCACCTGGTGGTCCGCCACGAGAACAACATCACGGACACCACGGACGTCGCCGACCACAAGGAGTTCGCGGACCGCCGCACCACGAGGACCATCGACGGCGCGGCCCAGACCGGCTGGTTCACCGAGGACTTCACGCTCGCCGAGCTGCGCACCCTGCGCGCCAAGGAGCGCCTGCCGCAGCAGCGCCAGCGCAACACGCTCTACGACGGCCGCTGGGCCGTGCCGACCTTCCGCGAGGTGGCCGACTTCGCCCGCAAGCGCGGCCGCGAGCTGGGCCGGGACGTCTGGGTCTACCCCGAGACCAAGCACCCGAGCTACTTCCGCTCGATCGGCCTGCCGCTGGAGGAGCGCCTCGCCGACGACCTGCGCCGCACCGGCCTCGCGGGGCGGAACGGCCGGGCGATCCTGCAGTCCTTCGAGCCGAGCAGCCTCCAGCGGCTCGCCAAGCTGGTCGACAACCCGAAGGTCTTCCTGCTCAGCGGCCCGACCAGCCGACCGTACGACTTCGTGCTCTCCGGCGACCAGCGCACGGTGGCCGATCTGGTGAAGCCCGAGGGCCTGCGCTGGATCTCCTCCTTCGCGCACGGCATCGGCCCGACCACCACGCTGATCGCGCCCGTCGACGCGACCGGCAAGCTGCTGGCGCCGACCACCCTGGTCAAGGACGCGCACGCGGCGGGCCTGCTGCTGCACCCGTACACGGTGCGCAACGAGAACGGCTTCCTGCCGCTGGACTACCGCCGGGGCACCGATCCCAACGCGTACGGCGACGCGATCGGCTGGGCGCGGTACCTGTACGACCTCGGCGTGGACGGCTTCTTCACCGACCAGGCGGACAGCAGCGTGCTGGCCCGCCAGGACTTCTGGGCGGCCAAGGGCGTGCACTGACGCACCCCGGTCCGACCGCGACCGCGCCCCGGGACGTCCGTCGACGTCCCGGGGCGCGGTGCTGTGCGGAACTCAGCCGTCCTGGTGCTGCTCTTCGGGCGGCGCCTGCTCGCCCTGCGGCTGCTCCTGCTGCTGTTCCTGCGGCGGCTGCGCCTCCTCCTGCCGGGTCTGGGGCTGCGGCTGGGCCGGCTGGGTGGGCTGGGTGGGCCGCGGGTTGGGGTTGCGCGACGGCCGGCCGGGCGTCTGGGGGCGTCCGGGCCAGGTCGGGGCGACGTCGGTGGGCGAGCCGCTGCCCGAGCCGGCGCTCGCCGAGGGGTCCTGCTTCGGCGCCGGGTTGGGGATGTAGACGGTCTCGAACTCCTTCTCCGGCATGCCCCGGACGGCGTCGTTCATCGCCATCTGCCAGATCGGGCCGGGCCCGGTGGCGCCGAAGACCTCGTCGAACCACTTGCCGCCGATCCGGATGTTGCGCATCTTCACGCCGCCGGCCGGGCCGCCCAGCCAGACCGAGGCGGCGAGGTTGCCGGTGTAGCCGCTGAACCAGGCGGACTTCTTCTCGTCGGAGGTGCCGGTCTTGCCGGCGATCTGGCGGTCGTCGGCCAGGCCGAGGTCGCGCCCGGTGCCGCCCTTCTCGGTCACGCCCAGCAGCACGGTGTTGATGACGTCGGCGGTGCTCTCGGAGAACACCCGCTCGCACGTGGCGGGACTGACCGGGACCTCCTTGCCGTCCATCGTGGTGATGCCGCTGATCGCGACCGGTGTGCAGTAGGTGCCGCGGTTGGCGAAGGTCGCGTAGACGTTGGCCATCACCAGCGGGCTCACCTCCTGGGTGCCCAGGCCCAGCGCGGGCAGCTCCTCCAGCGGCTTGCCGCTCGCCTTGGTCAGCACGCCCAGCTTGTTGGCCATCTGCTTGACCGCGCAGAGGCCGATCTCCTGCTCCATCTGCACGAAGTAGGTGTTGACCGAGAGCGCCATCGCCTCCTTGAGCTCGTACGGGCCGACCTCGCCCGCCGACTCGTTGGGGATGGCGCCGCCCTTCTTACCCTTCTCCAGGTTCTTCCAGGTGCCGTCGCAGGTGCTCATCGTCGGCCAGTCCATCTTGTTCGGCGACGGGTAGGACTGGGTGGAGGTGAGCCCCGCCTCCAGGCCGGCGGCGGCCACGATCGGCTTGAAGTTGGAGCCCGGCTGGAAGCCGTTGCCGCCGCCCATCGCCGCGTCCACGTTGTAGTTGACGACCGTCTGGTTCTTGCCCGGGTCGATCCCGTACGGGCGGGTCTGGGCCATCGCCAGGATCTTCCCGGTGCCCGGTTCCACCATGGTGATCGCCGCCGACACCTCGTCGGTGACCTTCACCCTGCTGGTCACCGCCTTGAGCGCGGCCGCCTGCTTGACCGGGTCGAGGGTGGTGTGGATGGACAGGCCGCCCATGTCCCACAGCTTCTTGCGCTCGGCGGCGCTCTTGCCGAAGACCGGGTCCTGCTTGATCACGTGCTTGACGTAGTCGCAGAAGAAGCCCATGCCCGCGTCGGCGGTGATGCAGCCGTTCTGCGGGGCCTGGTAGTGCAGCACGACCGGCCCGGTCTTGGCCTCCTTGGCCTGCTCCGCGGTGATGTGCCGGTTCTCCAGCATCTTGTCGACCACGGTGTCGCGGCGCTTGCGCGAGGCCTCGGGGTGGGCCTTGGGGTCGAACTGGGAGGGGTTCTGCACCAGTCCGGCCAGGGTGGCCGCCTCGGCGACGGTGAGGTCCTTGGCGTTCTTGCTGAAGTAGCGCTGGGAGGCCGCCTGGATCCCGTACGCCTGCTGGCCGTAGTAGGTGATGTTCAGGTAGTTGGTGAGGATCTGGTCCTTGGTCAGCTCCTCCTCCAGCTTGATGGCGTACTTCAGCTCCTGGATCTTGCGGCCCAGGGTCTTGCGCTGGGCCTCCCGGACCGCCACCTTGTCGTCGCCGGCCTTCTCGACGTTGACGTTCTTCACGTACTGCTGGGTGAGGGTCGACGCGCCCTGCACGGCGGTGCCGCTCTCCGCGTTCTTGGTGATCGCCCGCAGGACGCCCTTGAGGTCGACCGCGCCGTGCTCGTAGAAGCGCGCGTCCTCGATGTCCACCTGGGCCTGGCGTATCAGCGGGCCCATCTCCTCGGCGGTGATCACCCGGCGGTCGCGCTCGTAGACCTTGGCTATCTGCTGGCCCTTGGCGTCGTATATCCAGCTGGCCTGGGTCAGCGGCGGGGTCTTGAGGTCGTCGGGGATGGTGTCGAACTCCTCCACGGTGCCCTTCATCCCGAGCCCGAGCGCACCGGCCGCGGGCAGCGCGATGCCCGCCAGCAGGACGCCCGCGAGGGTGCTGTAGCCGAGGAACTTCACGCCGTGGCCGAGCAGGCCGAGCGGGGTCTCGCGGCGCCGGGGGCGCGGCACCCAGGTGTCGAGGGGCTCCGGGGAGGGCGTGCGGCGGCTTCTCCGTGACATAGTCGGAACACTACGTCCACGAAAACCGCCTGTGGGGCCGGTGTTGGCCAACCTTTGTCACAAATCGGCGACAGATCGGCACTGTTGGGCGTGGCGGGACGGGCGGGTCGGGGCCGCATCCGGCCGGGGAAGGGTCGTTCGCCGACGTCCGACCGCACGGGGTGCCGGCCGGAGCGTCCGGGCGGCGCCGCGCCGTCAGCCCTCGCGCTTCCTGCGCCGCAGCCCGAACACCGCGCCGGCCACCGCGAGCAGGAACGCCACCCCGAGCACCTGGTCGCCGGTGCCGGCCGAGGAGGACGGCGGGCCGGCCTCGCCGCCCCCGGACGGCGAGGCGGACGCCGGGGCGGACGGGGCGGGCGTGGCGCTCGGCTGCGGTTCGACCGTGTCGGGCAACTGGTCGTCGTCCAGCGGCGACCGCCAGACCGGGCTGTCCTTGCCCTCGGTGCCGTAGAGCAGCGCCCGGCCGTCGGCGCTGAAGGTGACCGACTCGCCCTGGCGCTGGAACGGGGTGGAGAGCGACTCGCCCCCGCTCGGCGCGCCGTCCTTCCAGCGGTAGAGGGTGGCCGAGAAGTAACCGCGCAGCACCAGCCGGGTGCCGTCCGGCGAGAAGGCGCCGTCGGTGGTCCACGGGGCGTCCGCGATCCGGCGGAAGGTGTTGACGCCGGTCGCGGAGAGCTGCTCGGGGCCCTGGTAGAGGCCGCCGCCGCCCTGCTTCTTGCTGGCGATGTAGGCGCGGCCGGTCACCGGGTGGACCATCAGCGCCTCGGCGTCGCGCGGGCCGTCCTCGTAGCGAACCTTGTAGCGGGTCACCTGCACGGTCTGGTCGTGGAGCTCGGCGGGCTCGGCGAAGGCGTAGATCCAGACCTCGGGCCACTTTCCGCCGAGGTTGTCGCCGATGTCGCCGACGTAGAGCCGGCCGTCCGGGCCGAGCGAGACCGCCTCGACGTCGCGCGGCTCGACGCCGCGCAGGGTGACGGTGGCGACGGTGCGGCCCCGGGAGTCGACGGCGTAGACGTAGGGGCCGTCGTCGCTGTCGTTGTGCGTCCAGTGGACGCCGGGGTGCCGCCGGCTGGCCGCGAGGCCGCTGGACTCGGTGATCCGGGGGTCGTTGATGGTGAACGCCTCCCCGGCGCCGTCCGCCGCGCGGGCCGGCGGGGCGCCGAGCACGGCGGTGCCGCAGGCCGCGGCGGTCGCGCAGGCGGCGGCCAGCAGCGCGGCGGGGAGCCTCGTCGTTCGCATCCTCAGCACCGGTCGATCCTCCCACGCGCCCCGGCCGGGGAACCGGCCGGACCTTTTTCGTCATCTTGACGAGAATGAGTTCCGGCCAATATCGTCATCACGACGATAAGGAGCCTTCCATGGCCGACATCACCAAGCGCTTCGGGCTGCGCCACCTGCGCGCCCTGCCCACCGCCCACATCCGCCACGTCCGGCGCGGCCGCCTCACCCACGACGGCACCGGCCTCGCCTTCTGGTTCCGCCCGCTCACCGCGGCGCTCTCCGAGGTCCCGGTCGACGACCGCGAGCTGGCCATGCTCTTCCACGCCCGCACCGCCGACTTCCAGGACGTCACCGTCCAGGGCACCCTCACCTACCGGATCACCGACCCGGCCACCGCCGCCGCCCGCGTGGACTTCGGCATCGACCCCGACACCGGCGCCTGGCGCTCCGCCCCGCTCGACCAGCTCGCCACGCTGCTCACCGAGACCGCCCAGCAGCACGCGCTCGGCCTGCTCGCCCGCACCCCGCTCGCCGCCGCGCTGGCCGACGGCGTCACCGCCGTCCGCGAACGGATGGCCGCCGGGCTCGCCGCCGAACCCCGGCTGGCCGAGACCGGGCTCGCGGTCATCTCCGTCCGGGTGGTCGCGCTGCGCCCCGAACCGGAGGTGGAGCGCGCGCTGCGCACCCCCGCCCGCGAGCTGGTCCAGCAGGAGGCCGACCGGGCCACCTTCGAGCGGCGCGCCGTCGCCGTCGAGCACGAGCGCGGCATCGCCGAGAACGAGCTCGCCAACCGGATCGAACTCGCCCGGCGCCAGGAGCAGCTGATCACCCAGCAGGGCGCCAACGGCCGGCTCCAGGCCGAGGACGAGGCGGTCGCCGACCGGATCCGCACCGACGCCGAGGCGCAGCGCCGCACCCGCCTGGCCGGCGCCGAGGCCGACGCCGCCCGCGCCCTCGGCGAGGCCAGGGCCGCCGCCGAGGCGGCCTGGCTGGCGGCCCACCAGCAGGCCGACCCGGCCGTGCTGCGGGCGCTGGCGCTGATGCGCCTGGCCGAGCACCTGCCGCGGATCGACAGCCTCACGCTGACGCCGGACGTGCTCACCGGCCTGCTCGCCAAGCTCGGCGCGACCGGCGGCGAGGGGGCGGCGCGATGACGCTCGCGCCCAGGGTGGTCCTGGTCCACCGCCGCACCGAGTACCAGGAGCTGCTCGACCACCACGGCACGCCCGGCCAGGCCGCGTACTTCCTGAGCAGCCGGGGCCGGTCGGTCGAGGAGATCGAGCTGCGCCACCGGCGGCAGGGCCTGGCACTGGCCGAGGCGGCCGGCGCGGTGCCGCTCGACTGGCGGCGCACCCGGATCGAGCGGGCCGACCTGCCGCGGTTCCTCTTCGAGCCGGAGGACGTGGTGGTCGTGGTCGGCCAGGACGGCCTGGTCGCCAATGTCGCCAAGTACCTGGACGGCCAGCCGGTGGTCGGCGTGGACGCGGACCCCGGCCGCAATCCCGGCGTGCTGGTCCGTCACCGGGTGGCCGACCTGGCGCGGCTGCTGCCGGCCGCCGTCGGCCCGGGCCGCGAGCGGCGCACCGAGGAGCGGACCATGGTGGAGGCGGTGGCCGACGACACCCAGCGGCTGCTGGCGCTCAACGAGGTGTACGTCGGCCAGCCCGGGCATCAGACGGCCCGCTACCGGCTGGCCGTCGAGGAGCCGTCCTCCGGCGCCGCGGACGAGGGCGAGCCGCAGGCCTCGTCCGGCGTCCTGGTGGGGACCGGGACGGGCGGCACCGGGTGGTGCCGCTCGGTCTGGCTGGAGCGCGGCGGCCCGCTCGCGCTGCCGGAGCCGGGCGCCCCGGCGCTCGCCTGGTTCGTCCGCGAGGCCTGGCCCTCCCCCGCCACCGGCACCGGGCGGGTGCACGGGCTGCTCGACGCCGGCCGCCGGCTGGTCCTGACGGTCGAGTCGGACCGCCTGGTGGCCTTCGGCGACGGCGTCGAGAGCGACGCGCTGGACCTGGCCCGGGGCCAGAGCGTGCGGGTGGGCGTGGCCGCCACCCGGCTGCGGCTGCTGGGGTGAGCCCGGGCCGGTCCTGCGCGGGGTCAGTCCTGCGCGGGGTCAGTCCTGCGCGGTGTGCTCCGCCGCGCCCTCGGCCGTGCGCTCCGCCGGTTGGCGGACGACGACCACCGGGCAGTGCGCGTGCTGGATCACCGCCTGGCTGGTGGAGCCCAGCAGCAGGCCCGCGAAGCCGCCCCGGCCGCGGGCGCCGACGACCAGCAGCTGCGCCTCGCGGCTCGCCTCGATCAGCGCCGGCCGGGGGTGCGCCTCCACGACCTCGGAGTGCAGCTCGACGTCCGGGTACTTCTCCCGCCAGCCGGCCAGCGCCTCGGCGAGCACCCGTTCCTCCTGGTCGGGCCAGCTCGTGCTCGGGTGCGCGATGTGCAGGGCGGTCAGCGGGGCGCGGCGGGCGGAGGCCTCGGCGAAGGCGAAGCCGAGCGCCTCGGCGCCCACGCCGGTGCCGTCCACCGCGGCCAGCACGGGGCCCTCCGGGTCCGGCCGGCCACGGACGATCAGCACCGGGCAGTCGGCGTGCGCGGCCAGGTGCACCGCCACCGAGCCGATCAGCAGCGCGCCGAACCGGCCGAGCCCGCGGCTGCCGACGACCACCAGCGCGGCCTGCCGCGACCAGCGGGCCAGCACGGTCAGCGGCTCGCCGGTGACCAGTTCGGTCTCGACCGCCAGGTGCGGGTCCAGCGCCTCGGCGCGGGCCCGGGCGTCCGCCAGGACGCCCTCCGCCTGGTGCCGCAGCCCGCCCTCGGGCGGCCCGTCCTGGGCCGGGCCGAGCGGTACCCGCATCAGCGGCCAGATGAACGCGTGCACGATCCGCAGCCCGGTGCCGCGCAGCCGCGCCTCGCGGACCGCGACGTCCACGGCGGCCAGGCTCGCCTCCGAGCCGTCGACACCCACCAGAACCGGGTCACTCATCGCCGGCCTCCTGCTGCTGCTTCTCGTCCCGCTCGTAGGGGACGACGGCGACCGGGCACGGCACGTGGTGCAGCACGGCGTGCGCGACCGCGCCGACGTGCGCGCCGATCGGCGTGCGGCGGACCCGCCGCCCGATCACCACCAGTTCGGCGCCGGCCGCGCGGTCGGCGAGCACCTTGGCCGGGCGGGCGTTCACGGCCTCCTCGACGACCTCCACCTGCGGGTACTTGTGCCGCCAGGGCTTGACCACCCGGGTCAGCTCGCCCTTGGCGTAGACGAGCATCTCGCCGGTGACGTCGACGCTGGCCGCGATCCCCGCGTACTGGTACGTCGCGGGCAGCGTCCAGGAGTACACGGCCCGCAGCGGCAGTCCGCGGCGCTCCGCGACCTCGAAGGCGTGGGCGAGCACCGCGTCCGCGCCCTCGAACGGGTCGACGCCGACCACCACCTCGCGCGGCCCGGCCTGCTCCTCGCCGTCCTCTCCCCTGCGCACCAGCACCACCGGGCAGTCCGTCCGGGTGAGCACCCGCTGGCTCACCGAGCCGACCAGGAACCCGGCCACCGCGCCGAACCCGCGCGAGCCCAGTACCAGCAGTTCGGCCGGCGCACCGTCCGGCTCCTGGGCCCCGCTCACCTCGTCGACCAGCGCCCGCACCGGATCGGTGGGCACCTGGACGGCCTGCACGGTCAGCTCGGGCCACCGCTCCCGCACCCGCAGTTCGGCGTCGCGCAGCGTGACGTCCGCCTGCCGCCGCGCCAGGTCCACCGTGCCCAGCACCGACAGCGGCGTCACCACCGTCGGCCAGGCGAGCACCACCTTCAGCCGTGATTCCCGCCGCGCCGCCTCCTCCGCCGCCCAGTCCAGCGCGGCAAGGCTCTCGGGCGAACCATCGACACCGACGACGACGAACCTTGGCATGACGACCTCCGGCAGTTGCGAACGGGTTGCGGCCGGGCCGGGTGGAGGCCCGGCCGCAACCACCACCCTTCCCGCTCCCGACCAGCACACCCAGGGTCCAAGGTCCCCGCAACCCGGCCGACGGTCCCGCCCTCCGGCCGGAGGTCGTCAGCCTTCCCGCCAGTTCCGGAGCCCGTCCCGACGGATCGCTCCGACGTCACACCCCGCGATCCGGACCACGGCGATCCACCACGCGATCACCGGGTGAGCGCGGGAGGTCCTCGATGAGCAGAGGCCCCGGATGGAAAGTCGCACTGCCAGGCCCCAGCACCTCTTCACCGGCCAGATAGCGGTAGAGCCACTCGGCGAATCCGAAGTCATACTCGTGGAAACCCTCGCCGTCACTCGAGAAGCCGACCACGTGCCACGGGAGGTCAGGTGTGTCCCGGAAGAGGAAGACGACCTCGCCGCGGTCCGTCCGCGCCACCGGAATCAATCCGCCAGGACCTCCGAAACGGGGAACCTCACCACGGAATCCGACCCCGACTGCCCGCCAGTCAATCCCTTCAAAAACCTGGATTTCCTGTGCCACGTTTTCAGCCAGATTGAAGAACCTGGTGGCCGGGTGCCAGAGGATCAGGTGGCCGTTGAGCTGAACCGGCGCATAGGACGCCGCGACCTCCTTATAGTCATCCGGAAAATCTACGCCCAACCCGGCTTCCACCTCGAGCCACTCACACGCCGCCGGCCTCCCGGATCCTGGCGCGCCGAGGACCCTGACCAGCAATTCCACATATTCAGGCATGCTTCAATCCACCCTTATCACATATTGGGGCAACCGCCATTGGCGGTTCCACCCGTATTGCGCGATCGAGATCACACGGCAAAGACGATCGAACGTGCACGACCGGGAACGAGCCCGCCCCCTCAGGGGAGGGTGAGGATGCGGGGGCCGGTCTCGGTGATGGCGACGGTGTGTTCGATGTGGGCGGCGCGGGTGGTGTCGGTGGTGCGGAGGGTCCAGCCGTCGGGGTCGGTGGTGTGGGTGTCGGTGCCGCCGGCGATGAGCATGGGCTCGATGGCCAGGACCAGACCGGGCTTCAGGGGGAAGCCGCGGCCGGGGCGGCCCTCGTTGGGGAGGTGGGGGTCCTCGTGCATGCGGCGGCCGATGCCGTGGCCGCCGAAGCCTTCGAGGAGGCCGTAGCGGGCGGTGCGGGCGACGGTGCCGACGGCGTGGGCGATGTCGCCGGTGCGGTTGCCGACCAGGGCGGCGGCGATGCCCGCCTCCAGGGCGCGGCGGGTGGTGTCGATCAGGCGGAGGTCCTCCGGGCGGGGCGTGCCGACGGTGAAGCTGACGGCGGCGTCGCCCGCCCAGCCGTCCAGGACGGCGCCGCAGTCGACGCTCACCAGGTCGCCGTCGCGCAGCCGGTAGCCGTCGGGGATGCCGTGGACCACGGCGTCGTTGACGGAGGCGCAGATGACGGCCGGGAACGGCACCGGGGCGAAGGACGGCCGGTAGCCGAGGAACGGCGAGGTCGCGCCGGCCCCGCGCAGCACCCCGCGGGCCACCTCGTCGAGTTCCAGCAGGCTCACGCCGACGGCGGCCGCCCGTTCCACCGCGCCCAGCGCCGTGGCGACGACCCGCCCGGCCTCGCGCATCGCGGCCAGGGCCGCCTCCGACTTGAGCTCCACCATGAGGTCCTCCGACCGGCTTCGATCCAATTCTTATACCGGTGTTTGTATCACGGTCGAGCGGTGGGGAATTCGGGCGACAGGAGGGCCGGGTTCGGGGAGGATGGCGCCCGATGAGCGCGAACGACGGTGTGGCCGCAGCGGCGGGGTTCCTGGAGGCGCTGGACGGCGCGACCTGGGACGGGCCGGAGGTGCCGCAGGCGCTGCGGCGGATCGCCCACACGGGTGGGCGGGCGGCGGAGGAGGACTGCTACCCGCTCCACCGGCTCCTCACCCGGGAAGGGGCGCCGTCCGCGGCCCCGGTCGCCCTGCCGTTCGTCATCGCGCTCGCCGCCGACCCGGCGCTGGGCGCGCGGGTCGCCGTCGTCGAGCTGCTGGTCGCCCTGCGGACGCCCGAGCTGGCGGACCGGGACTGGTCGGGCGCGCTCGCCCTGCTCGACGATCCGGACCCGGCGGTGCGGCGCGCGGCGCTGCCGCTGGAGCGCGGGATCGCGCGACTGCTGGAGCGGTGGCGGGTGGAGGAGGACCCGGCGGTGCGGCTCCCGGTGCTGCTCGCCCTCGGCAAGGCCGTGGCCGTGGCCTCCGACGGGACGGGCCCGGCGGCCGACGACGCGAGGGCGGTGCTTGCGGACGTGCTGGGCGGGGACGATCCGGTGCTGCGGGTCGCGGCCGTGCACGCCGCGGCGGAGTCCGACCGGGACCTGCCGGTGCGGCAACTGGACCGGCTGGTCGAGGTGTTCCGCGATCCCGCGCTGCGCCCGCGGTTCGCCGAGGTCTGGCACACCCCGGGCGCCGAGGGCCCGTGGAGCCGCGAGGACGTGGTCCGGTCGACGACCTGGCTGCTCGCACACCGGCCCGAGGCCGAACTCGCCTTCGCGGTGAGGCTGGTGGAGGCGGCGGATCGTACCGGGGACCACGCGCTGTGCCGGGAGGCCCTGGACGCGGCCTGGCTGATGCTCACCCGGCGGCGTTCCGCGGAGGCCGCGCTGCTGCCGCTCGCGGGCGGACTGCTGGCCCACCCCGACGCGGGCGTACGGCTGCGTGCGGCCAATCTGCTGGCGGCGCTCGGCCCGGTGTCGGCCCCGTACGCCGACGGGCTCGCCGCGCTGCTCGACGACGACGGGGAGGACGAGTTCCTCGACGGCACGGTCGGCGCGATCGCCCGGTGGGCGCTGACCCGGGTCGGTGACCCGCGCGCCCTGCCCGGCCTGATCGCGCGGCTCCGCGCCCAGGCGGAGGAGCAGGGCCGCGGCTACGTCGTCGGCGAGCCGAGGCGTCCCGAGGTCGTGGACGTGCTGGTCCCGCTGCGGGCGCACGCGGACGTGCTGCTGCCCGCGATCCGGGAGGCGATCGGCGAGGGCGGGCCGCGGAGCGGGGCGACCCGGGTGTTCCTGGAGGTGCTGGAGGCCTGGGGCGAGGCCGCCCTGCCGGCCCTGCCCGAGGTGCTGTCGCTGCTCGCCGACGACTGGTCCGCGCCGCGGGCCGCCGGGGTGCTGCGGGCGATGGGTCCGCCCGCCGCGCCGACCGACGTACCGCCCGGCTCCGGCCCGACCGCGGAGCAGGTCCGGTCCGTCCTGGAGAACGCCGTGCACCTGCCGCGCATCGACGCGGCGGTCGCCCTCTGCTCGATCACCGGGGAGGCCGGACCCAGCCTGTCGGTCCTGGCGGAGTTCGTCCTGCCGGTCGCGGAGGGCGGTCGCGGCTTCCTGCACTTCCGCGCCGCCCTCCGGGGTCTGCTCCGGATCGGCGCGATCGGCCCGGCGATCCGGGCCGCGCTGCTGACGGTCCGGCGGTCGGACCGCCGGCTGGCCGACGAGGGCGGGTACCCGATGGTGCTGCGCGACCAGGAGCTGCGCGCGCTGGTCGAACGGGCCCTCGCGTGCCCGGATCACCCGTCCGGCGGAGCGTCCTGACCGCCGTGGCCTACCATCGGGGGCATGGTGAGGACTCCGCTGACCCCCGGGGAACGCGAGCGCGGGGAGCGTTTCGGTGTGCTGCTGCGCGAGGCGCGGGGCGGGCGCAGCATGGTCGAGGTGGCGGCGGCGGCCGGGGTGTCGGCCGAGACGCTGCGCAAGATCGAGACCGGCCGGGCGCCGACGCCGTCGTTCTTCACCGTCGCGGCACTGGCGTACGCGCTGGGGCTCTCGCTGGACGAACTGGCCGCCGCCTGCGCGGCCCCCGTCGAGGACGAGGACCAGGCCCTGTCGGCCTGACGCGGCGGCGGCCGGTGGTCCGGCGCGCCAGGCGGGTCGGGCGGCTCAGGCGGTGATGCCGCCGTCCAGGACGAGGTCGGCGCCGACGGTGAAGGCGGACTCCTCGGAGGCGAGGTGGAGGACGGCGGCCGCGACCTCCTCGACGGCGCCGGCACGGCCGGCCGGGACGCTGTCCTTCATCCGGTCCGCCTTGTCGGAGGCGCTCTCGCCGGGCCGGGAGGACATCGTGGTGTCGATCGGGCCCGGGCTGACCAGGTTGATCCGCACGCCGTCGGCGATGTGGTCGCGGGCGGCGCTGCGGGTCAGGGTGGCGACGGCGGCCTTGGAGACGGCGTAGGCGCCGAGGTCCGCCACCCGCAGGTGGGTGCCGAGGTTCGAGGAGATGTTGACGATCGCCCCGCCGCCGTTGGCGCGCAGGTGGGCGATCTGGTGCTTCATCGCGTACCAGGTGCCGTTGAGGTTGATGTCGATCAGCCGCCGCCACTCCTCGTCGGCGACGTCGGCGATCGGGCCGAGGCCGCCGAGGACGCCCGCGTTGTTGACCGCGACGTCCAGGGCGCCGAGGTGCTCGACGGTCTCGCGGACCAGGCGGGCGGCGTCGGCGGGGTCGGCCACCGAACCGGTCAGCGCGACGGCGGTGCCGCCCTCCCGCTCGATCAGGGTGACGGTCTCGGCGAGGGCGCTCGCGGTGCGGCCGGCGACGGCGACGCGGGCGCCCTCGCGGGCGAAGGCGAGGGCGACGGCTCGGCCGATGCCACTGCCGCCACCGGTGACCAGGACGGACTTGCCGGTGAAGCGGGTGGTGCTGCGGGTCATGCGAGTACTCCTCGATCGAGAGTCTAAATTGACCGTTCGGTTCAGAATAGAGACAGCAGAAAGAGCACGAGCGGGAGCGAGGCAGGGCGGCCGGTCAGTCCAGCAGGGCCAGCGCCTGCTCGGCGGCGTCGCGCAGCCGGGCGGAGCCGTCGCCGGCCTTGCCGATCACCCGCATGCCCTGGAACAGCACCAGCAGCATCCGGGCGAGCGCCTGCGGGTCACGGCCCTCGGGCAGTTCGCCCTGGGCCTGCGCCCGGACCAGCGCCGACGCCAGCACGGTCTCCAGCTGTTGCAGGCTGGTCTCCACCCGGCGGGCGGCGCCCGGGTCGTGCGGGGCCAGCTCCACCGCGGTGTTGGTGACGAAACAGCCCCGCCGCACGCCGCACTCGCCGTCCGCGGCGGATTCGCCGGCGAAGCGGCGGACCAGGGCGCGGACGGCCGGGAGGACCGGTCCGGGCTGCGACAGCTCGGCCAGCAGCACGGGTTGCTGCTGCTGCCCGTACCGCTCAAGCGCGCGCAGGTAGAGCTCGCGCTTGCTGCCGAAGGTGGCGTAGACGCTGGCGCGGGCGATCCCGAGGTGCTCGACCAGGTCGGCCATCGAGGTGGCCTCGTAGCCGCGCCGCCAGAACAGCTCCAGTGCCGACTGGAGTGCCGCGTCGGGGTCGAATTCCTTGGTTCGCGCCATGTCTGAAAGGTAGTCGATTCCAGATCGATCGGTCAAGAAAGAAGCCGAGGGGCCGGCCCGCCCCGGCGGGGGGCGGGCCGGCGCGGGCGGTTCATCCCCCGGCGAGGTGGCGTTCCACGGTGGCGACCTTGCTGGTCAGGCCGTCGGTGACCCCGGCGCGGTCGTCGATCTTGATGACGGTGCTGACCCGGCTGCTGTAGGCCTTGACCGCCTCGATCGCCTCCCGGATGACCGGCATCACCTCGTCCCACTCCCCCTCGACGCTGGTGAACATGGCGTCGGTGCGGTTGGGCAGCCCGCTCGCGCGGACCACCTTCACGGCGGCGGCGACCGCCTCCCCCACGTCCTCGCCGACCCCGAGCGGGGTGACCGAAAAGGCTGCGATCACGGCTGCGTCTCCTCCCAGTGCGACCCGATGGCCGGGCGGCCCGGGTCGGCCGCCGGGCCGTGGGCCACCAGGCTAGGGAGCGGAGTCAGACGACGGTCGGCAGCGGCGGGTCGACGGCCAGCGGGGCGGAACTGCGGGCGCGGTGCTGGGCCGCCCAGGTGGTGAGGGCGACCGTGCAGGCGTGGTCGAGGTGGCGCAGCCCGGACCAGTCGAGCTCGACCGGCCGGTCCGCCGGGAGGCGTTCCAGGGTGTCCAGCAGCCGGGGCAGCCGCAGGAAGGTGGCGTTGCCGCTCAGCCGCACGCGCAGGGGGCGCTCGCACGCGCCGGGGGCGGACGGCGGTTCCTCCACACCGATCTGCAGGTGGGAGGTCTGCCAGGCGGACTTGGCCACGGCGAGGCCGACGCCGATCAGCACCCCCTCGAACAGGTCGGTGGTGATCACCGAGACGGTGGTGACGACGAGCACCGCCGCCTCGCCCCGGTGGTCGCGGCAGAGCGCGGCGATCCGCCGCAGCGGGATGAGCTTGGCGCCGGCGTGGACCAGGACGGCGGCCAGCGCGGTGAGCGGGACCAGGTCGAGCACCCCGGGCAGCAGGGCGGTGAACAGCAGCAGCCAGCCGCCGTGCATCACCCGGGAGGCCTTGGTACGGGCGCCGGCCTGGACGTTGGTCGCGCTGCGGACGATCACGGCCGTCATCGGGAGCGCGCCGAGCAGGCCGCAGAGGGTGTTGCCGACGCCCTGGGCGGTGAGCTCGCGGTCGTAGTGGGTGCGCGGGCCGTGGTGCATCCGGTCGACGGCGGCGGCGCTGAACAGGGTCTCGGCGGAGGCGATCAGGGTGAAGGCGAGGATGGTGCCGACGCCGGCCGTGGTGGCCAGGGCGCCGAGCGCGGCGTGGTCGGGCAGCCGGACGACGTCGAGCAGGCCGGCCACCTCGACCCGGGCCACCGGCAGGTCGGCGACGGCGGTGACGGCGGCGGCCAGGCCGACGGCGCCGAGCGGGCCGGGCAACGCGCGGGCGAGGCGCGGCGGCAGGTACTTCCAGGCGACCAGCACCAGCAGGGTGGCCGTGCCGAGCGCCACCGCGCTGGGGTTGGCGGCCCCGGTGACGGCGTCGCGCAGCAGCGCGGGCAGGCCGGCGATCTTCTCCGGCCCCGAGGCGGGCCCGCGGCGGTCGGCGAGCGCGTACAACTGGCCGAGCACCAGGGTCAGTCCGATGCCGGCCAGCATGCCGTGCACCACCGAGGCCGACATGGCGCGGAACCAGCGGCCCAGCCGCAGGGCGCCCATGGCGAGTTGGAGCAGGCCGGTGAGCAGGACCAGGACGCCGAGGGCGCCCAGGCCGTACTCCTGGACGGCCTCGTGGACGAGGACGGTCAGGCCGGCGGCCGGGCCGCTGACCTGGAGACTGCTGCCGGGCAGGGCGCCCACCACCAGTCCGCCGACGATGCCGGTGACCAGGCCGAGTTCGGCGGGTACGCCGGAGGCGACGGCGACGCCGACGCAGAGCGGGAGGGCGACCAGGAAGACCACCAGGGAGGCGGGCAGGTCGTGGCGCCAGGGCACGGCGCGCAGGACGGCGGCCGGGCGGCGGTGCGGCGGCACCCGGCGGGGGCGGGGGGTCGGGTCGTTCACCGGCGCACCCCCGTCGAGACGGTGGGAGCGGCGGGAGCGGCGTGAACGGCGGGCGTGGCGTGAACGGCGGCGAGGGCGGCGGTGGCTGGAGCGGCGGGGCAGGCGGGCAGGGCACAGCGACAAGGCATGAGGAGCTTCCTTCCGCGCACCCGGCACGGCGGCGCGCCGCGGGCGGCGCATCGCTGCGGGTGCGTTGCTGCGGGTGCGTTGCTGCGGGTGCGGTGCTGCGGGTGCGGTGCTGCGAGGTGCTGCTGATGGCTGCGGTGCTGCGATGGCGGCTGGGACGCGCGGGACGGGCCGGCCGGCGCGGCGGGCGTGCTGCGGAGACCCGACGGCCGGAGCACCCCCGCTCCCTGGACGGCCCCCAACCCCCTTGCCGTGACCCCCTGTTGAACATGGCAACCATGACGGGTCCGGCGTGCCACCGACGGTACCCAGCACCCCGGAGCCGGCCAACCTCGCACACCATCCCTTCACCCGAGCGGCACACCGGGGGCGCTTCCGGGCCGGAATCCCGCCGTCGGACGGGTACGCACGTTCGCCCGTCGAGCAGGCGGACGAACCCGCGCCCGCCCGCCGTCGCGCCCCCGCCCCGGCACCGCCGGGCGTTCCGTCCGCAGGCGGTGCGGGTACGTACCAGGGACCGCCCGCGCGCGACGCCCGCGCGCGGGCCTTCCTGCCCGGGAGGCCCCACCGTGTCCTTCGCGATGACCCGTACCGCGTGCGAGCGCTTCCTGGCCGGCGTGCACGTCGGCGTCCTGTCCGTCGCCGGCGCCGAGCCCGGCCAAGCCCCGCTCACCGTGCCGATCTGGTACGCCTACCACCCCGGCGGACTGGTCACCGTGCTGACCGGCCGGTCGTCCGTCAAGGCGCGCCGGATCCGGACGGCCGGCCGCTTCACGCTCTGCGCCCAGCAGGAGGAACCGCCCTGCCGCTACGTGAGCGTGACCGGGCCGGTGGTGGCGATCGAGGACGCCGTCGACCCGGACGAGCGCGCCGCGCTGGCCCACCGCTATCTGCCGCCCGCCACCGCCGCCGCCTATCTGCTGGCCACCGCCGAGCAGTTGACGGCGGACGTCACCGTCCGGATGCGGCCCGAGCGGTGGCTCAGCGCGGACTTCACCACCGTCACCGAGCAGATAGCCGTCCTGGAGCGCACGGCCGGACAGCCCTCGCCGGAACACCCGCCGGCCGGGCGCGGTTGAGCGGGTGGGCGCGCCGGGCGGGATACCGTACCCGCGCGGGCCCGCCCGCCCGCGCACCACCGACAACCGACGACGACCTGCGATCCGCTCCGAAGGGGACCCCACCGTGAGCCTGTACGACATCCCGCTGCGCACCCTGTCCGGCGAGGCCGCCTCGCTGGCCGACTACAAGGGCAAGGCGCTGCTGATCGTCAACGTCGCCTCCAAGTGCGGCCTGACCCCCCAGTACGCCGGCCTGGAGCGGCTCCAGGAGCGGTACGCCGAGCGCGGCTTCACCGTGCTGGGCTTCCCCTCCAACCAGTTCGCCGGGCAGGAGCCGGGCAGCGCCGAGGAGATCCGGACCTTCTGCTCCACCACCTACGGCGTGACCTTCCCGCTGTTCGAGAAGACCGACGTGAACGGCGACGACCGGCACCCGCTGTACGCGCGGCTGACCGAGACGGCCGACGCCGAGGGCAAGGCCGGGGACGTGGCCTGGAACTTCGAGAAGTTCGTCATCGGTCCGGACGGCGCCGTGGCGGCCCGGATCCGGCCGCGCACCGAGCCGGAGGCGGACGAGGTGACCGCCGCCATCGAGGCCGTGCTGCCCGGCTGAGCACACCGTGACCGGGGGCCGGGCCGTCCGCTCTACAGCAGCAGCCTGGTCCCCGGCGGGAGTTCGCCGTCCCGGGCCGCGTCGTGCAGGTGCGCCAGCAGGGTCGCCCGCAGTGCCTCGGCCGCCCGGGTCGGCGGCACCTCGTGGCCGTGCGCGACGGCGATGGTGCGGCCGAGGCCCGGGCCGGCGAACGGGGTCACCGCGAGGCCCGAGCGGTGGGCGACCATGCCGGGCACCACGGCCGGCCCGAGCCCGGCCCGCACGAAGCCGAGCACCGCGTCCATCTCGCCGCCCTCGACGGCGAACTCCGGCTCGAAGCCGGCCGCCCGGCAGGCCGCCAAGGTGGCCTCCCGCACGTCGTAGCCCTCCCGGAACATCACCAGCGGCCGCCCGCGCAGCTCCGCCACCCGCACCGTGCGCCGGGCCCGCGGCTGCGCCGAGACCAGCACCAGGTCCTCGTGCAGCAGCCCGGTGACGGCCAGCGCCGGCGCCGCCTCCCCGCGCGGCGGGGTGATGACCAGCGCGAGGTCCAGCTCGCCCGCCGCGAGCAGGCGCACCAGGTCCCGCGAGCCGCCCTCGCGCACCACCAGCGCCACGCCCGGGTAGCGGTCCCGGAACACCCGCAGGACGTCCGGCACCAGGCTGGTGCACAGGCTCGGCGGCGCGCCGAGCCGCACCCGGCCGCGGCGCAGCTGCACCGTCTCCTGGACGGCCAGGCGGGCGCTCTCGGTGTCCGCGAGGATGCGCCGGGCGAGCGGCAGCAGGGCGTCCCCGGCGTCGGTCAGCGCGATGTTGCCGCGCGTGCGGTGGAACAGCTCAGCGCCCAACTCCCTTTCCAGCGAACGGATCTGTTGCGAGAGGGACGGCTGGGCGACATGCGCGGCCTCGGCCGCGCGGGTGAAGTGGCGGGTCTCGGCGACGGCCACGAAGTAGCGGAGTTGCTGGAGCTGCACACGGCCAGGATAGGCCGCTTCGATAGCCGATGCCTATGGTGGCCAGCCGCATCATGTCTTGGACGCACCCTCGCCCGCCTCCTTACCGTTGTCGCCATGACAACCGCGACTCGGACGGCCCGGCACCCGTCCACCCTGGCGACCCTGTGGCGGTCGACCGTCGGCAAGAAGGCGGTCATGGCCGTCAGCGGACTGGTCATGCTGCTGTACCTGGTCGCCCACATGCTCGGCAACCTCAAGGTCTTCTTCGGCCCGGACGACATCAACGGCTACGCGGCCTGGCTGCGCACCCTCGGACAGCCGTTCCTCGGGCACGAGTGGTTCCTGTGGATCGCCCGGGCGGGCCTGCTGGCCGCCGTCCTGCTGCACGGCGTGGCCGCGTACCAGCTGAGCCGGCGCGACCTCGCCGCCCGCCCGAACAAGTACGCCCACCAGCGGCGGCGGGCGAGCTACGCGACCCGGACGATGCGCTGGGGCGGGGTGATCCTGGCGCTGTTCATCGTCTGGCACATCCTGGACCTGACCACGCTGACCGTGAACCCCGCCGCCGAGCACGGCCGGCCGTACCAGAACATCGTGGCGTCCTTCGGCACCTGGTACTCCTGCGTGATCTACGTCGTCGCGATGCTCGCCGTCGGCCTGCACATCCGGCACGGCTTCTGGAGCGCGGCGCAGACCCTCGGCGCCAACAACGCCCGCCGCCACCGCGCGCTGAAGCTCACCGCCAACGGCCTGGCGCTGGTGCTGACCGCGGGCTTCCTGTCCGTCCCCGTGGCCGTGATGACCGGAGTGGTGAAGTGAGCGAGTACCCGGACTACACCGTCGGCGAGCCGATCGCCGATACCCGGGCCCCCGCGGGGCCGATCGAGCAGCGCTGGGACCAGCGGCGCTTCGAGGCCAGGCTGGTCAACCCGGCGAACCGGCGCAAGCACACGGTGATCGTGGTCGGCACCGGCCTGGCCGGCGGCGCGGCCGGCGCCACGCTCGCCGAACAGGGCTACCACGTCGTCCAGTTCTGCTTCCAGGACTCCCCCCGGCGGGCCCACTCGATCGCCGCCCAGGGCGGCATCAACGCCGCCAAGAACTACCGCAACGACGGCGACTCGATCCGCCGGCTGTTCTACGACACGGTCAAGGGCGGCGACTTCCGCGCCCGCGAGTCCAATGTCCACCGCCTGGCGCAGGTCTCGGTGGAGATCATCGACCAGTGCGTGGCCCAAGGCGTGCCGTTCGCCCGCGAGTACGGCGGCCTGCTGGACACCCGCTCGTTCGGCGGCGTGCAGGTCTCCCGGACGTTCTACGCCCGCGGCCAGACCGGCCAGCAGCTGCTGCTCGGCGCCTACCAGGCGCTGTCGCGGCAGATCGCCGCCGGGAACGTGGAGATGCACGCCCGCACCGAGATGCTGGACCTGCTGGTGATCGACGGCCGGGCGCGCGGCATCGTCGCCCGCGACCTGGTCACCGGCGAGATCACCACCCACACCGCCGACGCCGTGGTGCTGGCCTCCGGCGGCTACGGCAACGTCTTCTACCTCTCCACCAACGCCAAGAACTCCAACGCCACCGCGATCTGGCGGGCGCACCGGCGCGGCGCGTACTTCGCCAACCCGTGCTTCACCCAGATCCACCCGACCTGCATCCCGCGCTCCGGCGACCACCAGTCCAAGCTCACCCTGATGAGCGAGTCGCTGCGCAACGACGGCCGGATCTGGGTGCCCAAGGCCAAGGGCGACACCCGCCCGCCGGCCGAGATCCCCGAGGAGGAGCGGGACTACTACCTGGAGCGGATCTACCCGGCGTTCGGCAACCTGGTGCCGCGCGACATCGCCTCCCGGGCCGCCAAGAACGTCTGCGACGAGGGCCGCGGCGTCGGCCCCGGCGGGCAGGGCGTCTACCTGGACTTCGCCGACGCCGTCCGCCGGATGGGGCGGGACGCGGTGGAGGCCAAGTACGGCAACCTGTTCGAGATGTACGAGCGGATCACCGCCGAGGACCCCTACCGGGTGCCGATGCGGATCTTCCCGGCGATCCACTACACGATGGGCGGGCTCTGGGTCGACTACGACCTGCGGACGACGGTCCCCGGCCTGTTCGCGATCGGCGAGGCCAACTTCTCCGACCACGGCGCCAACCGGCTCGGCGCGAGCGCGCTGATGCAGGGCCTGGCGGACGGCTACTTCGTGCTGCCGCCGGTGCTCAACGACTACCTGGCCGGTGAGCGGCTGCCCGCCGTCCCGCCCGGCCACGAGGAGATCGCCTCGGTGGAGGCCGAGGTCACCGACCGGCTCAACCTGATCCTCGCGGTGAACGGCGACCGCACGCCCGACTCCTTCCACCGCGAGCTCGGCGAGCTGCTCTGGGACGAGTGCGGGATGGCCCGCGACGAGGCCGGGCTGCGCCGCGCGCTGGAGCGGATCCCGAAGCTGCGCGACGAGTTCTGGCGCCGGATCAAGGTGCCCGGCACCGGCCAGGAGCTCAACCAGTCGCTGGAGAAGGCCAACCGGCTGGTCGACTACTTCGAACTGGCCGAGCTGATGTGCCTGGACGCGCTGCACCGCGCCGAGTCCTGCGGCGGCCACTTCCGCACCGAGAGCCAGACGGCCGACGGCGAGGCCGCCCGGCGCGACGAGGAGTACTCCTACGCCGCCGCCTGGGAGTTCACCGGCACCGGGCGGGCGCCCGTCCTGCACCGCGAGCACCTCGACTTCGAGTACGTCCACCCCACCCAGCGGAGCTACGCGTGAACCTCACCCTTCGGATCTGGCGCCAGGCGGGCCCCGACACGCCCGGCTCGATGACCACCTACCAGGTCAGCGGGATCAGTCCGGACATGTCCTTCCTGGAGATGCTGGACACCCTCAACGAGGAGCTGATCACCCGGGGCGACACCCCCGTCGCCTTCGACCACGACTGCCGCGAGGGCATCTGCGGCGCCTGCGGCATGGTCATCAACGGCCAGGCGCACGGCCCCGAGCGGACCACCACCTGCCAGCTGCACATGCGGCACTTCCAGGACGGCGACACCATCGACGTCGAGCCGTGGCGGGCGGCGGCCTTCCCGGTGGTCAAGGACCTGGTGGTGGACCGCTCGGCCTTCGACCGGATCATCGGCGCCGGCGGCTACATCACCGCCCCGACCGGCAGCGCGCCCGAGGCGCACGCCACGCCCGTCCCCAAGGAGACCGCCGACACCGCCTTCGAGCACGCCGAGTGCATCGGCTGCGGGGCCTGCGTGGCGGCCTGCCCCAACGGGTCGGCGATGCTCTTCACGTCCGCCAAGGTGGTGCACCTGAACGTGCTGCCGCAGGGCGCGCCGGAGCGGAGGTCCCGGGTGCGGGACATGGTGGCCACGATGGACGCCGAGGGCTTCGGCGGCTGCACCAACACCGGCGAGTGCGCGACGGCCTGCCCCAAGGGCATCCCGCTGCCGAGCATCGCGGCGATGAACCGCGAGTTCCTGCGCAGTTCGCTGGGCTGAGAACACCGGGACGGCGCCCCTCCCTTTCCGGGGAGGGGCGCCGTCGTCGCCGTTACGCGGGGTCCGGCAGCGCGGCCAGGGTGCCGGCCAGGGCGTGCAGGTCCGCCGGGCGGACGGACGGGCCCATGGCGGCGAGCCGGAACGGCGAGAGCCCGCCGAGCATCGCCTGGAGGCCGGGGTTGGCCAGCATCGGCAGCCGCGCCAGGACGGCCTCGCGCGCCTCCTCGTCCGCCAGCAGCGCGCGCAGCGGGGTGTGCACCGAGCGCGGGCCGTCGGCGAAGTCGCCCGCCTCCGGCAGCGGCTCACCGGCGGCGAGCGCCTGCGGCCGCTGGGCGCGCGCGAGCAGGTGCTCGGCGGTGACCGGCCCTTCGGCGGGCAGGCCGAGCCGTTCGAACTGGTCGGCAGGTGCGTCGCCCTCGCGCAGCGCCTCGGTGAGCAGCGTGGCCATCCGCAGCTCCAGCTCGTCGTCGACCAGCGGGTTCTCCTGCTCCGGGTCGCTCTCCAGGTCGAACAGCAGGGTCCCGAACGCGTACGGGTTGCCCCAGGAGGAGGCCGGCATCCGCAGCACGGGCACGCCCTTGGTGAAGGGCAGCGGACCGGCCAGGGTGGCGCCGGCCAGTTCCCGCGGGGTGAAGTGGCCGCGCATGTGGGTGGGCATCAGGGTGTGCTCGAACAGCGGCCGGTTGGACGGGTCCTTGCAGGCGCGCATGTAGACGTGGCGGCCGTCGGTGATGCTGACGTGCCCGCCGAAGACGCCGAACAGGCCGTGCGGGCGGACCGGGGCGTCGGAGGCGACCGTGTCGACGAGCGGGCGGCCCTGCATGTCGGGGGTGCGCGGGACGTCGAAGTACTCCAGCAGGGTCGGCCCGAGGTCGATGGTCTGCACGAGGGAGGCGCGCCGTCCGGTGGCCCGGCTGCGCGGGTCCCAGACGAACAGCGGGGTGTGGATGTTCTCGTCGTACCAGGGCTGGACGTTCTTGCCCCACCAGCCGCGCTCCCCGAGCAACAGGCCGTGGTCGGTGCAGACGATCAGCAGGGTGTCGTCCCACAGGCCGTGCTCGTCGAAGGCGTCCAGGACCCGGCCGAGCGAGTCGTCGCACATGGTGAGCAGCGCGGCGTACTCGTTGCGGGCGTGCTCGACGGCCTCCGGGCTCTCGGTGACGCGCTTGTAGTCGGGCCAGTCGAAGTGCGGGCCGTCCCAGTCGTGCGGGTAGTGCTTCTTGTGCTCGGCGTAGGAGTAGAACGGCTCGTGCGGGTCGAAGCACTCGATCTGCAGGAACCAGCGGTCCTGCTCGCGGTTGGTGGCGATGAACTCCAGGCCGGCGTCGAAGGTGCGGGTCTGCGGGTGGTCGGCGACGTCGGCCAGGTACTGGCGGTTGACCCAGTCCTGGCGCCACATCGGGCCGTCGCGCCAGGAGAGCGTCTCGGGGATGTCCGGGTCGGCGACGTGGCCCTTCCACTTGTCGCCCTCCTGGCCGCGGAAGAACTCGTAGCTGTTGTAGCGGTTGTGGTAGGTGGCGCCGCCGTCCTCCCAGTAGTGCTGGTGGTCGGTGACCAGGTGGGTGTAGACGCCCGCCTTGCCCAGCAGGTCGGGGACGGAGTCGTCGAAGGGCTCCAGCGGGCCCCAGGAGCGGTGCAGGAAGTTGTAGCGGCCGGTGTGCATCTCGCGGCGGGCCGGCATGCAGGGCATGGAGCCGCCGTAGCAGTTGTCGAAGGTCGCGGCGCGGGCGGCGAGGCGGGCGAAGTTCGGCGCGACGGTCCAGTCGCAGCCGTAGGGCGGCAGGAACCGGCGGTTGAGGCTGTCGAACATGACCATGACGGCTTTCACCGGGGCGTCTCCTCGGGGCTGGTGGTGCTGGTGGTGGGGATGGTTCCGTCGGCGAGCAGCCGGCGGACCCGCTCCAGCCAGTCGATCCAGGTGTCGACGGCGGAGGTGCCGTACTCGTGGGTGAGCTCGCGGATCATCCGCAGCCGCCGGACGTCCGACTCCGGGGTGCCCTCGGCGAAGACCAGTGAGCGGTCCCGGGGGCGCATGAGCGCCACCTGGCGGCGGCGGTAGTCGAGCTCGGTGTCGATCAGCGGGATCAGCTGCTCCGGCGCGAGCTGGGCGGAGAAGTAGAACCGGGCCATGAAGTCCGGGTCCTGGAAGCGGCTGGCCGGTTCGAACGGCGAGCGGGCCTCCCGGATCAGCTCGGCCCGGCCGGCGTCGGTCAGCCGGTAGACCTTGGCGTCCGGGCGGCCGTCGCGCGGGTCGGTCTCGTAGACCACCCAGCCCTGGTCGGCCATCCGCTTGAGCAGCCGGTAGATCTGGCTCGGGTGCGCGTGGGAGCGGACGAACTGCCCCTCCCCCGCCAGCCACTGCTTGAGGTCCCAGCCGCTGCGCGGATGGATGGCCAGCAGGCCCAGCAGGACGTGGTCGAACTTCACCGGTGCCCTCTCCCCGGCTCTCACCGGTTCCTCGGATCTCGATAGGTGCATTCTCACCTAGGTGCAAAGTGCTATAGCTTGGGCCCATGAGTCAACCCCCCGCCGCACGCGCCTGCTGCATGCCGTCGGCCCCGGCCGGCCCAGAACCCGTCCCGCTGCTCCCGCCGCCGACCGCGCCGCAGCTGCCCGAGCACCCCGAAGTGGCGCTTCCCGGCGGGGTGTTCGCGATGGGGGACGCCTTCGGGGAGGGGTACCCGGCGGACGGCGAGACGCCCGTGCACGAGGTGGAACTGGCGCCGTTCACCATCGACACCGAACCGGTGACCACCGCCCGGTTCGCCGCCTTCGTCGCGGCCACCGGCCACCGCACCGACGCCGAGCGGGCCGGCTCCTCCGCCGTCTTCCACCTGTTCGTCCTCGCCGACCCCGCCGACGTGCTGGGCCGCTCCCCCGCCGCGCCCTGGTGGGTCGAGGTGCGCGGCGCCGACTGGCGTCACCCCTTCGGCCCGCTCAGCGACGCGGAGGACCTCCAGGACCACCCCGTGGTGCACATCAGCCACCGGGACGCGCTCGCGTACTGCCACTGGGCCGGGCGCCGGCTGCCCACCGAGGCCGAGTGGGAGTACGCCGCGCGCGGCCCGCTGGCCGGCCGCCGCTACGCCTGGGGCGACGAACTGCGCCCGGACGGCGCGCACCGCTGCCGGATCTGGCAGGGCCGCTTCCCCGACCTGCCGACCGGCGAGGACGGCTGGTACGCGACCGCGCCGGTCGGCCACTACCCGCCGAACGGCTTCGGCCTGGTGGACGTGGCCGGGAACGTCTGGGAGTGGTGCGCCGACCGGTTCGACCCCGCGTACTACGCCCGCTCGCCGCGCTTCGACCCACGCGGGCCGGGCGAGGGGGGCGGTGCTGCCGCGGCTTCGGGGCGGCGGGTGCTGCGGGGTGGCTCGTACCTGTGCCACGACTCCTACTGCAACCGCTACCGGGTGGCCGCGCGCACCGGCAACACGCCCGACTCCACCAGCGGCAACTGCGGCTTCCGCACGGTGGCACGCTGAACTGCGGGACAGCGCGCCGAATCGGGGCACCCTCGAACGCCCGTACGCGGCGCACGGGTTCGGCGCGCACGCCCGGTTCTTCGACTGTTCGTCAGGATCGGTGCTGACTCCCCAAATTTCGCGCTACCGTGGTCCCCGCCGAAAAGGAGTGTGCATATGCCCGAGGTCAAGGCCTGCTCCGGATGCGGCGGGTCCGGGGGAACCCAGAAGACCGAAGCCACGGTCGAACGGGACGAGGAAGGAAGCATGGTGCCCAAGATCCACGTCTACTGGTCACCCTGTGGTCGGTGCCACGGGTCCGGGACGGTGATCGTCGGATGAGGTCGGTCTTCGAGTGCGTCGAGTGCGGCAGCCACTACCTGCCGCCGGAGGCGATGGCGTACCCCGACGGGCCCGCCTCGCCGATCTGGTGCGCCCGTTGCCAGGCCGCGAAGCGCGCGGCGGGCGTCCGGGAGGACCCACTGCTGGCACGGATCGCGCTGGCGACCGCCCGGACGTACGAACTGTCGCGCGGGCACGGCTCGGAGGAGCCGGCGGACGCCCGGCGGGACGTCCGTCCGTCGCGCCCGCCGGTGTCACGGCGGGCCCGCTCCGGGCCGGGCGCGCTGCGCGGCAAACTGGCCTAGGGCTGCCGGTTCTCCCGTGGGGGAACCCACCGGGGTCGGCGGGCCCACCGGGTCAGAACAGCGCCTCCTGGGTGTCCGGCTCGGCCGGGCGGACCCGCTCGCTCAGCGCCAGCCCCGAGGACGGCCGCCCGCCCGCCGGGGTGAGCGTCCAGCCGGTCAGCAGCCGGGTGTCCAGGAGCAGCGGCGCACCGCCGTCCGGCTGGTCGAGCAGCAGGTGCCGGCCGATCGGCGGGCGCAGCCGCCCGGCCAGCACCGCGCCGTCCGCCAGCCCGTCGACCGCCCGGTAGACCGGCGGGGCGCCACCGGTCAGCCCGAAGACCTCGACGTGGTCGGTGACCGGGTGGTCCGCCAGCAGCTCCACGCCGTGCCCGCGCAGCAGTTCGTGCGCCCGGGCCCGGGCGTCGGTGAGCAGCGCGCGGCGGTGGCCGGCGTCGCCGTGCTCCCACCAGTGGTCCACCTTCATCCGGCTCTTGAACCGCTCCCGGGCCAACCCGGAGGCGGCGACCGTCAGTTCGGCGCGGCGGACGGCGGGCAGGGCGCCCCGGGCGGCGAACGTCCAGGCGAGCGCCCCCTGTTCGAGCAGCCGGCTGGTGCCGCGCCGCTCGGCGGTCAGCCCCACCTTGAGCAGCCCCTCGCCGAACCAGGCGAGGTAGAGCCGGTAGGTGCGGCCGTCGTCGAGGATCTGGTCACGGGCCAGCGCCAGCCCGCGGTCCACGCTCTGGCAGGACGCGCACTGCACGGCGGCACCGTCCGGCGCGATCACGGCGTGGTGCGGGCAGGGCGTGCGCGCGTCCTGGCCCTCCAGCAACGCCCCGATGCACCGCCGGGGCCCGCCGAGCAGCCAGCCGACCTCCACCCCCGGCACCACCTCCCGCTCATGCACCCGCCGCCCGTGCACCGCACTCAGCACGGCCCGCCCGTCCCGCCACCCCAACCCCGTGGACACCCACCCATCCACCACGCTCACCGCCACCTCACCACGCCACACCGTCCGAGCCCCCGAGGCTACCGCCGCCCACCGACACCGGGGACCCCGCCGTGTCGCCGCCCCACGAGAGCGGCCGGCCCGTCGGCGCCCTCCTCGCCCGCCGGACCGGGGCCACCGCCCAACGGCGGCAGCCCTTCACCACGTCAAGCGCTCCCCGGGTAGCACGGGCGGCGCCCCTGGCCGACGAGCCGGGCCCGGCCCTCCGGCACGACGGTCCGCTAAAGCGTCCCCGACAGCCACCTCAGCCGGGAGGGCACGAAGCTACGCCACCATCAGCGGCCATCCGGCGATCGACGGCCACCGGGATCACGGCGCTCAGGGCGACACCCACGCGCCAGGTCGACCAAACCAACTCGGCAACCAGGCTGGTACAGCGGGCTCTGCGGCCGGCGGGTCTCGGCGACAGCAGCGGCCGTGCGGGGGGGGGCAGGGACGGCACGGCTCCGCCGCCGAGGCCTGGGCGGAGGGGCAGCCGGTCGGCGGCGGAGCGGGTGGGGTCAATGGTCTTGGCGGCTCCGGGGCGTGCCAGTGCCAGTGCCGGAGCGCAGAAGGCAGGAGCGCAACGAGCCGGCGCCTTCCGTGAGACGACGAAGGCCCTCCGGCCCCGCGGGCGGAGGGCAGCCGATGCGATCACGACGGCCGGGTCGCCTCCCTGGCGGAATGCGGGAGGCCGGGGCCGGAGGCACTGCCGGTCGGCGGCGGAGCGGGCGAGCCTCCACGGCTCCGCCGCCGGGGGCAGCCGGTGGGGCTGCCGCCTCGGCGGCGGGGCGGGCGGGGTCCGCGGGGGTCAGCGGGGGTCAGTGAGGGTGGCGAGGGTGGTGGCGAGGTCCGGGGTCTGGCCGGGGCGGGGGCGGTTGTGCGGGAGGCGGGAGAGCAGGTTGCCCATCGCGCAGGTGTTGGTGACCGCCGAGAAGACCAGGCCCGCGCCGACCGCCGCCGAGACCCAGCGGGTGCCGGGCAGGGCGAGGTCGACGAGCAGACCGGCCAGGACCAGGCCGCCGGCCGTGAAGCGGACCTGCCGGTCCATCGCCCACGGCGTCCGCGCCGGGGCGCCCTCGGGCCGCTGCACCTCGTGGCCGGCGGCGGCCCAGGCGCTGGTGCCGCCGACCAGGGTGGCGGCGGGGATGCCGGCCGCCGCCAGCGACTCGCAGGCCTTGCCCGAGCGGTTGCCGGAGGCGCAGACGATGAGGAGTTCGCCGCGCGCGGCGGCGGTGCGCAGCGCGGGGAGGGCCTGGTCGAGCTTGTCGAGCGGGATGTTCAGGGCCCCGGGGACGTGGCCGGCGGCGTACTCGCCCGGGGTGCGGACGTCGACGACGGTGAGGGCGGCGAGGCGGGGGTGCGCCTGGGCGGGGGTGACTTCGGTGAGCGTGGCCATGGGGGCTCCTTACGAGTGCGACAGAACGGTGCGACAGAACGGGGGGACGGGAGGTCTTCGGGGTCAGAGCAGGGCGTCCACGCCCATCACCGCGGCGACGGCGAGCAGCAGGACGGCGAAGGTCCGCTGGAGGACGGCCCCGGAGAGGCGGGCGGCGAGCCGTTTGCCGTCCCAGGCGCCGAGCACGGCGGCGGCGGTGAACGGGGCGATCACCGCCCAGTCCAGTCCGGCCGCGCCGCCGCCCCGGGTGGCCAGGGAGGCGGAGGCGTTGACGGCGATCACCGGGAGGCTGGTGCCGATGGCGGCCTCCATGGTCAGCCCGACCGCGCCGACCAGGGCCGGGACGGCCAGGAAGCCGCCGCCGACGCCGAGCAGGCCGGTCAGGGCGCCGAGTCCGGCCCCGGACGCGGCGGCCCGTCCCCGGCGGGCGCCGGGCGCCGGCGCGTCGGCCGACACCGGGCGGGGCGGGCGCAGCATGCGGACCGCGGCGAGCGCGGCGACCAGCGCGAAGGCGGCGGTCAGCACGTTCTGCGGCAGCTTGGCGGCGGCCGCTCCGGTGAGGGCGGCGGGGAGCAGCCCGGCGGCGGCGAAGGCGAGGGCGGTCCGCCAGCGGATGGTGCCGGCCTTCATGTGGGCGACGATCGCGGAGATCGAGGTGGCGAGGACGATCAGCAGGGCGGCGGTGGTGGCGGCGGCCGGGGAGAGGCCGAGCAGGTAGATCAGCGCGGGGACGGCGAGGATGCCGCCACCGCCGCCGAGTCCGCCGAGGACCAGTCCGACCACCGCCCCGGCGGCGAGCGCCAGCAGCAGCGTGGTCATCGGCATCGCCCGGGGAGGCGGGCCGTGGTCCGGCGGGGGCCGGCGGAGTGCGCGGGTATTCGGGGGGTGGGTGGTGCGGGGTGGTGCATGGTGGTGCTCCTGCGGGGGTGGTGCCGGGCCGGGAGGGGGCTCAGGCGGTCACGACGGTGAGGCCGGCCTCGGCGGCGGAGGTGAAGGCGTCGTCGACGGCGACGACCTCGCGTCCGGCGGCGTCCAGCAGGGAGGCGGCGATGGCGGCCCGCATGCCGCCGGCGCAGTGCACCCAGACGGGGCCGTCCGGCAGTTCGGTGCCGCGGCGGTGGAGCTGGTGCAGCGGGATGTGGTGGGTGCCGTCGAGGTGGGCGGCGGCCCGTTCGGCGGCGCGGCGGACGTCGAGCACGACCGGGGCCGGCCCGCCGTGGCCCTCACCGTCACCGTCACCGTCCGCGGCCGTGAGGGCGGCGGCGAGGTCGGCGAAGGTGGCGCGGCGGAAGGCTCGCGGCTGCGAGCCGGGCAGCAGCCAGTCCTCGGGGCCTCCGGTGGCCGCCGCGGCGGGGCGGTCGATGCCGACCCGGGCGAGTTCGCGCTGGGCGGCGGCGAGCTGGGCGGGGCTCTCGGCGAGCAGCGTGACCGGCTTGCCCCACGGGATCAGCCAGGCCAGGTACGTGGCGAGCTGTCCCTCCGCCTCGATGTTGAAGGACCCGGCGAGGTGCCCGGCCGCGAAGGCGGTGCGGGCGCGCAGGTCGACGACCCACTCGCCGGCGGCGAGGCGGCGGGCGAGTTCGGCCGCGGCGGCGGGGGCGGGCGGGGTGAGGTCGACGGGCGCGGGGCCGGCGGCGTTGAGCGGGCCCATGTGGGCGTAGTAGGCGGGGATGTCGTCGAGGCCTGCGAGCAGGTCGGCGACGAAGGTGTCGACGTCCTTGACCAGGGCCTCGTTGCGGTGCCGCTCGGCGCCGATGGTGGTGGCGGTGCCGGCGCTCCGGCCGGCGGAGCAGAAGCTGCCGAAGCCGTGGGTGGGCAGCACGGCCACGTCGTCGGCGAGGCCGTCGGCGAGCCGGTGGGCGGAGGCGTGCTGGGCGCGGGCGAGGTCCTCGGTGAGCCGGGGCTCGACGAGGTCGGGGCGGCCGACGGTGCCGATGAGCAGCGATCCGCCGGTGAACGCGGCGACCGGGCGGCCGGCCTCGGCGAGCACGTAGGAGGTGTGGTGCGGGGTGTGGCCGGGGGTGGCGACGGCGCGCAGGGCGAGGCCGGCGGCGGGGTCGACGTCGAACTCGTCGCCGTCGTGGACCAGCACCCGCCGGAAGGAGACGGCCGCGGCGGCGGGGACGAGGTAGTGCGCGCCGGTGATCCGGGCGAGTTCGAGGCCGCCGGTGACGTAGTCGTTGTGGACGTGGGTCTCGGCGACGTAGGCGATCCGCACGCCCCGGCGGGCGGCCGCGGCGATGACCTGGTCGATGTCGCGCGGCGGGTCGATCGCGACCGCTCCGTCCGGGCCGCCGGCCAGGTAGCTGCGGTTGCCGAGGCCCTCGATCTCCAGGGTGTCGACGAAGAACACGTGCCTCTCCTTCTCAGAGTCGTCTCGGAGTCTTCTCAGAGTCGCTGTACCCCCCGGGGTATCTGTCATCGACTGTAGCAGAGATACCCCCCGGGGCATCGAATGCCGCAGGCGCACCCTGGCGGGTAGCGTCCGGGGCATGATCACCACCGGCCCCACCCCCACCGGCCCCACCCCCGACGACCCCACCCCCGACGGCCCCACCCCCGACGACCTGGCCGCCGTACTCCGGCTCGCCGTGGACACCCTGAGCGCCGCCCCGGCCGGCGCCGACTGGTCCCGCCCCGCCGGCGGCGTCGACTGGGACTGCTGGACCACCGTCGAGCACCTCGCGGACGACCTGCTCGCCTACGCCGCCCAGCTCGGCCCCCAGGAACCGCCGCGCGACCGCTACGTGCCGTTCGTCTCGCGGCGGCCCTTCCCCGGCGGGCCGAACAGCTTCGTCTTCGCCCGGCGCGAGGACGGCCCGCGGGGCCTGCTGGAGGTGCTGGAGGCGAGCGGCGGGCTGATGGTCGCGACAGCCCGCACCAGGACGCCCGAGGTCCGCGCCTTCCATCCCTGGGGGCTCGCCGACCCGGCGGGGTTCGTCGCGATGAGCCTGGTGGAGACGCTGGTCCACCTGCACGACGTCGCCGAGGGCCTCGGGCTGCCCTGGGACCCGCCGGCCGACGTCTGCCGCCGCACCCTCGCCCGGCTCTTCCCGGACGTGACACCCGACCCGGCCGCCGGCTCTTGGCGGACCCTGCTCTGGGCCACCGGCCGCACCGAACTGCCCGGCCGCCCACGCCGCACCGACTGGCGCTGGTACGCCGACGTCCCGATGCCCGCCGAGCGAGTCTGACGCCGCCTCAGCACCGGCCGACGCCGCAGGTCGCGGGCCCTTTGCGCACCCCCCCGGTGCACGTTCTATTGTGGCGGGCGCGGCGGCGGCGCGGCCGGGAGGCGGGCGCCGCGGCGGACCGGCGTGGAACGAAGGGGTGGACGTGGCGGGGCGGCGGAACAACGGGGTGCTGGCGGTCTGGGCCGAGACACAGCGGCAGGAGCAGCGCCGGGAGGAGGCCCGGTGGCGCGCGCAGGTCGCCGAGCAGCGCCGGCGGGAGAAGGAGCAGCGCGACGCGCAGAAGGCGGCGGCGCGCACCGAGCGCGAGGCACAGAAGGCGTACCAGCAGTCCCGGGAGGCCGAGGCGGCCCGGCGGACGGCCGAACTGGACGTCCGGGTGGAGGAGTTGCGCGGCCTGCTGGCGGCCGGGCTGAACGCTCCCGCGTTCCGGGCGCAGAGCCTGCTGGCCCCGCGTCCGGTGCCGCCGTTCGAGCCGGGGCGCCTCGGCGAGCCGGTGCCGATGCCGGACCAGTCCCGCTACCAGGTGCCGCCGCCGGATCCGGCGCAGGCCCGCAATCCCGGGGTGTGGCGGCAGTACGAGCAGTACGTGGCGCAGGCCCGGGCCCGCTTCGAACAGGACTGGTACGCGGCGCAGGCGGCGGAGGCCGACCGGCAGCGCCGGCTGGCCGAGTACCACGGGCAGTACCTGGAGTGGGTGGCCGGGTTCCGCCGGGAGGACGAGCAACGGGCCGCCCGGACCGAGGAGTTGCTGCGCCGGCTGCGGTCCGGCGAGGCGGAGGCGGTGCAGGAGTACTTCACCGCCGTGCTGTACGCCTCGGCGGGCTGGCCGGAGGGCTTCCCGCACCGGCTGGTGGCGGCCTGGGAGGCGTCCAGCCGCCAGCTGGTGGTGAACTGGGAGCTGCCGGGCACGGACGTCGTCCCGGCGACCGCCCGGGTGCGGTACGTGAAGTCGGACGACCGGGAGGCCGAGGTGGCCCGCCCGGCGACCGAGCGCAAGGCGCTGTACCGGGAGGTGCTGGCCCAGACCGCGCTGCGGGTGGTGGCCGAGCTGTACCGCGCCGACGGGGACGGGATGCTGGCCTCGGTGGTGCTGAACGGCTTCGTGCGCGGCATCGATCCGGCGACCGGCCGGGAGGCGGAGCGGTTCCTGACCACGGTGACGGTCGACCGGGGCGAGTTCGCCGGGCTGGCGCTGGACCGGGTGGCGGCCGTGGAGTGCTTCCAGGGCCTGGGCGGGGTGCTGTCGGCGCGGCCCGAGCGGCTGGACGAGGTGCGGCCGGACCGGCTGCCGGAGACGGTCGGCGGCAGCGTGGCCGGGCAGGGCGGCGAGGACGACCCGGACCTCTTCGCGATGGACCCGATCGAGTTCGAGGAGCTGATCGCCGAGCTGTTCCGGCTGCGCGGCTTCCGGGTGATGACCACGGCGCGCAGCGGCGACGCGGGGGTGGACGTGGTCGCCGAGGACCTCGACCCGGTGACCGGTGGACGGATCGTCATCCAGGCCAAGCGCTACCGTTCGACGGTCTCCCCCACCGCGGTGCGCGACCTCGACTCGACGGTGCGCCACCACGGCGCGATCAAGGGCATCCTGGTGACCACCGCGGGCTTCGGGCCGGGCTCGTACGAGTACATCCGCAACAAGCCGCTGACGCTGGTGAGCGGGCCCGAGCTGGTGGAGCTGCTGGCGGAGCAGGGGCTGCGCGGGCGGCTGGGCGAGCGTCCGAACGGCGGCGGGCCGGCGGCCGGACGCGAGGCCGCCCCGAGCGCCCCGGCCACCGCGACCACCACGCTGGCGCTGTCCTGGCGCAGCCGGACGGCCGGCGGGGACCCGGTCGAGCTGGACGTCTCGGCGTTCCTGTGCGCCGGCGGCCGGGTGCTGGACGACGAGCACTTCGTCTTCTTCAACAACCCGCAGGACCCGCACGGGGCGGTGCGGCTGCACCCCACCCGCTCGGTGCCGGGCGAGCCGGTCCGCCGCGCCGAACTCACGCTGGAGCCGGGCCGGTTGGCGCCGGGCGTGGACGAGGTGGTGGTGGCGGTGTCCACCGAGGAGGAGGAGCCGCCGGTGCTGCCGCTCGGCTATGTGCACGGACTGGCGGTGACCGGCGCGTTCGGCCCGGACGCGGACGGCCCCGCCGAGTGGGCCGCGCAGACCGGCGGGGTGTCGCAGAGCGCGATGGTCCTCGGGTCGTTCCAACGGCGCGGCGGTGTCTGGCGGTTCACGCCGGGCGGGACGCCGGTGCAGGACGGGCTGGCCGGGCTGGCGGTGCGCTGGGGCGTCGCGGTCGAGTAGTCCCTGCACGGTTCCTCAGGGTCGGAGGTCATACCTGAGGAGGAGAAGCGCCCCCGCCGGACCGCCGGGACGGCGGGGGGAGCCCGTACCCGGGAGCGACAAACCGGACGGTGACCGGTCGGGAGAATGTAAAGGGAAGGCAATCTTCCGATTGTCCTACTCGTATCTCCAGGGAGCCCTCTCGTGACGATGCCCGCAACCGCCGTCCGCACCGGCCAGGCGGCCGCCCGCGCCACCGGTCTGAACAAGGTCTACGGGGAGGGGGAGACCCGCGTCGTCGCCCTCGACAACGTCAGCGTCACCTTCCCGCAGGGCGAGTTCACCGCCATCATGGGCCCCTCCGGCTCCGGCAAGTCCACCCTGATGCACTGCATGGCCGGCCTCGACACCGTCACCTCCGGCTCCTCCACCATCGGCGACACCGAACTCGTCGGCCTCAAGGACAAACAGCTCACCCAGCTGCGCCGCGACCACATCGGCTTCATCTTCCAGGCCTTCAACCTGCTGCCCACCCTCACCGCCCTGGAGAACATCACCCTCCCGATGGACATCGCCGGCCGCAAGGCCGACAAGCAGTGGCTCGACCGGGTCGTCGAGACCGTCGGACTCTCCGGCCGGCTCTCCCACCGCCCCAGCCAGCTCTCCGGCGGCCAGCAGCAGCGCGTCGCCTGCGCCCGCGCCCTCGCGAGCAAGCCCGACATCATCTTCGCCGACGAACCGACCGGAAACCTCGACTCCCGATCCGGCGCCGAGATCCTCTCCTTCCTGCGCAACTCCGTGCGCGAACTCGGACAGACCGTCGTCATGGTCACCCACGACCCCGTCGCCGCCTCCTACGCCGACCGCGTCGTCTTCCTCGCCGACGGCCGCATCGTCGACGAACTGCTCCACCCGACCGCGGACACCGTCCTGGACCGCATGCGCCGCTTCGACGCCAAGGGCCGCACCAGCTGACGCCCCGCGTCCGCCGCCCGCCCCGTTCCCGAACCGGCCGCCGTCCCCACGACCCTCAGGACTGACACCACCCCATGTACCGCACCGCACTGCGCAATGTGCTGGCCCACAAGGCCCGACTGCTGATGACGACGCTCGCCGTCCTCCTCGGCACCGCCTTCGTGGCCGGCACCCTCGTCTTCACCGACACCCTCGGCGACGCCTGGCGCTCCCAGAGCGCCAAGAGCTACACCGACATCGCCGTCACGGTCAGTGACCGCGATGCCGTCGGCCGGGGGTACGACCACGGTGGCAGGACGTCCGGCGGCCCCTCCCTCACGGAGGACACCCGCAAGGCGGTCGCCGCCCTGCCCGACGCCGCCGACGCCCGCGGCGTGGTCAGCGGCTTCGCCGGCATCGCCGACCGCAAGGGTGCGCTGATCGGCAACGGCTTCTCCACCACCGGCACCAACTACGTCCCGGGCGCCGACGGCACCGACCCGCGCTTCCCACTGGTCGACGGCCGCGGCCCGCGCACCTCCGGCGAGGTCGCGCTGGACGCCAGGACGGCCGAGAAGGGCGGCTTCAAGGTCGGCGACACCGTGCGCGTCGCCGTCAACGGCCCGGTCATGGAGCTCAAGCTCACCGGCACCCTGCACACCAACGACCCTCGGGTGGTCTCCGGCGGCTCGCTCGCCGCGTTCGACACCGCCACCGCCCAGCAGCTCTACCTCAGCCCCGGCCAGTACGCCGAGATCGACGTCAAGGGCAAGCCCGGCGCGGACGACACCGCCCTGCTCGCCGCCGTCAAGAAGGCGGTCCCCTCGGCCGACTCCATCGAGGCCCGCACCGGCCGCGAACTGGCCGCCGAGCAGGACCGGATGATCGACGAAGGCACCCAGGGCATGTCCACCGTGCTGCTGACCTTCGCCGGCATCTCGCTCTTCGTCGGCATCTTCATCATCGCCAACACCTTCACCATGCTGATCGCCCAGCGCACCAAGGAGCTGGCATTGCTGCGCGCCGTCGGCGCCAGCCGCAAGCAGGTCACCCTCTCCGTGCTGGCCGAGGCCCTGCTGGTCGGCCTGACCGCCTCGATCGGCGGCCTGGTCGCCGGCATCGGCATCGCCTCCGGCCTGAAGGCGCTGCTCAACGGCCCGTGGGAGGCCAACCTGCCGGACGGCCCGCTGGTGATCGCCCCGTCCACGGTGATCGGCTCGCTCGTCGTCGGCGTCCTGGTCACCGTGCTGGCCGCCCTGCTGCCCTCGCTGCGCGCCTCCCGGATCGCCCCCGTCGCCGCGATGAGCTCGGCCGAGCAGCCCGCCACCCAGAAGTCCCTGCTGGTGCGCAACATCATCGGCCTGCTGTTCGCCGCGATCGGTGTCGGCGGCCTGCTCGGCGGCGCGGCCGCCAAGGAGGTCAACCTGGTGGGGCTCGGCGCGGGCGCGCTGATGATCGGCGTCTTCGTGCTCACCCCGCTGCTGTCCCGCCCGGTGATCGCGCTGTTCGCCCCGGTGCTGCGCCGGCTGTTCGCCACCCCCGGCAAGCTGGCCCGCGAGAACGCCGTCCGCAACCCGCGCCGCACCGCCGCCACCGCCTCCGCGCTCACCATCGGCGTGACCCTGATCACCGCGCTGACCGTGGTCGGCGCCTCGGTGAACAAGGCCGCCGACGAGGCGTTCGCGAGCGACCTCAAGGCCGACTACGCCGTCGCCATGGACAACTTCTCCATGCTCGCCCCCGAGGTCGCCGAGCAGATCGCCAAGACCCCCGGGGTCGTCGCGACGAGCGTGGAGCGCCAGGTGCCGGTGGACTCCGCCACCGACGAGGACGACACCAGCTGGCTCACCGCCGTGAACGCCGAGTCCTTCGACCAGCTGATCGGCCTCAAGGTCACCGCCGGCAACGCCGACGCCCTCAAGCAGGGCCAGCTGCTCGCCACCACCCGCTACGCCGAGCGCAACCACCTCACGGTCGGCTCCACCGTCGACGGCACCTACCCCGACGGCACCCGCGCCACCCTGACCGTCGGCGGCCTGGTGGAGAGCAACAGCGAGATCTCCGGACTGGTCGCCCCCGACCACGTGGTCGGCCCGCACGCCGCCGCCGGCTCCGGCCTGCGGAAGGTGCTGGTCAAGGGCGACCAGGGCGCGACGCCCGAGCTCAAGCAGGCGCTGCGCGACGCCACCGGCGGCAACCCGCTGATCACCGTCAAGGGCGAGAAGGACATCAAGGAGGAGAACAGCCGGTCGGTCACCGCCGTGCTGAACGTCATGTACGGGCTGCTGGGCATGTCCGTGGTGGTCGCCGTCCTCGGCGTCGTCAACACCATGGCGATGTCGGTGTTCGAGCGCCGCCGCGAGATCGGCATGCTGCGGGCGATCGGCCTGGACCGCCGCGGCATCGGCCGGATGGTCCGCCTGGAGTCCCTGATCATCGCCCTGTTCGGCGGCGTGGTCGGCGTCCTCCTCGGCATCGTCACCGCCTGGGCCGCCGTTCGCACCATCTCCGAGGCGCTCAAGAACATCACCATGGTCGTGCCCCCGGTGCAGATCGTCTCCTTCCTCGTCGCCGCCGCCGTCATCGGCCTGCTCGCCGCCCTCTGGCCCGCCCGCCGCGCGGCCCGCATGGACATCCTGGGCGCGATCAAGAGCGAGTAGCCCCGACGCGAACCGCCCCCGAACACACGCCGCCCGCCGGGATCGCCCCCGGCGGGCGGCGTGCTGTCGGGCGCCATGGCTCAGGATTCGGTGCGGGCCGCCGCGCCACCGGTGGCGTCCTCCGGCGCAACGTCTCCGCCGGGTGGTCGCCCGACCTCCTTCAGGGTGGACTGGGCCCGTTCGTCGACCAGCCGGGTCACCAGGTGCTGCGCGGCGCCGAAGGCCACGCCCCAGGCGAGGACCTGGGCGCGGCTGTCGAGGTCGCTCAGGCCGGGGACGAAGGCGCCGCGGATCAGCAGCAGGCCGATCAGCGCGGAGAGGGCGCCGGTGGGGAACTTGAGGGCGGCGGCGGCCAGCGGCAGCAGGAAGGGCGCGCTGGTGCCCTGGATGCGGCGCAGCGAGCCGATCACCGTGAGCGCGGCGCCGGCCAGGCCGGCCACCTCGACGGTGATGATGTCGCCGCTGGTCGCGTAGTTGCCGGCGATGACGCCCTTGGTGCCCCAGACGAACTCGCCGGACGGGCAGACCACCAGCCGGGTGGCGGCGGGGTCGGGCACGACCAGGGCGGGGGCCTGGGTGACGGCGGGAGTGGGGTTGGGGCTGAAGCAGAGGCTCAGCGACTTGGGGTTGAACCAGCCGTAGACCGCCAGTCCGGCCACACCGACCAGGACGCAGAGGGTGGCCGCCCAGAGCAGGTTGCGCAGGCTGCGCACCCGGGCGTACTCGGCGTCCAGGGCCGCGTAGGCGGCGTCGAGGGTGCGGATCAGCAGGTTGCGGTCGGGTTCGCCGATGTTCGCGGCACCGACGCGCTTGGCGAGTGCGACGGTGCGCAGGTCCTTGCGGCCGAGGTGGTTGCGGGCCATGGCGAGGATGTCGATGGCCCGGTCGGGCAGCAGCGCGGCGGGGACGAGTTCCAGCAGCAGGACGTCGGCGGCGCGGACGTTGGCCCAGGCGCCCTCCAGGGCGGTGGCGCCGGACCACGGGCGACGCCAGTGGAAGCGTTCGACGGTGGACGCGGCGGCGCTGTCGAGGCGGGCGCGGGCGCCGTCGGCCAGGACGCGGCGGCGCTCGGCGCCGACACCGGGGAGGTTGTCGGGGAGACCACCGGGGAGGTTCTCGCAGGTCTCGCGGTCGAGCAGGACGCGCAGGTACCCGATCCGGGCGAGTACGCGCTCGCGCCAGGCCGATCGGGGCGGCCGTAATCTGATGCTCTCCCGTACGACGTGCCAGGTGCGGGTGTACCACCTGGGCCGGGCGGCGGTGTTGCCGCTCATCTCGACCACGCTCCCAAGCCGAGACGTTCTCTCCCTCCACCGTAGGCCCATTCGCGGGGCAATGGGGCACCGGCGCCCCCGTGGTGACGGTGGGGCGCCGGTGCATCACAGGGAGCGAACGTTTCCTCAGCAGCCGCTGAGGACAGCGGAGAGGGCGCTCTTCTCGGCGCTGTCGACGGAGAGGCCGTAGTAGTACTTCACCTGGACCCAGGCGCGGGTGTAGGTGCAGCGGTAGGAGGCCTGCGGCAGCCAGCCGGACGGGTCCTGGTCGCCCTTGGAGCGGTTGGAGCTCGCGGAGACGGCGATCAGCTGCGGGCGGGTCAGGTCGTTGGCGAAGGCCTGGCGCTGGGCGGTGGTCCAGGCCCAGGCGCCGGAGCGCCAGGCCTCGGCGAGCGGCACCAGGTGGTCGATGTCGAAGCTCGACGAGACGGTGGTGGTGACGTTGTCGTAGACCGAGAACCAGCTGCCGCTGACGGCGCCGCAGCTGGAGTCGGTGACGACGTTGCCGCCGTCGCGCTTGAGGACCGTCTCGCGGGTGTTGCAGGCGCCGGAGACGGTGATCCAGTGCGGGAAGAGCGCGCGGTCGTAGGTGCTGGTGTGGGAGTCGGCGGCCACCGCGATGGTGGCGAGGTAGCCGCGGGCGGTGGCGGCCGAGACCGGGGTCGGCAGGGCGGCCTGGGCGCTTCCGGCGCCGGCCAGCAGGGTGGTGAGGGCGAGCAGCAGGGCGCCGAGGGCGGCGGCCAGGGCGCGGCGGGGCGCGGCTATGGCGGAGATCGCGGACATGCGGGGGACTCCTGGGTCGAGGAGGGCAGGGGAAAGCCCCCGGGCGGGAACCGGCCCGGGCTGCCAACCAGGATGGGGGCCAAGGGGTTTACGCGGGTAGATCCAGGAGGTGAACTTTTTGACCGACCGTCAGCCACGCCGTCCGCCGGGGGCGCGGGAACGCCGAACGCCCCGTCCTGCGGTGCGAGGACGGGGCGTTCTGCGGTGTGCGGCGGGCCTGCCCGCGGCGTGAACTGTTCGCTCAGACGGCCGAGTTGGCGGTATCCGGCTTCGGGGCGACCGGCTTGGCGGGGCGGCCGCCGAAGACTCCGAAGAAGAAGGCCAGCGTCGGCACCAGGTAGGCGAGCCAGACCACCACCTGGAGGACGGTCGGGTCCGGCTGGAAGTTGAACACGCCCTTGAGCAGGGTGCCGTACCAGCTGTCCTTGGGGATGGTGGAGGAGATGTCGAAGGCGCGGTCGTGCAGGCCGCCCAGCCAGCCGGCCTCCTGGAGGTCGTGCACGCCGTAGGCGAGCACACCGGCGGCGACCACGACCAGCATGGCGCCGGTCCAGGTGAAGAACTTCGCCAGGTTGATCTTCAGCGCGCCCCGGTAGAACAGCCAGCCCAGCACCACCGAGGTCAGCAGACCGAGCGCCGCGCCGATGATCGGGTTGTAGCCGTCCTCGGTGGCCTGCACCGCGGTCCAGATGAACAGCGCGGTCTCCAGGCCCTCGCGGCCCACCGCCAGGAAGGCGGTGACCACCAGGGCGCCGGTGCCCATGGCGAGGGCCGCGTCCAGCTTGCCGTGCAGTTCGGCCTTCAGGTGGCGGGCCGTGCGGCGCATCCAGAACACCATCCAGGTGACCAGGGCGACGGCGATGATCGACAGCGTGCCGCCGAGCGCCTCCTGGGCCTCGAAGCTGAGCTGGGTCGAGCCGAACTGGAGCACGGCGCCGAAGCCGAGGCTCAGGGCGACGGCCACGCCGACGCCGGTCCAGACCGGGGGCAGCCGGTCCTGGCGGCCGGTCTTGACCAGGTAGGCGATCAGGATGCAGACGACCAGGCTGGCTTCGAGTCCTTCGCGCAGGCCGATCAGGTAGTTGGCGAACACGCTGGCTCCCTGGGGGGTGAAGAGGTGGTACGGGCGAGACGGGTGGGGGGTCGGCCTCAGCCGAAGAGGGCCTGGCCCCACCACTCGCCGGGCTTGCGGACGCCCGCGGGGCAGGCGAAGTGGGCCGAACCGACGTGCTGGATGTACTCGTTCAGCGCGTCGGAGGCCGCGAGCCGCTGCTGGAGCGGGACGAACGCCTTGCGGCTGTCGCGCTGGTAGGCGAGGAAGAACAGCCCGGCGTCGAGCCGGCCGAGGCCGTCGGTGCCGTCGGTGAAGGAGAAGCCGCGGCGCAGGATCATCTGGCCGTCGTTGGAGTCCGGGTGGGCCAGGCGGACGTGCGCGTCCACCGGCATCGCCTTGAGGTCCGGGTCGTCGTGCTCCTTGGTCCGCCCGTACGCGGCGCCCTCGCCCTTGGTGCGGCCGAAGACGTCCTCCTGCTCCTTGAGCGAGGTGCGGTCCCAGGTCTCGATGTGCATCCGGATCCGGCGGGCGACCAGGTAGGAGCCACCGGTCATCCACTCCGGGCCCTCGCCGGGGGCGACCCAGACGTGCTCGGCGAGCCTGGCGGTGTCGGTGCCGGCGATGTTGTGGGTGCCGTCCTTGAACCCCATCATGTTGCGCGGGGTCTGGGCGTCCGGGGTGGTCGAGGAGGTCTTGCCGAACCCCAGTTGCGACCAGCGGATGTTGACGGTGCCCATGCCGATCCGGGCCAGGTTGCGGATCGCGTGCACGGCGACCTGCGGGTCGTCGGCGCAGGCCTGGACGCACAGGTCGCCGCCGCTGCGCTGCGGGTCGAGGTTGTCACCCTTGAACCTGGGCAGGTCGATCAGGGCCTCGGGGCGCCTGGCCTTGAGGCCGAAGCGGTCCACGCCGTCCTTCTCGAACAGGCTCGGGCCGAAGCCGATGGTGAGGGTCAGCCGGGAGGCCGGCAGGCCCAGGGCCTCGCCGGTGTCGTCCGGCGGCGCCTCCGGCAGGCCGCTGGCCGCCCCGCTGCCGACCTCGCGGCCGCCGGTCATCGCGGCGGCGGCCTTGGTCCACTCCTTCAGCATCCGGATCAGCGAGTCGCGGGTGGCGGACGAGGAGACGTCGAAGGCGGCGAAGTGCAGCCGGTCCTGGACGGGGGTGGCGATGCCGGACTGGTGGTCGCCGTAGAAGGGGATGTCGCCGCCGGCCGGGGCCGGGGCGGCCGGGGTGTCGTCGTCCTGGCGGGTGGCGGCGGCGACCGAGCCGACGCCGGCCGCGCCCAGGGCGACCCCGGCCCCGGCCCAGCCGATCACGGCGCGGCGGCTGACCGCGGTGCGGTCGGTGCGGCCCGCGGGGGCGACGGCGGTGTCCGGGGCGGCGCCGTCGGTGGCCGGCGTCCCGTTCTGCTGCTGGTTCTCGGCGTCCATCGGCGGGCGGGCCCTTCTCTGTGCTGGACTCACGGACGCCGTGGCGGCCACCGGGGCCGCCACGGCGCAGTGCGGGTGTGGTGCGCGGGTACGGTGCCCGGTGCGCGCCGACGGGCGGGCGCACCGGGCTGCGGGCGTTACTTCGCGACCACCGCGGCGGCCAGCTTCGACAGCGGCTCGCCCAGCGCGTTGACGGCGTCGGACAGGACCTTGCGCTCCGGCTCGGCGACCTTGTCGTAGGAGGTGTAGGTGCCGTCGGCCTGCTTGTACTTGGCGAGCAGGGTCTCGATGGCGGCGAACTCGGAGTCCAGCGTCCTGGCCAGCTCGGCGTCCTTCTCGGAGGCGACCGGCTTCAGCAGCTCATAGGCCTTCTTGGCGCCCTCGACGTTGGCGGCGAAGTCGGCCAGGTCGGTGTGGCTGTAGCGCTCCTCCTCGCCGGTGACCTTGCCGGTGGCGACCTCGTCCAACAGCTCCTTGGCGCCGTTGGCCATGCTGGTCGCGGTGATCTCCGCCTCGGGGATCTTCTTCTGCCAGTCCTTCAGGTCGGCGACCAGCTGGTCGGCGAGCTTCTTCTCGGCGTCACCGATCGCGCCGTCGGCCCACAGCGACTTCTCCAGCTTGTGCCAGCCGGTCCACTCCTGGCCCGGCTCCAGGCCGTCCTCGCGGGCGTCGGTCTTCGGGTCGACGTCGCCGAAGCTCTCGGCGACCGGCTCGGTGCGCTCCCAGCCCATCCGCGAGGGGGCGTAGAGCGACTTGGCCTTCTCCAGGTCGCCGGCGTTGATCGCGGCGGCGAACGCCTCGACGGCCGGGATGGTGAGGTCGGCCTGCTCCTGGGCGTAGGTGCGGTAGGCGTCGACGGCCGCGGTCAGCCGCGGGTCGGCCGGGGCGGCGGAGCCGCCGTCGCCGGTGACGGTGATCTTCTGGCGGATGCCGTCGCCGACCATGCCCGGCTTGCAGGCGATCTCGTACGTGCCGGCCTTGATCTCGGCGGTGATGCTCGCCTTGGTGCCCGGGCCGATGTTCTCGCGCTCGGTGACGATCTTGTCGCCCTCGGCGTAGACGTAGACCTCGGTGACCTTCGAGCCCTTGTTGGCGATGTCGAGCACGACGTGACCGGCCGGGAAGCTGGTCTTCGAGACCTCGCAGGCGGTGTCGGTGGCGTTCACCTTGACCGCGTCCGACGATGCCTTGTCGTCCTTCTTCTGCGAGCAGCCCGCCAGTGCGGCGGTCGCCACGGCGAGGGTGAGCAGCGTGGCTGCGGTGGAACGACGGGCGGACATGCGGGCTCCAGCGGTCAGGGCAGGGTGGTTCAGGGCAGGGCTGAGCACGGGTGGGAGTGATGGCACGGAAGGGCAACCCACCCACTTAGCTAAGGCATACCTTAGGGATATCGGATTTTGCCGTCTACACCGGGGGCGGTCACGAAACGGTGCAGGTGGGAGTAGGCCTGCGGCCTCCCGGCGGTCGGTTCACCGACGATTTTCGGCCACCGGGGGCGCGTCAGGGCGTGGCGAGAATGGCAAAGAAGTGGTAAAGGGGGCGCGCACCGGCGGTGCGCGCCCCCTTCGCAGGCCCGTCCGATGTCAGAGCGCCCCGGTGCGCCCCGACCGCCGGGGGGCGGCGGCCCGGGCGGTCCAGCGGCCCTCGTGCCGGGTGATCCGGATCGGGTGCCCGAAGGTGGCGCTCACCAGATCGGTGGTCATCACCTCGTCCACCGGCCCGGCCGCGACCGTCTCCCCGTCACGCAGCAGCAGCGCGTGCGTGGTGGACTCCGGCAGCTCCTCCAGGTGGTGGGTGACCAGCACGCTGGCCAGCTCGGGGTGCTGGTGGCGCAGCAGGTCCAGGCTGTCCAGCAGCAGCTCGCGGGCCGTCAGGTCGAGCCCGGTGGCGGGCTCGTCGAGCAGCAGCAGCCGCGGACTGGGCATCAGTGCGCGGGCGATCAGCGCCCGGCCCCGCTCCCCCTGGGAGAGCGTGGTCCACGCGGACTCCGCCGCCGCCGTCATGCCGAGGGTGTCGATCAGCAACTCGGCCCGGTCCAGCTCCTCCGGTGCGGGCTTGCGGTGCAGGTCCGGCTCGATGGTGTTGGTCACGCCGGTCAGCACCACCTCGCGCACCGTCAGCGGCGAGCGCAGCGGGTGGCGGGGGTTGACGTGGCCGAGATGGGCCCGCAGCCCGCGGATGTCGACCCGGCCGAGCCGGCGGCCGAGCACGTCCACCTCGCCCCGGGTGGGGTGGGAGACGGCGCCGAGCAGGGCGAGCAGGGTGGACTTGCCGGCGCCGTTGGGGCCGAGCAGCGCCCAGTGCTCGCCGGGGTGGATGGCGAGGTCGATCCCGCGCAGCAGGTGGCGCCCGTCGCGGACGACGTCGACGGCCCGGGTGCGCAGCAGCGGCTCGGCGGCGGACGGCGGCGCCGTGTCCTGCTCGGACGAGATGCGCGGGTCGGGCGTGCTCATGCGGGCGGCCTCCTACGGAACCGGGGCGGGTCACGGGCGCGGCACCGTACCGGAGGACCGGCACGGACCGTCCGCGTGCAGAGTACAACCGTCGGCCCGGACGGCAACCGGCGTGTCCGAGCGGTGGACACCGCGCCGGGGCCGGGCGCCGGGAACGCGGCGAGCCGATCAGCAAGGTGCCGAATTCACGGCGCTACGCTCTGCAGTGGATCGGGTGCCCACGGCGATCCCCCCGGTTGGAGAATCGGCGGGTGGGAGTTCTTCGCCGTGCCTGCCCGGCGTTCAAGTCCGGGACGCACGACGGCCGCAGGAAACCAGCCGGACCGAAACCGACTGCCCCCGCGACCGCCCACCGATCCGCGAAAGCCACCCCTTCGTCCCGGGAGAGAACCGCCATGCGCCAGATCCCATGGGAAACGGCCGATATCGCGCCGGGGCGCGTTGTCCAGTGGCGCATCGGCCCGACGGGCCTGACGGGCCCGCCCCACCGCGAGGAGCGGAACCGAAGAAGCGCGTCGTTCAATCAGGACAAGCACCACGCGCTGATCGACGAATCCCGCAACACCGACGAGCCCCTGGCCTCTTGGCTCGCCGTCACGTTCGAGATCGGGGGAACGCTGAACCGCGCGGCCCTGGAGTCGGCCCTGCTCTACCTGGTCCGTCGGCACGACCTCCTGCGCTGTGAGTTCCACCGGGTTCCCGAGAACCTGTCCTACGCCGTGCACCGGCCCGACGGCATCGGGATCGAAGCCGTCGACCTGGGCGGGTTCGACACGTCCCAGGAGATCCGCGCGTTCCTGGGGGACGGCTTCAGGAAGAGCATCGACACGATGGCCTGGCCGCCGTACGTCATGGGCGCCGTCCTGCGGGACGGCGGCTCCACGACGGTGTACCTCGCCTTCGACCACATCGTGTCCGACGGCATGTCGATGCCGAACGTGGTCCGCGACGTCCAGGTCGCGTACGCCGCGTACTGCCGTGGCGAGGATCCCGGCCTCCCGCGCCCGGGAAGCTACCTGGAGTTCGCCCGCGAGCAGCGCCGGTGCTACGACTCCATCGGTGTCGACGACGACCGGCTCGTCTACTGGAAGGCCTTCATCGGCCGGAACGGCGGAGTCTTCCCGCGGTTCCCGCTGGACCTCGGGGTCGAGCCCGGGCGGCTGTACCCGCCGGTCAACGACACCGCGACCCTGTTGGACGACCGGCAGGCCGAGGCGCTGGAGGCCCGGTGCCGGGACGTGGGCGGGAAGCCGTTCATGGGAGTCCTCGCGGCGGCGGCCGTGGCCCTGCGGGACGAGGGCGGGCCGGACCTCTACCGGGCACTGATGCCGCTCAGCGAACGCGGCCGGGCCACCTGGCGGGACTCCCTCGGCTGGTTCGTGAACACCCTGCCCATCGAGTTCTCCGCCGCCCGGGACCTCGCCTTCGGACAGCTCATCAGGGGGGTCCGGGACGGATTCACGACGATGATGGAGAGCATCGACGTGCCCTTCATCCGAGCCTGGGAACTCTTTGCGCCGGAGCACTTCACGGGCCGCTGCTGGCCGTTCCCGGTCAATTTCCTCTCCTACATCGACATGCGGAGGTGCCCGGGAGCCGAGCACCATCAGCAGTGGCGGCCGACGGCCTACGTGTGGGTGTCTCGCGTGAACGGCAGCGCCTCGTGGTTCCAGCGGGACTCCGCCGGGCTGCACATCAACTCGATCTACGTCGACACCCCGCAGGCCCACCGGACCATGGCCGCTCTCCAGGGCAGGCTGCGCGAGACCCTGCGGGCGATGGCCGGCCCCGTGGCGCTGGTGAGCCCCAGGCCGATGCCTGCCGTCCTCCTGCAAGCCTGACGACACCCCGCTCCCGCACACCTCTTTCCCGGTACCGGAGTTGACGGCACGATACGGGAACCGGAACAGGTGCGCGGAGCGTGGAACCGGTGCGGGACGGCCGGAGGGGGCGGGCATGGCAGGGACGGGAAAGCCGGTCGAGGCCGGAGCGGGACGCGCCGGGACACTGCCCGGACGCTTCGAGGAGCACGCGCGGAGCGCCCCCGGGGCGGTCGCCGTCCGGTGGGCCGGACGGGAGCTGACCTACGGCGAGCTGGACGCGCGGGCCGACCGGCTGGCCCGCCACCTGGCCGGCCTCGGGCTCGGCCCCGGCGGGCGGGCCGCGGTCGCGGTCGGCCGGGGCACCGAGGTGTACGTCGCCCTGCTGGCCGTGCTGAAGGCGGGCGCCGCGTACGTGCCGCTGGAGCCGGGCGCGCCGGACGCGCTGCTGCGGCACGTGCTCGACGAGGCCTCGCCGGCCGTGGTCGTCACCGAGGAGGCCCACCGGATCCGGCTGACCGACGCCGGCGCGCGGGCGCTGGTCTGCGTGGATTCGGCCGCCGCCGCCCTGACGGAGCCGCCCGCCGGGCCGCCCCCGGTGGCGGTCGGGCCCGAGGACGCCGCAGTGGTGTTCACCACCTCGGGCACCACCGGCGCGCCGCGCTGCGCGGTGGTCGAGCACCGCAACCTGCTGGCCGCCCACCACGGCTGGAGCGAGGCCTACGGCCTCTCCCCCGCCGACCGGGTGCTGAGCACCGCGAGCCTGGAGTTCGACGTCTTCACCGCCGACTGGGTGCGCGCGCTCTGCTCGGGCGCCACCCTGGTGGTCGCCCCGCGCAATCTGACGCTGGACCGCGGCGCCGACATCGCCGACCTGCCCGCGCTGGTGGCCGCCGAGCGGATCACCGTGATGGAACTGAACGTGCGCACCGCGCGCCGCCTCACCGCCCACCTCGCGGCGGCGGGCGGCGCGGCGGGCGGCGTGGAAGGCGGGACGGCGGGCGGCGCGGAAGGCGGGACGGAAGACGGGGCAGCGGGCCTGCCGGGCCTGCGGCTGCTCACCGTCGGCGCCGAGAAGTGGTGGCCGGACGAGCACCTGGCGCTGCGACGGCTGCTCGGCCCCGGTACCCGGGTGGTGCACGTCTACGGGCTGGCCGAAGCCGCCGTGGACAGCACGTACTTCGAGCTCCGGAGCCTCGACGAGCCACCGAACAGCGGTGCGGAGTCGGTGGTCGGCGTGCCGTTCCCCGGCTCCCGGGTGTACGTGCTCGGTCCCGACGGCGCCCCGTACACGGACGGCACGACCGGTGAGATCGCGCTCGCCGGTCCGGGCCTCGGCCGGGGCTACCTCGGTCGGCCCGAGGAGACGGCGCGGCGGTTCGTCCGGGCGGACTTCGACCCGGACGGGCGGCTGCTGCGCACCGGGGACCTCGGCCGGCTCGCGCCGGACGGCACGCTGCGCTTCGTCGGCCGGGCGGCGGGCGTGGTCGGGCCGCGGGAGCAGCCGTCGTCCTCCGCCGTGGTGGCCAGGGTGAGCGTGGCGGCCCGCGCCGAGGCCCGGCTGCGCGCGTACCCGGAGGTGCGGGAGGCGGCCGTCACCGAGGTGGAGGTGGCGCCCGGCCGGCGGGAGCTGGTCGGCTACGCGGCGACCGTGCCCGGCACGCCGGGCACCGACAGTTGGTCCCTCTCCACCTACCTCGTCGTCCACCTGCCGAAGGACGAGGCGCCGGCCGCCGTCGTCCCACTGGCCGAACTGCCGCGCACCCGGGCCGGCAAGCTCGACCGGGGCGCGCTGCCGCTGCCCGCGCCGGTCGGCCACGCCGCGCCGCACCGGGCGCGCGGCGGCAAGGGGTACCGGGGCAAGGGCGCGGGCGGCGGGGCGGCCTCCCAGGAGACGCGGACCGGCTGCGCGGTGCTGCTGCTGGCGGTGCCGTTCGCGGCGGCCGCGTGGCTGGTCAGCGGGCAGTTGTGGCCGGGTTCGACGGACGTCTCGCTGGTGCCGTCCCCGTACGACGCCTTCTTCCGGGGCCTGTACCTCTTCGAGTGGGCCTCGTTCGGGCTGGGCGCGGCCTGGCTGCTGGTCGGCGCCCCGGCGATCGGCCGCCTCGGGCGCCCGCCCGGGCTCTCGGTCGCCGCCCACATGTCGGTGTTCTGGCTGCTGGCGGCGTGGTGGCCGCAGGACAACCTGTACCGGACCGCCAACCGGGCGGTGTGGGCCACCGAGGTGTGGCTGGTCTACGTGTTCAATGTGGCGCTGATGGTCTCGGCGGCGGTCGTGGTCCGCTTCCTCGCCTGGCAGCCGAAGGAGCCGCGCCCGCCGCACCGCCGTTGAGCCGACCACGCGCTGCGCCGGCCCCCGCCCGGTCAGCGCAGCGCCTCGAACATCCGGCCCAGCGCGTGGTGGGCCGACCCGAGCAGGGCCTGCGCCGCGTCCAGCGCCTCGGCGTCGCGCGCCGCGAGCGCCAGGCCGACGGCGGGCTCCGGCTCGTAGCAGGCCGTCACGATCAGCGGCAGGACGGTCGCGCCGAGCCGCGCGCACTGCGGGCGCAGCCGTTCCAGGTGGCCGAACAGCGCCTCCTGGGAGAGCCGGGCGCCGAGCGGCATGGCGTCCAGGGTGCGCACCAGGTGGCCGGGGCCGCGCACCTCGTCCAGGCGGTGGCGCAGCACGAAGGCGATCGCGGGGCCGGTGAGCCGCAGATTGGCCTCGGTCGGGGCGAGTCTGCGCTCGCGGTCGGTGACGAAGTCGACGTCGTACCAGCCCCGGTGGCCGGCGGCGGCCAGCCGCTCCCCCACCGCGAGCCCGAACCGTTCGGCGGCGGCCGCTGCGCCGGGCGGCACCACGCCCGGACCGACCGTCACGCCCTGGTAGCGGGTGCCGTCGACGGCCATCTCGCCGACGCCGACCGGGTGCACCCGCCCGTCGGCGCCGATCACCGCGTCGAAGGTAAGGTCGCGCAACCGGCCCGAGCCGGCCGGTCCGCTGTCCACGTACTCCTCCAGCAGGAGGTCGCCGCCGGGTGGCAGCACGTCCTCGCGGACCAGGCGGCGCAGCAGCGCCCGGGCGCCGCCGGCCGCGAGCAGTTCCTGCGGGGTGACCACGGCGGTGCCGTAACCGCCCACGCCGTGCGGGGACTTGAGCACGGTGGTGAGGCCCCGGGCGGCGCGGGCGGCCAGCCGGCGGGCGGCGCGGCGCGGGGTGTCGGCGTGCTCCTGGCGGGGCACCCGGATGCCGGGGTGGCCGGGGGCGAGGGCGGTGAACAGCTCGTGGGTGGCCGCCTTGGACTCGTAGCGGCGCACGGCCGCGAGCTCCGGCCCGTCGCCGAGGTCGGGGGTGCGGCCCCAGTGCAGCACCGGTCCCGGGTCACCGGCGAGCCGTTCCGCCAGGGCGGGGCGGGCGGCGAGGGCGTCGGCCACCGTGCTGCCGGGGGCGATGCCGGAGTGGAACTCGACCGGCCCCCAGTCGAGTTCACGGGCGAGCAGGTCGATCCAGGCCCGGTCGGCCTCGGCGGGAAGCACCAGGGCGGAGGGGTCGGGGCTGTAGGCGACGGCGAGACCCGCGTAGTGGTGGGCCTGGCGCAGCCGGCGGGCGCGACGGTCGGCGTCCGGCCGCTCGTCCTCCTGGCGGAACTGCTCGTTGAAGTCGGCGACGTTGCCGATGTGCACGGCCCGCCGTCCGCCGGTCCAGGCCCCCACCCATCCGTCCATCCCGCGAGCGTACGGGACGGCGCTCAGAGGCGGATCAGCCCGGCGTCGGTGGCGCGGAAGCCGCAGGCGTCGAGGTAGTAGCCGCGCAGGTGGGGTTCGAAGTCGACGTGCAGCCAGTCACAGCCCGCCGCGCGGGCGTTGTCGGCGGCTGTGGCGACCAGCCGGGTGCCGGTGCCGCGCCGCCGGGCGGCAGGGTCGACGGCGGTGTCCAGGAGGAAGGCGTGGACGCCGCCGTCCCAGAGGACGTTGACGAAGCCGAGCAGCGGGCCGTCCGGGGCCGGGCGGGCGCAGACCCAGCCGAGGCTGTGGCGCTCCAGCCGGGCGCGCCAGGGGGTGGGCGGGCGGTCGGCGTCGACCGTGTCGCCGAAGGCGGCGGCGTGCAGGGTGTCGAGTTCACGGTCGGTGAACCCGCCGCGCCAGAGAAGGAGGAGGTCGAGGGGTGCGGGTTGGGGGGTCGTCATGGCACGAGCGTAGGAGCATCGCCGGTCGCCCGGCCCGCCCGCCCCGTCGTCCCTGCGGAGGGACGACGGGCCGGGCGCCAGCGCGACGGCGTGGCGCGGCGGCGCGGCGGCGGCCGGTCTGGGATCTTGGGTCACCGGGGGGCGACATCCGACCGGGGAGACCCTTCATGGCCAAGCTCGTGCTGACCACCTTCCTGACCCTCGACGGCGTGATGCAGGCCCCCGGCGGGCCGGAGGAGGACCGCGAGGACGGCTTCGCCCACGGCGGCTGGCTGTTCCCGTTCGCCGACGAGGAGTTCGGCGCCCTGATGAACGCGGTGATCGGCCGCGCCGGCGCCTTCCTGCTCGGCCGCCGGACGTACGACATCTTCGCGGGCTACTGGCCGAAGATGACCGACCCCGCCGACCCGATCGCCGTCCCGCTCAACACCCTGCCCAAGTACGTCGCCTCGACCACCCTGCGCGACCCCGCCTGGCACAACACCACCGTGCTGACGGGCGCCGCCCCCGGCGGCCTGGCCGGCGAGGTGGCCGTGCTCAAGGACCGGCTGGGCGACACCGAGATCCAGATCCACGGCAGCGGCGCCCTCGCCCGTGCCCTGATGCCGCACGGCGTCATCGACGAGTACCACCTGGTCACCGCCCCCGTCCGGCTCGGCACCGGCCACCGCCTCTTCCCCGAGGCCGGCCCGCCCACCGCCTTCCACCTCGCCAGCACCCGCACCACCCCGTCCGGCGTCACCGCCCACACCTACCGCCCGACGGGCCCGGCGAACTTCGGCACGTTCTAGGGTCCGGGACCGCGCCGGAAGTCGTTTCCCCCGGGAGGGACCAGCCCCGTGGAGGGAGGAGCCGGAGCCACCGGCTCCTCCAGGATGGTCGCTCTCGTTCGCGGCCTGGCTGGACGGCGCCCAGCACACCATGCTCGGGTAGATGGAGGCCACGTCGGCGGGTTCCGGGATCCCCACCCTCGAACTGTTGGCCCTGGCCGGGCCGCACCGGCGGGCGGTGGAAGCGGAGTTCGAGGGCTACGCGGGCGGTGAACTCGTGGTGACCCTGCGGGAGTTCGACAGCACGAGCTGGGACGTCCGGACGGCCGACGAGTGGGTGCTGAGCGAGATCCGCCGCCACTACCCGGACGCCGGGCCGACCCCGCCGAACGCTTGGGGCGGGCGGGAGGGGTAGGACGGGCAGGCGTCCGGCGGACCGGGCCGTGCGGTCAGGGGCCGTTGGTGTCCTTGCGCCAGAAGCGCCGACCGGTGGGCGGCGGCGAGGGCTGCTCGGCGAGCGCGGTCAGCAGACGGCGGTTCCCGTAGCCCGAATCCTTCAGGGCCTGCCGGATCTCGCCCAGCTCCCGGTCACGGAACGCGCGGACCGCCGCGAGGGCCTGTTCGAGATCCGGCCTCGGACCGTTCCGGTCGAGATAGGCCAGGAAGGCGGCGACCTCCGCGGCCCGCTGTCGGCCGCAGAAGCCGTTGGTCAGGCGGACGCGGACTGCCGGCTGCGCCCCCGTGCGGGCCAGCCTCGCCACCACCTCGGCGATCCGGCTGCCGCTGAGCCGGGAAGCCAGGACGGCGTCGATCAGCACCTCGGCGCTCCCTCGGTGACCGACCCGCACCAGGCTGTCGATGAGGTCGGCGGTCGTGTCCCGGGTGACCACGGACTCGGCGATCAGTGCCGCCGCACCCTCCCCGGCGTCCAGCAGTTCGGCGACTCTGGTCACCGGCTCGTCGGCGACCACGCGGTCGATGATCCGGGCCGCCTCGTCCGGGTGCCCCATCCGTCCCAACGCCGCGAGGATCAGCAGGAGTTCGGGGCCCGGCCGGGCCGCCGCGAGGATCCGCCCCGGCTCGGTCCACCCGCCGGGTTCGCCGGCCAGGGCGATCAGCAGCTTGGCGACGGCCCCGGGCGACCGGTGCAGGGCCGCCGCGCCCAGCGCCGCCCGGGCCGTGGCGGCGCCGGCGGCGAGTGCGCGCGGCGGGCCGTCCGCCCCGGTCTCCCGCAGCAGGGCCTTCCGCTGCGGCTCCGGCAACGGCCCCGGCAACCGCCGGTACCACGGGAGGACGTCCGTCTCCCGTGGGAGCTGGTCGAGCAGGACGGCGGCGTACCGGAACCAGCCGAGTGCGTGCATCTCCAGCCAGGGGCCGCAGGCGTCCGGGCTGTGCGCGAGCGCCCGCAGGACGGGAACGGCGCCCTCCGGCAGCCCTTGGTCGTGCAGGTGGTGGAGGAGCTCCATCGCCCGGTCGGCGGAGAGCAGATCGAGGGTCAGGGTGTCCAGCGCCGCCCGGCGCCGGTCCTCGCTCTCCCGCTCCAGGACGGCGAGCAGCGTGACGAGTTCCTCCGTCGAGCGGGACCACGGGACGGCTTCGAGGAGCATGCCGGCGGCACCCCGCTGCCGTCGGACGAGCAGGGCGACCAGTACGTCCCGGCAGAGGTCCGACGGGGCGGACCGGCCCAGGTACTCCGCGACCCGGCGGCCCGCCGGTCCAAGTCCATCGGACTCCACCAGAATCGCGGCGATCTCCAACAGCGGCCGGTTCGCCACCGCCCCGCACACCACCTCGAAGAGGACCGTGTCCCTGAACACGACCAGCAGTTCGCTCACGGCCGGGGGTTTCTGGAAGCGGCCCAGCTGCTCGAACACGGCGAGGATCTCCTCATGGCAGCCGCGCCCTTCCAGTTCCCTGAGGAGTAGGGCCACCTCCCCCGTCCGCATCGGCGTGGGGACCCGGAACGCCTCCAGCACGTAGCGGGTACCCGCCTCCTCCGAGGTCTCGCGGGCGGCGTGGAACAGAGCGGGCGCGAAGTCCCGGACGGCGGCCGCCAGGCGACCGCCGGCCCCGTGCGGGGTGTGGCGGGCGTCCAGTTCCCGGAGGAGGGCCCCGATCTCGTCGACCGGTCTGGCACTGAGGAACAGGCCGAGCAGGGCGGTGACGTCGATGGGCGAGCGGGCGTCCGGCTGCTGGACGTCGAGGATGACCAGCAGTTCCGCCACATCCGCCGGCGAGCGCCCTTCTACCACCCGGCGGAGGATCTCGGCGCGCTCGGCGAGCGGCCCCGGTCCGCCCGGGTGCTGGGTCAGGGCCACGGCCAGCTCGGCCAGGAAGGCCACCGGCCGGTCCTGGGTCGCCTCGACCAGCAGGCGCCGGCCGAGTTCCGGCTGCAGGTACGCCAGCACGCTCGCACCGAGCATGGCGACGCCCGTCGGGCCCCGTCTGTCGGCCACCCGGAGGAGCAGGCGGGCGGCGGGATCGTGCAGGCCCTTGGCCACCAGCAACTGGGCGACCCGCTCCGGGCGATCCGCTCCCAGGCCGAACCCCAGTTCATCGATCAGTTCCTCCTCGGCGGCCTCCCGGCCGTGCGCCCGGAGTTCGGCGAGCACGGCGACGAGCACCTCGTCGTCGGCCCCGTCGACGACCTTCGACGCCATCCAGTGGCCGACGGTGCCGCGCAGGTCCTCTCCGCAGGCCAGGTGGAGGAGTTCGGCGAGCTGGTCCGGGGGCCGGGAGTCCCCGAGGAGGTCCTTCAGGAACGCGGACCGGTCCTGCTCGCCGGCCCCGGCCAGCACGGGCAGGAGGTCCGCCGCCCGCCGCTCACGGACCAGCGCGCGCCGGAAGCGGCCCGCGGCGCCGGTGAGCCCGCGCTCACGGAGTGCCTTGATCAGCGGCACGGCCGCATCCAGCGGATACAAGGGGCCCAAGGACGACATGACCGTCTTGGCGAGACCCCCGGCGTTCCCGAGGTGCCCGACGAGCGCCACCACCTGGGCCGGGGGCTGCTCGGACAGCTCCCGGCAGACGGGCGCCAGCAGCGCGGCGGGTCCGTCTCGGTCGAGCAGGAGAACCAGTTCCGCCGCCCGCTGCGGGCGGAACGGCCGGACCGCGCGGGCCGCCACCGCCTCGGCGTCCTCCGTCGCACCGGCGTCCGTCAGACGCTTCAGCGCCACGCACACGTCCGCCGTCGGGAGCCGGCCGATCTCCTCGTGGACGGTGTCGCGGTGGTTCGCCAGACCGGCGGCGCGCAGCGCCGGTGGAAGGGCATGCCGGTCCCCGGCGGCCACGGCGGTCCTGAGGACGAAGGCGGCGTCCTCGGCGAAGGCGGCGTCCGGGGTAGAGGCGGCGTCCGGGGTGAAGGCGGTGTCCTCGGCGAAGGCGGCGTCCCCGGTGAGGCCGGCGCGCGAACGGCCGGTCGCCAGCCAGGCGACGATGCCGTCCGAGGGCCCCATCGCGAGGAGCGTCAGCACGGTGGTGCGGTGCTCGGCCCGGCCCGCGCGCCCGAGCGCCTCGACGAGGCCGTCCACCGCTTGCGCGCCGTACCCGGTGACCGCCTCCCGCAGCAGCTCACGGGCCTCGGCCGCCAGCTCCGCGGCGTCCAGTGCGGCCAGCAGCGGCAGCAGGCCCTCAACCGTCCGTGGCGTCGCGAGGACCGACTTCGCCTCGGCTCCGAGGTCCGCCCGCTTCAGCGTGACCACGCACGCCGCCAGCTCGGCCGGCGGCAGGCCGCCCAGCGCCCCGAGGACCGTCCCGCGCAGCGCGTCGGCGGTCTCCGGCGGCAGGCCGAGGGCGCCGAGCGCGCGCAACAGCTCGTCCGCCGGCCGTCCGGTGGCCGCCGACTCCAGCACCCGGTGCGCGGCCGCCGTCCGGCCCCCGCCGCAGAGGGCTGCGAGCAGTTCCATCAGCGAGGCGACCGGCCGCCGCAGGCCCGCGGCCGTCCACATCGCGGCGGCCGCCGCCGGGGCGAGGGGCAGCGAGCAGAGCCAGAGCAGGTCGGCCGGCGGGCCGACGGCCGCGCACTCCTCCAGGAACCCGGTCCGCCCGGTGGTCTGCAGTTCGTGGACGGCGCGCCCCAGCAGTTCCCCCGGGTCGGTGGACGCGGGGTCGGCGGCGAGGTCGGCGGCGAGCGGTTGCAGGACCGGCGCCGATCCGCCCGCCCCGCCGGCGGGCGGGGCGACGGTGCGCCGGGCCGGGCCCGCGACCAGGAACGCCGTCTGGTCGACGTCGGTGAGGACCCGGACGTGCTGCGGCCGGCCCTGCTTGCCGTAGCGCTCGTGGTACTCCTGGATCCGGGACTGGGTGCCGACGCGCAACTGCTCCAGGTTCAACGGCCCGTCGTGCGCCAGCAGCACGTCCAGGACGGCGCGCGAGAACAGGCTGAACGAGCCTCCCCCGGCGTCCTGTTGGAGGTCGTCGGAGCCGACGAAGCGCGCGTACTCACCGGGTGAACAGGCGTACAGGTGGGCGACGCTGCGGCCGGCGACGACCAGGGCCTCCCGGGTGCCCCAGCCGATCGTGCCGCTCATGAAGTCCTGCCGGACGCCGTTGCGGCAGGCGTCGATCAGGAACAGCACCTGGGCGGCCGGGGTCCGCTCGACCTCGTACCTCCAGTCGATGGCGACGCAGCCGGACCACGGCGGCTCCACCCCCGAGTGCAGGTCCTCGGGGATCAGGTAGTCCTTGCCCTCCGCGTGCAGCCCGTGGCCGCTCAGGCAGATCAGCACCGTCTCGCCGCGCCGGGCGGTCCGCAGGAAGTGGCCGACCTCGCCGTTCACGAAGTTGGCGCCGACCTGGCCACGCGCCGGGGGCAGCACCACCCGGAAGTCGCGCGCCAGCAGGGCCTCGCCGAGCCGTTCGAGGTCCCGGGGGACGAAGGGCAGGGGTGTGAAGCCCACGAGGTCGTAGTCGCTGGCGCCGAGCAGCAGCGCGGCGAACCCCCCGTGCATCGAGTACGGCCCCGTCGTGCGTCAGCGGCCGAAGACGAAGGTGATCCCGCGCGTGCCCTGCACCTGGGAGCTGCCGATCAGCTGCACGCCGCCGGAGGCCGAGACCTGGAAGCTCAACTGCACCTCCTTGAGCGGCATCGGGCCGCCGCGCTCCGCGATCTGCTCGAACAGCGCCTGCAACGCGTCGACGGTCTCGGTGAGGTTGCTGCGCAGGGCGCCGAGGGGGACCCGGCGCAGGACGGCCTCGCGGTCGCGCCGGAAGACGCCCATGGTGTCGCCGTCCTCCTCGTCGTCCTCGGTGACCCAGAACTCCAGGGAGTCCAGCTCCGTGATCTCCGGCCCGTCCGCCATGTCTCCCCCACCTCAACGGTCCACGTGCCTGTGCGGCTCCGGCGCGCCGGGGCGCACCGAAGCGCAAGGATAGCCGCCCGATGTCGCGGACCGGATACCGGTTCGCCATTTCGATCAAGGAGATTGACGGTTCGTCAGCGAATGGGCCCCGGCCTCGGCCGCGAATGGACCCCGGCGTCGGCCGCGCTGCCGGGACCGCTGCACCGCTACTGGTGCGCGGAGATCCAACCCGCGAGCTCGGCCGGGCGGTTGGTGATGACTCCGTCGACTCCCGCGGCGTCCAGGGCCTTCCATCGGGTGGCGGAGTCGACGGTCCAGACGTTGACCGCGACGCCCGCCGCGTGCAGAGCCGCGACCACCTCCGGGCGGGCCGCGAGGGCTTCGTCGGCGGGGTGGTAGGCGGCCAGACCGAGCTCCCGGGAGACGGCCACCGGATCGTCGTCGAGGCCGCTGCGCAGCAGGGCGAGCGGCAGTTCGGGGGCGAGTTCGCGGGTGTGGCGCAGGGCGTCGGCCTCGAAGCTCTGGACGAGGACCCGGCCGGTCATCTCGTGGCCGCGGACCTCCTGAACGATGCGGGCCACCTCGTCGCGGGTGTGCGGGCCCTTGATCTCCAGCAGGAGGTTGCCGCCGCGGGTGCGCAGGTCGTCCAGCTGGGCGGCGAGGCTCGGCAGCCGCGCGCCGGCCGTGGTCGGGGCGAACCAGGAACCGGCGTCCAGGCCGTCCAGCTGGGCGGCGGTCAGGTCGCGGACGGCACCGGTGCCGTTGGTGGTGCGGTTCACCGTGTCGTCGTGCAGGACGTACGGCACGCCGTCGCGGCTGGGCCGCACGTCGTTCTCGATCCAGTCGGCGCCGGCCCGGCGGGCGACCTCGTCGGCGAGCAGGGTGTTCTCGGGCGCGGCGGAGGAGGCGCCACGGTGGGCGAACACGGCGAGCGGCGCACCCGGCCGGCGGACGAAGGCGCCCGGGGCGAGCGCGGTCACCCTGACGTCGTCGAAGGAGACCGTCGCGCCGTCGACCAGCAGCGCCTGGCCGTCGTCCGCGCTGCGGGCGACCCGGGCGGCGGACATCACCTCGCCGCCGTCGACGGTCCAGCGGGCGGTGGTGCCGTGCACCTCGACGGCGATCCGGACGTCGCGGCCGGCCGTGTCGGTGGCGCTCCGGCCGAACTCCAGGCCGAGGGCCGTCCAGTGGACGTCGTCGACGGCGGTCTCGAAGCGGGCGGTGACCTCGACGCGGAAGTCGTCGAGGTGGCGGCCGAAGGTGATCCTGGTCTGCCGGCCGGCGTCGGCGGAGGTGCCGACCAGCCGGCCGTTCTCCACCTTCCAGTCACCCTCGGCGGCGCTCCAACCGGCGGGGAGTTCCGGGGTGTTGAAGCCCTCGTCCACGACCACCTCGCCGGGCGCGCCGGAGGCGGTGCGCGGGGCGGTCAGCGCGATGGTGGAGACGCTCAGCGCCAGCAGCGCGGCGAGCATGCCGGTGCGGCCGCTCTGGGGGCCGGGGCTCGACGGGTGGCTCTTCGTCATGCGCGGAACGGTATGCGATCGGGGGCGGCACCAGGAACCGCCGCCACGTCAACTTTGGTCGACGTAGGGAGTCGACAGGAATATGTAGACCGGTCTACAGTTTTCCGCATGGGAGTCAAAGGCGAGGAGACCCGCGCCCGGCTGATCGCCGGGACCCGGAGCCTGATCGAAGCACACGGCTACTTCGGTACCGGCCTCAACCAAATCGTGGCCGAGAGCGGCGCACCACGCGGCTCGCTCTACTTCCACTTCCCCGAAGGCAAGGACCAACTGGTCGCCGCCGCGCTCACCCAGGCCGGCCAGGAGGTCTCGGACCTGCTCGCCGCAACCGTGCGCGGGGGCGCCGACACGGCCACCGCGCTCACCGCCCTGGCCCGGACCTTCGCCGACCGCCTCACGCAGTCCGGGTTCACCAAGGGCTGCCCGGTCGCGACCGTCGCCCTGGAGGTCGCGGGCGGCAACGAAGGCCTGCGCCAGGTCTGCGCGGAGGTGTACGCGGGCTGGCAGCGCGTGCTCGCGCAGTGCCTGACGGCCGAGGGCTTCGAGGCGGCCGAGGCGGACGTCGCGGCCGGCCAGGCGCTCGCGCTGCTGGAGGGCGCGGTCCTGCTCGCCCAGGTGCGCCGCTCCGTGGAACCGCTGCTCGACGCCTCCCACGCCGTACGCCATCTGATCACCGCACGCCCGGAGCGGGTCCCGACCCCGGCCCCGGCCCCGCAGCCCACCCGCTGACGCAAGCTGCGGGCGGGCGCCACTCCGGCGCCCGCCCGCACTGTTTGCGCCCCAAAAAATATGCAGACCGGTCTACTTATTAGCTCTAGCTCTCTCGCATGCGCCAAAAATATGCAGACCGGTCTACTGAATCGGAGCCCATCATGAGCACCGCACCAACGCCGCCGACCACCCTTGTCCTCGGCGCCACCGGTTTCCTCGGCCGCTGGCTGGTCCTCGAACTCCTCGACCGCGGCGAACCGACGGCCGCCGCCTTCCGCCCCGACACCGGCACCTCCCGCGACCGCGAACTCCGCACCTGGCTGCGCACACACGGCGTCGACGACCACCAGCTCACCACCGTCGCCGCCGACCTCACCCGCCCCGGCCTCGGGCTCACCCCCGAGGACGACGCCCGTCTCGCCGAGGTCCGCGACGTCCACAACCTCGCCGCCGTCTTCCGCTTCGGCCTCGACCGCGCGACGGCACACGCCGCCAACGTCGACGGCGCGCTCACCGCCCTGCACTGGGCCGCCGGACGACCGCACCTGCGCAGACTGGTCCACGCCTCCGGGTACCGCGTCGGCCGCGACACCGCACCCCGCCACCCGCTTCCGCCCGCCGAGGCCGACACCCTCTACGCCCGCCTCGGCGCGTACGAGGCCTCCAAGCAACTCGGCGACGCAGCCGTCCGGGTGACCGCCGGCCGACTCGGCGTACCGCTCACGACGGTCAACCCGAGCAGCGTCATCGGCCACTCGATCACCGGCGAGTCCGGGCAGTACCTGGGACTCGCCGGCCTGGTCCGCCAACTCTGGTCCGGCCGCCTGCCGCTGCTGCCGGGCACCGCCCGCACCTTCCTGCCCGTGGTGGCGATCGACCACCTGGCCCGGTTCCTCGCCGCCGTCCCGGAGCACGACGCCGGACCGGCACACGCCCACACCGTGCTCGACCCGGCCACCCCGCCCCTGCCCGAGATGATCACACTGCTCGCCGAACACCTGGGCGTCCGCGCACCTCGGGGCCGGGTCCCGGTCGGTATCGTCCGACGACTGCCGCGCGCACTCACCGGCGCCGACCCGGAGACCCTCACCTTCCTCTCCGAGGACCGCTACGACACCACCTCCGCCGACCACCTCGCCCAGGCCGCCGGCCTCCACCACCCGCCCGTGGCCGACGTCCTCCGCCGCTGGGCCACCCGCCTGGTCGCCGACGACTTCGGCGCGGCAACCCCTTCCTGACCACCCCCGCCCCCGCCACGCGAGGCCGACGGAGCCCACCGACCTGACACCCATCTCTTGCCGTACGGCCAAGGCCCCCACTGCACGCCCACGCAAGAGTCCAAGCTGCCCAACTCGCGGCGAGTTGCAGAATCCCCTCAAGAACCCCAGCTCACAAGCCCGCACCCCGCACACACGGGGAGCAGATCGCCAAGTGGTTCACCGGTTTCGCCCGCTGGGGACCATCCCCGCGGGCGCGGGGAGCAGGCCTGGGCCCGTTCTGTTGTCGAACTAGAGGTGGGACCATCCCCGCGTGCGCGGGAAGCAGTCGTCGTGGGCAGTCTGGTGACGCAGGGTGGGGGGACCATCCCCGCGTGCGCGGGGAGCAGCCTGCTCGACAAGCTGGCCGCGGTGCAGGGCGGGGACCATCCCCGCGTGCGCGGGGAGCAGCCTGCTCGACAAGCTGGCCGCGGTGCAGGGCGGGGACCATCCCCGCGTGCGCGGGGAGCAGCATGCCGAGCTGGTCGTCATCGAGGGCCCGGCGGGACCATCCCCGCGTGCGCGGGGAGCAGACCATGTCCGACGCCGTCGAGACCAGATCGTCGGGACCATCCCCGCGTGCGCGGGGAGCAGCGCGCCACAGCAGGGTGCTCGGCCTGCTCACCGGGACCATCCCCGCGTGCGCGGGGAGCAGCCGTCCTCGTTGAAGGCAACGTTCGCGTTGTTGGGACCATCCCCGCGTGCGCGGGGAGCAGCGGCGCCACGGCGACGAGACGCTCGCCACTGCGGGACCATCCCCGCGTGCGCGGGGAGCAGGAGACGTCGAGCGCCCCGGGGTCCCAGTGGTCGGGACCATCCCCGCGTGTGCGGGGAGCAGGGTGCAGGCCTCGCCCTTGCGCTTGGCGTGCAGGGGACCATCCCCGCGTGTGCGGGGAGCAGTCCATTGCCGCCGGTTTGCTGTTCGAGCGCGGGGGACCATCCCCGCGTGTGCGGGGAGCAGAGTTCGCGACCTGGGGCTTTATGCAGGGGCGGGGCAGAGTTCTGCAACTTGTTGGGAATCGGGCATATCGGACTCTTTGGGTAGTTTCTGACGGCCCGAAAGAAGCCTAGCCGGGTTCGGCTGAGGTGGTGGGCGACTGGTGTGGAGTAGGAAGTCGGCCGCTCCGACTTCCCACTCCACACCACAAGGCAAACCGTGCGGCGAGGCGAGGGGTGGGCGTCGCGAACGGTTGAGGGTGGTCTCCCCCTGGCCGGTTGGGTTGGGTCGTGAGCGAGTTCGCTTTCCCGCAGGTGTGGGGCGGCGGTGGAGATCCGGCTTTGCGGCAGCGGGATGCGGGGCGCTGATGTTGGAGGGCAAGGGAGTTGCCATGGAAGACATTTGACGTTCCGGCACGCAGGAACGATGATCACTCCTCATGACGATCGCCCACGAACCCCCGCAGTCCGCCGCCTCGCGGCCCGTGGTGCTGGTCACCGGCGTCGGGCGGACGGTCGGAATCGGCGCGGGTATCGCGTGCAGGCTGGCCGAGGACGGCTGGGATGTCGCCTTCACCTACTGGACCGCCTACGACCGCCGGATGGCCTGGGGTGCCGAGCCGGGTGCCGCCGATGCCGTCGCGCGGGCGCTCGCCGATCGGGGGGCGGCGAGCGCTGCCGTGGAGGCCGACCTTGCCGAAGCGGCGGCGGCGACGGACGTCTTCGACGAGGTGGAACGGCGGCTCGGTGGTGTGAGGGCACTGGTGCTGGGCCACTGCGAGTCGGTCGACTCCGGTCTGCTCGACACCACGGTGGAGAGCTTCGACCGCCACTTCGCCGTCAACGCGCGGGCGAGCTGGCTGCTGATCCGGGAGTTCGGGCGGCGGTTCGCCGGGCCGGCCGGCAGTGGCCGGATCGTCGCGCTCACCAGTGACCACACCGCCGGCAACCTGCCGTACGGCGCGAGCAAGGGGGCGCTCGACCGGATCACGCTCGCCGCGGTGCACGAGCTGGCCCACCTCGGGGTGACCGCCAATGTGGTCAACCCCGGCCCGGTGGACACCGGATGGATGACCGAGGAGATCCGGACCGAGGTGCTCGGACGCACGCCGCTCGGCCGTCTCGGCACCCCGGACGACACGGCGAACCTGGTCGCCTTCCTCTGCTCACCGCAGGGCCAGTGGGTCAACGGCCAGCTGCTGCTGAGCAACGGCGGCTTCGCGGGCTGACGTTCAGGAGCGGTCGGCGCCCGCGAGGACCAGGACGGTCCAATGGACGCCGGAGCGGCCGTGCAGGTCGGGGCGTTCGGTGTGCAGCAGGGGGTGCAGGCCGCGGGCACGCGCGAGGGCGACGGCCTCGGCGGCCGGGGCGTCGTACATCCGGCGCCCCGCCGGGACGGGGCCGTGGCGCACGGAGAGGAAGAGGCGGCCGCCGGGGGCGAGCAGGGCGGTGAGCGCGTCCATGGCGGGCGGGCGCTCGTCGGGGGCCAGGTGCATCCAGACGGCGGTCAGCAGGACGACGTCGAAGCGCGCGCCCTCCGCGCCGAGCAGGGGCAGCGCGGGCAGGGCGTCGTCGACCCAGCGGACGCCACGGCCGGCGTGCCGGTGCTCGCCGATCCGGCGCAGCTCGGCGGTGGGTTCGGCGGCGACCACACGGTGGCCCAGGGCGGCCAGCGCGGCGGCGTCGCGTCCGCTGCCGGCGCCGACGTCGAGGATGTCGGCGGGCCGGGACGGGAACAGGTGCAGGGCCTCGCGGTGGACCTCGGCGAAGGTGACGGCCTCGTACTGCGCCGCCAGCCGCTCGGCCTGCTCGCCGTAGCCGGCGGTGCCCGCCGGGCGGTGACGGTCCGTGCCGCGCGCCTCCCCCACCACCGTGGCCGTTCCCCCTCCGCCCTCGGCGCGGGCACCCGGTGTCCACCGGGGCCGTCGCGGCCGTCAAGCGGCCGGGTCAACCGTACCCCGAATGGCCGTCACGCTTGCGGTCAGGCCTCGCCGGGGTGCCAGGCGGGCCATTCCCACGGGCGGTCCGCCCATGCGACGAGGACCGGGTCGCGGGGGTCGAGGTCCGGGAACAGCTGCTTGACCCGCGGTTCGAACTCCTCCGGGCCGAGCGGCTCCCAGCCGTGGCCCTCGAAGCGGACCAGCCGGTAGCGGCTGTCGGTGCGGAACTCGGCGACCTCGACCTGGGGCTTCGCCGTGCCGGACGGGCTGTTGGTTTCCATGCCCCCAAGCATGTGGCGGACCTCCGGGGAGCGCACCCGGGGACCGGCAGGCAGCGTACGGCCGGGGCGCGAGGCGGCCCGGGCGCGCCCCGGGGCCCACTTCCGGGTCATGTCCCGCCGTCGGCGCGCTCGTTGAGTACGGCGAGCGGGGGCCCTGCGGCGGTGCCGGACCGGCCCCGTTCCCGTACGACCGGGCCGTCCGCGACGGGCGGGCCGCCGGGGAGCCGGAGCAGGCGATGGCAGGAGGACGAGGACATGAGCGGGCAATGGGCAGGCGGCGGAACACCGGCAGGCGGCGGGACAGCGGCGAGCGGAGGTCCGCCGCCGCGCGGGCCGGTGGTGGGCGGCCCGGTGTCGGGCAGACCGCCGTCGGCGGGCCGGGAACGGCCGCCGGGCGCGGGCACCACCATGCCGTCCGGCACCGTGCAGTGGCAGTGGCCCGCGCACGCGTGGCAGCCCCCGCCGGTGCCGGCGCCGCCCACGACGCCCGGCGAGCCGCCGGCCTGGGAGGCGCTGGCGGCGGCGGCCGAGACGGCCCGGCGGAGGCGCCGGCGGATGTGGGTGGCGGGCTCGGCGGGGATCGTCGCCGGGCTGGCGGCGGTGCTGGCGATGTGCGGGCCCGGGCCGGGCGAGGAGTCGTCCGGGGTGGCGGCCTTCCCGGCGCCGTCCGCGGCCCCGCCGCTGCCGCCGTCCCCGGTCGCCTCGCCGGCGGCCGACCGGCTGCCGGTGCCGGCCCCCTCCCCGCTGCCGCCGCCGACGACGACGGGCGGCGAGGGCGCGCGGCTGGAGACCACCGGCCCGGCGGGCGCGACGGCCACCGCGAGCCCGGAGGGTACGGCGGGCACGGCGTCCGCCCCGCAGGCGGGAGCCCGGGCCGACGGCGCGGAGCGCTCCGCGTCACCGCGCCCGAAGGCGAGCCGTACGCCACGCCCGGCGCCCTCCAGGACGGCGGGCGCCCCGGCCGGAGGCCCCGCCCCGGCGCCCGCTCCGGCGCCCGGCGCCGGCGCCGCGCCCTCCCCCGGCGCGAACGCCCCCGTGGCGGGCGCGGTACCTGGAACGGACACCATCTGCGACCAGGCGGAGCGGTTCGGCCGCTGGGCGGCCGGCTCCGAGCAGGCCCGCCTCTGCCGCAGCATCTACGGCTGAGCGGGCGTCCCCCGTGGAACGGCGGCGGCCGCCGCCTCCAGCAGCGACCAGCCGTCGACCCGCACCTCCCGCCGCTCCCCCGGCCGCCATGCCCCGCGCGCCGCGGCGGCGTCGAGCAGGGCCCGGCCGGCGCCCGGTTCGTGCAGGTTCAGCGAGGCGCCGTGCACCCGGCCCACGTCGCCGGAGCCCAGCGGGAAGCCGCCCGGGACGAACCGGCCGGGGCCCTCGGCGAAGACGATGCGCAGCGGTCCGCCGGAGCCGGGCGGCTGCGGGTGCAGCGTGAGGGTCTCCCGGCACTCCCGGGGCCGGTCGCGGCCGGGCACGAGGTGGCTGTGCCGGAGCGTCCACAGGTAGGCGCGGCCGTCGGCGACCAGTCGCCGGGGCTTCCTCGGGTGGCGGGGCACGCCGCCGAGCCTACGCGGCCCCGTCCGCCGGGCACCCCCGCACGGTCCCTCATGATCGGCGGCTGCAACAATCATGATCATGTTCGATCACGAATCGCCGCAAACCGATCCCAACCCCGCATTGCTCACCGTCGCGGCCGCCGCCGTGGTCGACAACGGCCGCCTTCTGGTCGTCAGCAAGAAGGCCGCGCCGGACGTCTACTACCTCCCCGGCGGCAAGCCGGACGCCGGGGAGGGTCCGCTGACGGCGCTGACCCGCGAGCTGGAGGAGGAGCTCGGCGCGGCCCCCGTCGCACCGCGCCACCTGACCGAGATCGAGGCGGTCGCCGCGCTGGAGGGCGTGCCGATGCGGATGACCGTGTTCGAGACCGGACTGGACCGCGCGCCCGCGCCCGCCGCCGAGCTCGCCGACCTGCGCTGGACGGACGGCCTGGATCCGGCCCTGCGGCTGGCCCCCGCCGTGCGCGACCAGGTGGTCCCGCTGCTGCGCGAGCGCGGTCTGCTGCCGCACCCGGCCGGGGCCTGAGCCACGGGACGAAGGCCGCCCACCGCGTGGGCGGCCTTCAGGAGGGGCCGGCCGACCGCCGCTACCGGGCGGCGAGCGCCTTGGTCAGCTTCTCGAACCGCAGGTCGGAGCGGAGCGGGACGCCGAAGCGCTCGTCGCCGTACGGGAACGGCGAGTAGTCGCCGGTGCGCCGGAAGCCGCGGCGCTCGTACCAGGCGATCAGCTCGGCGCGCTGCTCGATCACGGTCATCTCCATCTCGGCCACGCCCCACTGCTCGGCCGCGTACTTCTCGGCGTGCGCGAGTACGGCCCGCCCGAGGCCCCCGCCCTGACGGCCGGGGCGCACCGAGAACATGCCGAAGTAGGCGCTGCCGCCCCGGCGTTCGAGCTGGCAGCAGGCGAGCAGTTCGCCGTCCAGCTCGGCGAGCAGCACCACGCCGTCGGGGTGGGTGACGGCCGCGGTGACGCCCTCGGTGTCGGTGCGCTGGCCCTCCAGCAGGTCGGCCTCGGTGGTCCAGCCGGCCCGGCTGGCGTCGCCCCGGTAGGCGGACTCGACCAGGGCGAGCAGGGCGGGCACGTCCGCGGTGGTCGCGGTGCGGAAGCCGAGCCGGTCGGTGTCGACGGCCACGGAGGGGGCCTCCGCGTCGGCTACGGCCTCGACGGACGCTCGGGTGCTGCTCTCGGGCACGGGTCCTCTTCTCGGACGGGCCCGGACGGGGTCCGGGCGGGGCGGCGGCCGCTCAAGGCCGGTCCCTGGCATCGTGCCACAGCCACCGGGGCCTCCGACCTGCCCGGACCCGCACCCGGCGACCACCCGGACCCGCACCGCGCCGACGGCCAGAACGCGCCGTCCCCGCACGGGCGTCCCGAACCCGCGTCCAACAGCCGGACGACTCCCCCGGGCACCGCGCGGCCTCCGGCAGGATGACCGCGACGGGCCCCACCCGTCCTACCCGCCACACCCGTCCCGCCCAGTCCAGCCCGGTCCACTCCAGCCCAGTCCAGTAACAGTCCAGCCCAGTCCAGTCCAGCCCAGTCCGGAGGCCCCATGACGACCGTCGAGATCCCCGGTTCCAAGTCGGTGACCGCGCGGGCGCTGTTCCTCGCCGCCGCCGCCGACGGCACCACCACCCTGCTGCGGCCACTGCGTTCCGACGACACCGAGGGCTTCGCCGAGGGCCTGCACGCGCTCGGCTACGCGCTCACCCGCGAGCCGGACCGGTGGACGGTCGAGGGCCGCCCGCAGGGCCCGGCCCACGACGCCGACGTGTACTGCCGCGACGGCGCGACCACCGGCCGCTTCCTGCCCGTGCTCGCCGCGGCCGGCCACGGCACCTTCCGCTTCAACGCCTCCGCCCAGCTGCGCCGGCGCCCGCTCGGCCCGCTGACCGAGGCGCTGCGCACCCTCGGCGTCGACCTGCGGCACGAGGAGGCCGAGGGCCACCACCCGCTGCAGATCACCGCCGACGGGGTCCGCGGCGGCGAACTGAGCCTGGACGCGAGCCTGTCCTCGCAGTACCTCACCGCGCTGCTGCTGCTCGGCCCGCTCACCGAGAAGGGCCTGCGGATCACCGTGACCGACCTGGTCTCGGCGCCGTACGTGGAGATCACCGTCGCCATGATGCGGGCCTTCGGCGCCACCGTGACGCGCACCGGCCGGGTCTTCGAGGTCGCGCCCGGCGGCTACCGCGCCACCACCTACCCGATCGAGCCGGACGCCTCGACGGCGAGCTACTTCTTCGCGGCCGCCGCGCTCACCGGCCGGGAGCTGACCGTCCCGGGGCTGGGCCGGGACGCGCTCCAGGGGGACCTGCGGTTCGCCGACGTGCTGGCCCGGATGGGCGCGCGGGTGGAGATCGGCGCGGACCGGGTCACCGTCGAGGGCCCCCGGGACGGACGCCTGTCGGGCCTGACCGTCGACATGCGCGACATCTCCGACACCATGCCGACGCTCGCCGCCCTCGCGCCGTTCGCCGACGGGCCGGTGCGGATCGAGAACGTCGCCAACACCCGGATCAAGGAGTGCGACCGGCTGGACGCCTGCGCCGGGAACCTCCGCCGGCTCGGCGTCGACGTCGCCACCGGCCACGACTGGATCGAGATCCGCCCGGGCACCCCGCGCGGCGCCGAACTCGCCTCGCACGGCGACCACCGGATGGTGATGTCGTTCTCCGTCACCGCGCTGCGGACGCCCGGCATCACCTTCGACGACCCCGGCTGCGTGCGGAAGACCTTCCCCGCCTTCCACGAGGTGTTCGGGCGGCTGCGCGAAGAGTGGGCGACCACCGGCTGACCGAGGCGCAAAGACACGGCGGTGCGGGGCGCCGGGCGGGGCGCCGGGCGGGGCCGGTGCGCGGGGCGCCCGCGCACCGCTCCCGCGCCCGGACCGTCGCCGCGCACCGGTCGCCGCCGGGGCCGCGTCCGCGCAGGTGGGCGGCGCTGCGGGGAGGCCGGGCGGGCTGCCGGGCGGGCGGTCTTCCGGGGATGTTCCGGGGCTGTTCCGGGCGTGAGGAAGGCGGAATGGTGGGTACCACGGCCATGTGACGCCCGTTCAGGATGTTGCCACCGATACCTGGCGGGCTGGCACGTACATGGCTACCCTGCTCCAGCCGGTCGCCGTCACCGGCGCACCGGCTGTCCGCGAATCCAAGGGTCGTCACCACGGACCAGAGGAGTGTCATGCCCAGCACTTCCCGCTCCGCCAGCCCCACCGACCGCACCAGCAGGCAGGGGAACCGCCGGCTCCCCGCGTTCGCCGTCCTCGCCGCCGCGGTCGCCCTCGCCGTCGGCGTCAGCGCCCCGGCGTACGCGGCCGAGCCCGCGCCCGCGCCCGCGCCCGGCACCGCGTCTCCCTCCGACGCCGCCGCCGACAACTCCGCCGCCCGGGGAGGCGGTCAACTGCCCCCGATCCACCCCGAGCTGGACTTCGCCGGCTCCACCGTCGCCGCCCACGAGGGCCGGGAGCCCGGCGCCGCCCCCGCCGCCACCCTCGCCGTCACCCAGACCCCCGGCCTCGACGTCTCCAGCCACCAGGGCAACGTCGCCTGGTCCACGGTGCGCGCCAACGGCGCGCGCTTCGCCTACGTCAAGGCGACCGAGAGCACCACCTACACCAACCCGTACTTCGCCCAGCAGTACAACGGCTCCTACAACGCCGGCCTGATCCGCGGCGCGTACCACTTCGCCCTGCCGGACCGCTCCTCCGGCACCGCGCAGGCCAACTGGTTCGTCGACCACGGCGGCGGCTGGTCGCGCGACGGCAAGACCCTCCCGCCCGCCCTCGACATCGAGTACAACCCGTACGGCGCCACCTGCTACGGCCTCAGCCAGAGCGCCATGGTGAGCTGGATCCGCTCCTTCAGCAACACCGTGCACACCCGCACCGGCCGCTATCCCACGATCTACACCACGACCAACTGGTGGTCGACCTGCACCGGCAACAACGCCTCGTTCGGTGCCACCAACCCGCTGTGGATCGCCCGTTACGCCTCCACCGTCGGCACCCTCCCGGCCGGCTGGAGCTTCCAGACGATCTGGCAGCACTCCGACTCCGGAGTCTTCCCCGGCGACCAGAACCTCTTCAACGGCGCCTTCGACCGCGTCCAGGCCCTCGCCAACGGCTGACCCCGGCAGGGAACACCGAGCCACTCCGTGAAACCGGTGCGGGCCCGCGACGCCGAGCGCGCCGCGGGCCCGTACTCGTTCACAGCTCTTCGGTCGAACGGTGCCTCGGGCGCAAGACCGTCACCTCCGGCGAACACGGCACAACCGCTCGACGGCGAGCGCTCACATTCGGGGACCTGCCACTGGCCGGCCCGCACTCCCAGGAGGAGCCGGCAGTGGCGGAGTTCGTCGACCGGAGGGTTTCGCGCGGGTCTCCATGAAGGAGGGAAGGCTGGACCGCGAGGTCTTCGCCAAGCTGACGCCGCACACCCGTTGGGGGGTCATCGGGAGGCTGCGGGCCGCCGGATCGCCCCTCGCCGAGGGGCTGGAGGAGCCTCCCGTCGAATACGACTACTACCTCTGAGCCTCCTGGCTCCTGACGGACGGCCCGCCCCGGCAGGGCCGTCGCGCTCAGAGGCCGGGCACCGGGAGGGTGAGTTCCCAGGTGTCCACCGCGAAGTCGACCGTCATCCCGTGGCCCTCGTAGAGGGCGAGCGCGCCGGTGGTGTTGGCGGTGTCCACCCCGAGGGCGACGGTCTCCCGGCCCAGCGCCGCGTAGTGGCCGAAGAAGTGGCGCAGCAGGTGGCCGCCGAGGCCGCACCCCCGGGCGGCGGGGAGCACGCCCAGGCGGTCCGCCCATCCCCGGCCGGCGCGGTCGTCGCGGGTGCGGAGCACGGCCACGTCGCCGATGCCCGCCACGGTGGCGATCCAGGTCAGCGACCAGTCGAGGCGGGCGCCGTCGATGTCCTCCCACCACTGCTCGAACGTGCGCGGCCGGGCGTCGAAGTGCGCGGCGAAGGCCTCCTGTTCCAGCCGGTGGGCGGTGCGGCGGTCCTCCTCGCGGCGGCAGTCGCGCAGGGTGACGCCCGGCGGCGGGGCGGGGACGAGGTCGGCGCGCGGGTCGACGCGGCGCTCCAGCACCTGGTAGCGGCGCACGCACGCCCAGCCGCGCCCCCGGATCGCCCTGGTGTCGAGCGTGGGCCGGGTGTTGAGCAGCAGGTGGAGGACGGCCCGGGAGGCGCCGTTGGCCGCCGCCAGCTCCACCGCCCGGCGTTCCATCAGCGCGAACAGGTGCAGCGCCCCGGCCTGGTACTGCGGCAGCACGTACTGGTCGAGGTCGATCCGCCCGCCGCCGGAGCGGTCCCGGACCAGGCCGTAGCCGACCAGCTCGTCCCCGTCGGCGAGCAGCCAGGAGTCGCGGCTCAGGTCGGTGTCCGGGTGCTCCAGGTCCGCCCGGACCTCCCGCAGGTCGGTCTCCGCCCGGCCGATCTCCAGCAGGTCCACCCGGTTGAGCAGGTCGCGGACGGCCGGGGCGTCGCCCGGCGTGGCGGGCCGGACGGTGAGGCCGGCGGGCGGAAGGAAGGTCGTGGTCATCCTGGTGCTTCTCCTGGTCGGGGCCCCGGGTGCGGTCGGCGGGTGCCGAAGAGGCCGTCCGGGCAGCCTGCCGGACCCGCCGTGCAGAACGCGTGCAACCGGCGCGTACGCTGCACCGGACCGTCCGGGGCACGGTCGGCGAGGGCCGTCCGCGGCCGCGCGGCGGCCCGGCCGGTGGAACGGCGCGAGGGAAGGGACGGCGGATGGCCGGGAGGGGTTGGCGGTTCGGTGTGCTCGGACCGCTCGCGGTGCAGCGCGACGGGCGGGCGCTGCCGCTGGGCGGGGCGCGGCAGCGGACGGTGCTCGCGGCGCTCCTGCTGGCGCACGGGCGGCCGGTCCCGCTGGCGGGGCTGGTCGACAGCGTGTGGAACGGCCGGGAGCCCGCCAGCGCGGTCAACACGGTGCAGAGCTACGTCTCGCGGCTGCGCGCCGTCCTCGCCGACGCCTCCGGCGGCGCCGACCGGAGCGCGCCCCGGCTGCTCGGCACCGCCGGCGGCTACCGCCTCGACGTCGGCGAGACCGGGGAGGCCGGGGAGGCCGGAGCAGGGGGACCGGGCGAGGAGGTCGTCGACCTCCGCCGCTTCGAGCGGCTGACGGCCGACGGCCGGGCCCGGCTGGCGGACGGCGACGCGAACGGCGCGCGCGCCCGGCTCGTCGAGGCGCTCGGCCTGTGGCGCGGTCCGGCGCTCGCGGACCTGCGCGAGGTGCCGCGGCTCCAGGCGGAGGCCGTCCGTCTGGAGGACCTGCGGCTGGCCGCCGTGGAGTCGGCGGCCGAGGCCGAACTCGCCTGCGGGCGGGCGACGGCGGCCGTCGACCGGCTGTGGCGCACGGTCGCCGAGCACCCGCTGCGCGAAGGCCCGCAGGCGCTGCTGATGCGCGCGCTGTACCGCACCGGGCGGCAGGCGGACGCGCTGGCGCTGTACGGCCGGACCAGGCGGCGGCTGGTCGACGAGCTCGGCGTCGAACCGGGCGCGGACCTCATGGCCGTGCACCGGGCGATCCTCCGTCAGGAGCTGCCGCCCCCGGACCGGACCGCCCCCGCCGGGCCGGAGGTCCGGGCACTGCCCCGGCCGTTCGTGCCGCAGCGCTTCGAGGTGCCCGACCGGCTGGAGACCCCGGGGTTCCGGCTGCGTCCGATCACCATCCGCGACCTCGCCCAGGACCACGCGCTGGTGACCTCCTCCCGGGACCTGCTCTGGGCGCAGTTCGGCCGGGCCTGGAACTGGCCCCCGCCGGACCTCACCGAGGAACAGGACCTGATCCAGCTCGCCTGGCACCAGCAGGAGTTCATCCGGCGGGAGTCCTTCGCGCTGGCGGTGGTGTCACCGGGCGACGACCGGCTGCTCGGCTGCGTGCACCTGGACCCGCCGGGCGATCCCCGGCACGAGGCCGACCTGTTCTTCTGGACGGGGGAAGGCCCCGGGTCGGCGCTCGACCGGGAGCTGTCCACCGTCCTCGACCACTGGGTCACCACCAGCTGGCCCTGGCGGCACGTCGCCCGGCCCGGCCGCACCGACCCCTGGCCGGCCGCACCCGGGTAAGGAGACGGCCCGGCCGCACCGAGGCGCGGGCGGCCGGGCCGGCGCGGCTCACGCCGAGTGGACGGCGGCTCCCACCGGAGTGCGGCGGTCCGCGCCGCCGGTCAGGGCCTCCAGCAGCAGCCGCCAGGCCGCGTCGTACTCGGCGGGCCCCGCGGCCTCCGGCTGCCCGAAGGAGACGTGCGGGGCGCCGTGCAGAACGGCCAGCAGCAGCTGGGCGACCAGCTCGGGCGGCCGGGGCGCCATGCCGCCCTCGCCCTGGGCGCGGCGGATCAGGGCGACCAGGCCGCGCTGCACGTCCTCGAAGATGTCCGGCGGGGCCGGTACCGGGGACGGCGGCCGGAGGGGGTGCGGCTGCGCCGGGTCCGGGATGTCGGTGGCCAGCCGGAGCGCCGCCCGCAGCCGGACGTCCTCCTTCAGCCGGTGCGCGAGGTCCAGCACCAGCCCCTCCAGCACGGCGGCGGCCTCGGCGCCCGGGACGTCGCGGGTCAGCCGCATCTCGTCCCAGACCCGGCGCGAGTGCGACATCAGCGCACCGGCGAGCGCGCGTTTGGACGGGAAGTGCCCGTACAGCGCGCCCTTGGTCATTCCGGTCCGCTGCGCCACCGCGTTGAGGGTGGCCCGGCTGTAGCCCTGGGTGGAAAACTCCTCCGCCGCGGCGTCCAGCACCTTCTCCCGGGTCCGCCGGGCCCGTTCCTGCTTCATCATGTGCCCTCCCTGGGGAAAGAACATACCTTTCTGAATGAATGTTCTCAGCGGCGACCCCGAACGCGCAGGGTTACCGCACATCGGGGACGATCCGATCGCTGAACGGCCGTCAGCCCGAACGCCGTTCGAGGAACGGCCGGTGACGCTCACCCCGGACCGTCCTGCGCCGCCCACCCCGGGCCGCCCGGTGCCGCGAGGACCGTCGCCGCGTACGCGCGCGCCGCGGCGTCGGCGTCCAGGGTGCGGTGCACCGCCACCGCGCTCGCGTCCCGCCAGGCGCGCTGCAGCGGGGAGGCCGGGTCCTGGCCGTCGGCCCCGGCGGCGAGGAACAGCGTGTCCACCGCCTCCCGGCAGAGCGTGGCGGCCGTCGTGGCGTCACGGCGATTCTCGGCCACCGCCAGGGCGGTCACCTCGCCCCGGTCGGCCCGTTCGCCGGCGCCGTCCAGCAGCAGCCCGGCCATCCGGATCTTCGCGGAGGCCCCGGCCAGCACGGTGTGCGCGGCCGGGTGCGGCACGGCCGCGCGCCGGGCCCCGGCGGTCCATTCGCGCAGCGCGGCGCGGGCGATGCCGAGCAGCGGGGCGGCGAAGACCAGCGCGGCGACCATCGGGTAGGGCACGCTGTGGCAGCGGGCGGCGTCGTCCTGCGGCGGGGCGAGCAGGGCCTCCAGGACGAGCGTGCGGTGGGCGGGCACGTGGACGGCCTCGGCGGTGACCGAGGTGCTGCCGCTGGCGCGCAGACCGGCGGAGTGCCAGGTGTCCAGGACCGTCAGCTCGCCCCGGGGCACGGCGAGGACGCGGTGCTCCCGGGTGGCGCCGCTGCCGGTCCAGGCGGCCAGCAGGATCCACTCGGCGTGGTCGGCGCCGCTCGCCAGCCGCCACTCGCCGTCCAACCGCCAGCCGTCGCCCAGGCGTTCGGCCCGGCCCTGGGGCGGGACCACGGCGGCCGCGATCCGCGCGTCCGGTCCGGCGCCCCACAGGTCGCGCTGTCCCTCGGGCGGCAGGTAGGCGGCCAGCCGGCCGTGCGAGGCGTACAGCGCGGCGCACCAGGCGGTGCCCGCGCAGGACTCGGCGAGCCGCGCCACGGCGGTCACCAGGGCGCCGAACTCCCCGGCGGTACCGCCCCAGCGGGCCGGTACGAAGTGGCGGGCGAAGTGCGCGCGGCGGATCCCGGCGGCGACCTCCTCTGTGAGCCGCCGTCCGGCCTCCGCCCGTGCGGCGTCCCGCCGGGCCAGCGCGGCCAGCTCGGCGACGGCCGGACCATCGAGGCCGGCAACGCCCACGAGGCCCGCGGAGCCCGGGGAGCCCGCAGAGCCCGCGGAACTCGCGGAGCCCGGGGAGCCCGCGGAACTCACGAGGCCCTCGCAGCTCAGCACGCCGCCGCCCCGCGCGGACCGCTCCGCCGCGCCCGCCCCGGCCGTGGGCGCCGCTTGGGCACAACCGATGACAGAACATCCATGATTTCTCCCTCCCCCGCGGTCGCGGAGGCCCCGGCGGGACCGCTACATTGCGGTGCCCCCGCCGGTGCGACGTCTCAGGAACATACCTTCTGGAAGGTTTAGCGTCGAGTCCGGAGTTTCCCGCCATCATGTCCAAATCGACCTGCCCGCCGTCGAGTTGACCGACCCCGAGCCATCCCAGGAGCCGAGCATGCCCGAGCCCGACCAGGCCACCCCGTTCCGGGTGCGGCCCATCTCCACCCGTCGGGGCCCCGATCCCAAGCAGGACCGGGCGACCCGCACCAGGATGCTGGTGCTCACCGCGGCCGCCGAACTGTTCGCGGCGCGCGGCTTCCGCCACACCTCGGTGAAGGACGTGGCGGAGCGGGTGGAGATGACCAAGGGGGCGGTCTACTTCCACTTCCCGACCAAGGAGGCCCTGGCGGTGGCCGTGGTCGAGCAGCACTACGCGCGCTGGCCGGTGCTGCTGGCGAAGGTGACCGCCGAGGGGCACGGGCCGCTGGGGACGGCGGTGCACATGCTCGAAGGGGCGGCGATCGCCTTCCGGGACGACATCGTCGTCCAGGCGGGCGCCCGACTGCAGATCGAACGGCCGCAGATCGACGCCGAACTGCCGACGCCGTACGTGGACTGGACCCGGCTGCTGGCCACCCTGCTGGCGCGCGCCGAGGCGGCGGGCGAGCTGCACCCGGGGGTCTCCCCGCAGGCGGCGGCCCGGTCGCTGGTGGCCGCGTTCTTCGGCACCCAGCACATCTCGGACGTCCTGCACAACCGGGTGGACATCGTCGAACGCTGGGAGGAGACGGCCGAGTTGCTGTTCCGGTCGATCCGTGCCCGGTGAGCTCAGCGGGCAGCGGCGGCCCGCAGCGGCGCCGCGCCGCGCGTGGTGACCCAGGCCGTGGCCGCGGCCACCAGGGCGAGCCCGGTCGCCGCGAGCGGGAACCAGCGCCCGCCGAGCAGGGCTATCGCGGCGCTGCCGACCGCACCGCCGGCGGCCGTGCCGAGGTAGAGGGCGCTGCTGTTGAGCGAGATCAGCACCTGGGCGTTGGCCGGGTCCAGCGAGGCGAGCCGGTGCGGCAGGGCGACCGAGACCGCCCACCCGGCCAGCGGGGTGACCACCGCGTAGGCGAGCGCGCCGGGCATCGAGCGTCCCGCCCAGGGCAGCGCGGCGAACGCGGCCGCCGCCACCGTGCCGGCGACCAGCAGCACCCGCCGCACGCCGACCCGGTCCACCAGCCGCCCGCCCAGCCAGCTGCCCGCCACCGAGGCGACGCCCGAGACCAGCAGCACCAGGCTCAGCCGGTCGGCCCGGCCGCCGGTCGCCGGGGCGACCGCGGTGGCCAGGTAGATGTAGACGGACTGGAAGGCGAGGAAGAACACCAGGGTGGTCCAGGCGGCGCCGAGCACCCTCCGGTCGCGCAGCGGCGCCAGGCGGTCCCGCAGGCCGGGCGCGGCGGCGGGCACCGGCAGCTCGCGCAGCAGCAGCGCCAGACCGGCCAGGGCGGCCGCGCTCAGTACCGTGACCAGCCACATCGTCAGCCGCCAGTCGGTGCGCCCGACCCAGGTGCCGATCGGCACGCCGAGCGCGGTGGCGACCGTCATGCCGCCGAGCACCGTGGCGAGCGCCCGGCCGCGCCGTTCGGGGGCGACCAGGGTGGTGGCGACCGCGTTGGCGGTCGGGGTGTAGAGCGCGGCGCCGGCGGCGGCCACAACCCGGGTGGCCAGCAGCGTCCCGTACGAGGGGGCGAGCGCGCTGAGCGCGTTGGCGGCACCGAACACGGTGAGCGCGGTGAGCAGCAGGCGCCGGCGCGGCCAGCGCGCGGTGAGGGCGGCGAGCGGCGGGGCGAGCAGCGCGTAGCCGAGGGCGAAGACGGTCACCAGCTGGCCGACGGCGGTGACCGAGACCCCGAGGTCGGCGGCGACCGGGCCGAGGATGCCGGCCATGACCAGGGCGTCGGTGCCGACGGCGAAGGTGCCGAGGGCGAGCAGGAGCAGGCGGACGGGCACGTTGATCCCCCCGGGGAACAGGTGTTGTCGGACGCGGAATCGCGGAGCATCGAACGGTTGGACATCAGTCCAACTGTTCGACACTCGCCAAACAGTACGGATCGGTGGATGATTGTCAAACCGTCCCGTCCGCGCACCGCCCCGCGCGCCCGACCCCGAGGAGGCCGCCGGCCATGTCCGTAGACGAGCGGCTGCCCCAGCCCGCCCCCGCCGAGATCGACCTGGTCACCGTGCTGCACGCGCTCGGCGACCCGGTCCGGATGCGCCTGCTGACCAGCTACGCCGACGGCGCGGAGCACTCCTGCGACCCGCGCCACCTCGGCCTCGAACACCTGCACAAGTCGACCGTCTCGCACCACATGCGGGTGCTCCGCGAGGCGGGCGTGACCACCACCCGGGTCGCCGGGCGCAACCGGTTCGTCTCGCTGCGCCGCGCCGACCTCGACGCCCGCTTCCCCGGCCTGCTGGACGCCCTGCTCGCCGCCGCCCGGGCCGCGGCGCGCTGAGCGCACGGCCCCGCGGGACCCCACGGAGCCCCACGACACCCCGCGCGACCGCCCGTCCGGCCGCACCGGACCGGCGCCGTCGCGGTCCGCTCGATAGCGTGACCGGGACGGCAAGGGGCGGCGCGCCCGCACGGCGGCGGCGCCCGGATCAGCGGAAGGCCGGGCGGGTGCGATGGTCGAAGGCGTCGGCGGCGGGCTCGATCTCGGCAGGCTGCGGCGGGTCTACGGCAGCCCCGGCCACCGCCTCTTCTACACCCTGGTCTGCCGCCGCGCCCGGCACTGGGGCTGGACCGAGCCCGGCCAGTCCAAGTGGCGATGCTGGCGGGCGCAGCGCCAGCTGGAGGCCGTCCTCGGCCGCAAGCTCGCCCTGCCGCCGGGCTCGCGGGTCCTGGACGCCGGCTGCGGCTCGGGCGTCGTCGCCCGCCGGCTGGCCGCCCGCCTCGGGCTGCGGGTCACCGGCGTCGACCTGATGGACTTCCACGTCCGCGAGGCGCGCCGGCTGAGCACCCGGGCCGCCCTGGAGGACCGCACCACCTTCGCCTGGGGCGACTTCCACGACCTGGAGTACGCGGACGGCTCGTTCGACGGCGTCTACTCGATGGAGACGCTCTGCCACGCCTACGACCCGGCCCGCGCGCTGGCCGAGTTCCACCGGCTGCTGCGCCCGGGCGGGCGGCTGGTGCTGCTCGGCCCGGCCGCCGTGCCACGCGCGGAGATGCCCGAGCACCAGCGCTCACTGCTGGACCCGTACCTGGACGCGATGGTGCTGCCCGGCGCCCGGCACTACACCACCCGCACGCTCGGCCCCCTGGTCACCGGCGCCGGGTTCCGGCTGGAGGAGGAGCTGGACGCCACCCGCTACTACCTGCCGACCACCGAGGCGCTGTACGCGTACTTCCGGCTGCCGTACGCGGTGCTGCGGCGGTTCGGGGCGACCGACCGGTGGCTGGGGCTGCGCTCGACGGTGGAGATGTACGAGCTGCGCCACCACGTCGCGTGGATGGTGCACACCGCCGTCAAGGACGGCTGAGCGGCGCCGTGCTCAGCGCGCGACGCCCAGCATCCTCAGGACCAACTCGCCGTAGCGGCGCCCGAGTTCCTCGGGTGTCTCACTGCTGCGGTCGGTGTACCAGCGGGAGACGTCGATCCCCAGCGAGGTGACCGCGCGGGCGGCCGTGCGCACCTCGGCGACCTCGAAGGCCCCCGCCGTCAGGCCCGCCTCGATCAGCGCGATGACCTCGCGCTCGATGTCCAGCCGCAGCGCCGCGACGACGGCGTAGGCGTCCTGCGGGAGCGCGTGCAGTTCGTAGTTGACCACCCGGCCGACCGTCCGGGCCCGGGCGTGCCAGGCGGTGAACTCCTCGACCAGGCGCCGCATCCGCGTCACCGGGTCGCCCTCGCCGGCCGCCGCCGCGCGGACCAGTTCGAGCGTCGCGGCGTGCCCGGCCCGGCTGATCTCGGCGAGCAGGGCCGCCTTGGACGGGTAGTGGATGTACAGCGCGGCGGGGCTCATCCCGGCGCCGGTGGCGATGTCCCGGGTGGTGGTGGCGTGGAAGCCGCGCTCGGCGAAGGACTCCACGGCGGCCTGGAGCAGCCGGTACGCCGCCTCCGGGCGGGCGTCGGCGCCGCCGGGCAGGGTGGGCCACAGCTCGGCGATGGGCGTGCTGGTCATGGCGCCATCCTCGCAGATCGGCCGGCCGGGCAACCGTACGGGCGTTCGGCCCGGGAGGCGGCCGCGGGCTGTTGACAGGCTCCCGCACCGCCACCATGCTGAGCAAGCGCTTGGTCATCGCCGAGAGCCGGCGCCGATCCGGCCGCGCGCCCAAGGCCGCGCTCCACGCCGAAAGGACCCCCTGGTGAACTCCTTCAAGGGCCGGGTGGCCGTCGTCACCGGATCGAGCCGGGGCATCGGCCTCGGCATCGCCCGCGAGCTGATCGCCCGCGGGGCCAGGGTCTGCCTCACCGCCAGGACCGCGGAGCCGCTCGCCGAGGCGGTCCGCGACCTCGGCGGCCCGGAGGTCGCCATCGGCGTCGCCGGCCGCGCCGACGACCCGGCCCACCAGGAGGAGGCCGTCACCCGCACCCTGGAGGCCTTCGGCCGACTGGACCACCTGGTCAACAACACCGGCATCAACCCGGTCCACGGCCCGGTGCTGACCGTCGACGAGGCGGCAGCCGCCAAGATCCTCGCCGTCAACGTGCTCGCCCCGCTGGCCTGGACCCGCCGCGCGCACACCGCCTGGATGGGCGAGCACGGCGGCTCGGTGGTCAACGTCGCCTCGGTGGCCGGGATCCGCGCCTCCCCGGGGATCGGCATGTACGGGGTCTCCAAGGCCGCGCTGATCCGGCTCACCGCCGAACTCGCCGCCGAGCTGGGCCCCCTGGGCATCCGGGTCAACGCCGTCGCCCCCGCCGTGGTGAAGACCAGGTTCGCCGAGGCCCTGTACGAGGGCCGCGAGGAGCAGGTCGCCGCCGCCTACCCGCTGGGCCGGCTCGGCGTACCCGAGGACGTCGCGGGCGCCGTCGCCTTCCTGCTCTCCCCCGACGCGGCGTGGATCACCGGCCAGACCGTGGTGGTGGACGGCGGCGTGACCCTCGGCGGCGGGCTGTAGCGGCCCGTCAGCCCTCGAAGCGCATCTCCGGGAAGCGCGGCGAGGGACCGTCCAGCAGGTGGTCGTCGTGGCCGCGCAGCCAGCGGTCGAAGAAGGAGCCGACGTACGCACGGGTGGCGGCCACCGCCCGCTCCGGCCGGACGTCGCCGAGGCCGGCGCGCACCGCGTCCTCCGGAACCGCTCCCTGGCGGGCGAGTTGGGGCAGCAGCGCCGGCGCGTCGGTGTACGAGCCGTGCCGGGAGCCGAGCAGCGTGACGTCCGCCTTCCAGCCCCGGGTGTGGCGCCAGAACGCGGCCCAGCCGGGCTGGGCGGTGTACGGGCCGGAGTCCGCGCTCTCGGTGCCCATCAGCAGGAACGGGCGGTCCAGGCCGTCCTCGGCGACGGTGCCCAGGTGCACCCCGGTGCCGTCCGGACCGGGGAAGTGGAGCTGGCCGTCCAGGTTGACGCCGGCCTTGATCCGGGGGTCGTCGTGCATCGCCTGGGCGGCGGTGAACCCGCCGGCGGAGTGGCCGGCCATGCCGATCCGGTCCAGGTCCAGCGAGCCGGCCAGGGCCGCCGGGAGCCGGCCGTCGGTGCGCAGCGCCGCCAGCTCGTCCAGGACGAAGCGGGTGTCGGCGACCCGGACGGCCAGCGCCTTGCGCAGCAACGCGCCGATGTCCAGGCCGGGTTGGCCGACCAGGGCGGGGAACACCGAGGTGGCCAGCCGGCCGTCGGGGAAGGCCACCTCGGAGGCGTCGTAGGGGTGGTCGACGGTGACCACGACGTACCCGCGTGAGGCGAGGTCCTCGACCAGGCCGGTCCCCCAGGTGCGGGGGTCGCCGAGCCCTGCCGACCAGAGCACCACCGGGCGCGGTCCGGCGCCGAGCAGTGGCGGGGCGTCCGGGCGGGCGTGGGTGCGCACCCAGGTCCAGTCGGTGCGGTCGGCGGTCGCGCCGTAGTTGACGACGGCGGCGCCGTCCGGTCCGCCGAAGTGCCGGCCGGCGCGCGGCAGCATGTAGGGCGCGCGGTCCTTGCCCTGCGCCGGCCGGGTGGCCGGGTACCAGAGGCTGATCATCAGTTCGCGGGCCCGCCCGGGCCGCCAGGGGTCCTCACGACCGGGGTCGGTCAGGCGCAGCGCGGTGGTGCCGACCGGGTAGGGGCCGGTGGGCTGCGGCAGCGCGGCCCGGGCCTGGCGCTCGCTGACGGCCGGCGCCGCGGAGGCGGTGGCGGGCACGGCCGCCGTCCCGGCCGTGACCAGCACCGTGGTGGCCGCCAGGGCGACGGCGACGCCCCTGGGCAGACCCCGCAGGCCCCGCGTCTCCTGTCCCCGGCTCTGTCCCCGGCACTGCCCCCGGCCCCGTTCGCGCATGGTCCCCGTCTCCCCGTCTCCCGCGTGCCGGCCCGCCGCCCGTCGCGGCCGGCCCGTACGGCGAAGGTACGGGCCGGGCCGGTGCGCGGGCGTCATACCGCGGAGCCAACCCGCCGGGTGCTACCGGGGTATGACCCGGCAGGCGGCATCCCCCCGGAGTGCCAGGCGGGTGCTCGGCGGTGGCGGCGCAGCGGTGGCGGCGCAGCTCCCGACCGGCCCGCGGGCGGGGTGTCCTGGCCGACCACGACCGACCACAGCCGGCCGCGGCCGGGCGCGAACGACGGCGGCCACCGGCGATCGGAGGTGATCACCGGTGGCCGCGGTCGTCCGTGGCGGGCGGGCGCTACTTGGCCAGGCGCTGGGTGAAGCGCAGCATGTTGCCCGCCGGGTCCCGGAAGGCGCAGTCGCGCACGCCGTACGGCTGGTCGATCGGCTCCTGGAGCACCTCGCCGCCGGCGGCGCGGATCCGCTCGAAGGTCGCGTCGCAGTCCTCGGTGGCGAAGATGACCGCCCGCAGCAAGCCCTTCGCCAGCAGCTCCGCCATCGCCTGCCGGTCGGCCGGCGAGGCGTTCGGGTCCGCCAGCGGGGGCTCCAGCACGATGTCCACGTCCGGCTGCGAGGGGGCGCCGACCGTCACCCAGCGCATGTTCTCGAAGCCCACGTCGTTGCGCACCTCCAGGCCGAGGACGTCGCGGTAGAAGGCGAGCGCCTTGTCGTGGTCGTCGACGGCGATGAAGCACTGTGAAAGCTTGATGTCCATGGGGCTCACGCTACGGGTGGGACGGGCGTTCCGCTTCTCCGTTCCTGACCGGTGTTCCTGACCGGCCGGGTGTAGAGCTTCGCGTAGCACGCGGGGATCGCCGCGCCGTCCTCGTGGCCGCGCGCCCGGTAGGCGCTCGGGCTCTCCCCCACCAGCTCGGTGAACCGCGAGCTGAACGAGCCCAGCGAGGTGCAGCCCACCGCGAAGCACACCTCGGTGACCGACAGGTCCCCGCGCCGCAGCAGCGCCTTGGCCCGCTCGATCCGCCGGGTCATCAGGTAGCTGTACGGCGTCTCCCCGAAGGCCGCCCGGAAGCTGCGCGAGAAGTGCCCGGGCGACATCAGCGCCACCCTCGCCAGCGCCGGTACGTCCAGCGGCCGCGCGTAGTCGCGGTCCATCGCATCGCGGGCCCGGCGCAGCCGGACCAGGTCGTCCAGGTTCACCCCTCCACCCTCGCACGGGGCGCCGGCGCCGGCCCCATCCGGCTCCCCTATGCTCTGCGCCATGCCAATCGAACACACTTACGACTGTGCCTGCTGCGACGGGCGGCACGACGGCCCGCCGCGCTCCTACGGCGCCCCGGCCCCGGTGAACTGGGAACCGCGCTTCGCCCGGCGCAGGGACAGCGAGCTCACCTCCGACCAGTGCGTGATCAAGGGCAGCCACTTCTACGTCCACGGCCTGGTCGAGATCCCGGTGCTGGACGGCGGCGACCCCTTCTCCTGGGGCGTCTGGGTGTCGCTGAGCGAGGCCGACTTCGCCCGGATGCACGACCTGTGGGAGGACCCGGCGCGGGAGCAGGAGCCGCCGTACTTCGGCTGGCTGACGACCGAACTGCCCGTCTACCCGGAGTCGACGCTGCTGCTCAAGACGCATGTCCGCACCCGGGCGGTGGGCCTGCGTCCGCTGATCGAACTGGAGCCGACCGGCCACCCGCTCGCCGTCGAGCAGCGCGAGGGCATCACCGAGGACCGGGTCCGGGAGTTCGCGGAGCTGCTGCTACGCGGCTGAACCCCCAGCCCGGTCGTCCGGTCCGATCCGGTCGGGCTCAGAGCCCGACGGTGGTGCCGGTGGCCAGCGAGCGCTCGGCGGCGGCCAGGATCTCCACGGTGCGCAGGCCGAAGGCGGCCGAGCACGGGTGCGGCTCGCCGGTGCGGGCGGCGGTCGCCAGCGCGTCCAGGGCGCGGTGGTAGGCCGCGACCGGCCCCTCGCCGCGCGCGGGGAGTTGGACGGTGCCGGACTCGCCGCGCAACTCCATCCCGGTGCCGCCGCCGGCCACCGGGGTGGTCAGGCTCAGCGCGAGGGTGCTGGAGGCGCCGCCTGCGTGGCGCAGCACGAGGTGGACGGTGTCCAGCGGGCCGGCCACCGCGGTGACGGAGGTGGCGTCGCCGATGACCGGCAGCAGCACGGAGAGCGCGTGCGGGCCGACGTCCCACAGCGCGCCCTTCTCCTCCCGCCACGGCGAGGCGGCGTACGGACTGGTGGAGTCGGGGGCGAACACCGAGCCGAACCAGTCCGAGCGGCCGGAGAACCAGCCGCCGACGGCCGCCTGCTCCTCGATCCAGGGCAGCTGGTCGCCGCCGAAGCGGACGGTGAAGAAGACCACCGAGGCGACCCGGTTGGCCTCGGCCGCCTCGACCACCCGGCGGGCGTCGGGGACGGTGAGCGCCACGGGCTTGTCGAGCAGCAGGTGGCAGCCGGCCTCGGCGGCGCGCACCGCGAGGCCGGGCTGCACGGTCGGGGGCAGCGCGATGGAGACGGCGTCGACCTCGGCGAGCAGCCGGTCGAGGTCGGCGTGGCCGGGGACGCCGTAGCGCCCGCCGAGCGCGGCGGCCGCCTCGGGGCGGCGGCCCCAGACGCCCGCGAACTCGACGCCGGGGTGCTCCGCCAGGACGGGCGCGTGCACCCGCTCCGCCCAGGGGCCGGTGCCCAGGAGTCCGATCCGCATGCTGTACCCACTTCTTCGTCGTTCTCGGTGCTGTTCCACGCGAACGCCGCTGCCGGAAGGTGTCCGGACAGCGGCGGGCGTGACGGTCCGGGCGGGCCCGGGAGGTCCGGGCGGCCCGGGGGGGTGGACCCGGGAGGGTCCGGGCCGGTCAGTCCGCGGCGGGCGCGGTGACCGTCGGGGCGGCGGCGTCCTGCGCGGCGGCGGCGTCCTCGGCCTCGTGGGCCTTGGCGGCCTTGGCCGCCCGGCGCTTCATCAGCCACGCCGAGAGGGCGCCGCCGGCCGCGGCGACCAGCAGGCCGATCCAGGAGAACTTCGACAGCCACTGCTCGGCGACCTTGCCGACCTGGTAGACCAGCAGGGTGGTGCCGCCGGCCCAGACGATGCCGCCGAGGACGTTGGCGATCAGGAACTTCCAGTACGGCATCTTCAGCGCGCCGGCCAGCGGCCCGGCGAAGATGCGCAGCAGGGCGATGAAGCGGCCGAAGAAGACCGCCCACATGCCCCACTTCTGGAAGGAGCGCTCGGCGGTGGCCAGGTGGCCGGGGCCGAAGTGCTTGGGGAACCGCCGCCCGAGCTTCTCGAACAGCGGCTTGCCGCCCTTGCGGCCGATCGAGTAGCCGACCGAGTCACCGATGATCGCGCCGAGGATCGCGCAGACCGCCACCCAGACCGGGCTGACCACGCCGCGCGCGGACAGCAGGGCGGCGGAGACCAGGGCGATCTCGCCGGGAAGCGGAATCCCCAGCGACTCCAGTCCGATGATCAGACCCACCAGGGCGTAGACCGCGCCCGGTGGTACGCCTTCGATCCAGGCGTCGATGTGCAGCAAGGCCAGTACCTCCGTGGCAGGACGGGGCCCGCGGCGTCCGGGGGCCGGTCAGGTCCCCGCGGCCCGCACGCCGGTCCCGACGTCGTCCGATGGCGGCACCAGGCCGCTCCCCGAGAGGGCAGCCTAACGTGCCGGGCGGCCCGTCCCCCTGGCCGATCACCGCTGGTTACGACGTACGGAGCCGCTGCCCGGTTCCTGCCCGCACCGCTGCCCTGGTCCGCCCGGCGGTCCGCGAAGCGCAGCGCGATCACCGACGGGCGCCCCTTGACCCGCGCCGCCGCCGGGAGCAGGGCGCGCAGGAGCCCGCGGCCGCCCTCGGGGCAGACCTCGCGGACCCGGTGACGCCCGGGTGGGCGGTGGTCAGCCTGGCCCGCTCGTCCGCGTCCATCCCGAACGGCATCGGCGGCGCCTGGTAGTGGCGGTCGCGCAGCCTGCCCCGCACCGACCGGGCGCTGAACCAGCGCGGCACCGTGTCCGGGACGAAGTCCCGTCGGACCCGAAGGGCGAGTGGTCCGCGCTCGCCGACGCCCTCGGCGGCCAGACCATCACGCTCGGCCCCGGCCTGCCCGGAAAGCTCAACCCGCTGGACGCACCCGCCCGACCGGACGGCGTCGGCGAGGAGGGCTGGACGAGCGAGGTCCGCAAGCGGCGCTGCTGCCGGCGAGCCTCGCGGCCACCGTGCTCAAGAGCGATCCTTCCGGCCAGACGGTAGGGACCGTCCAGGACAGTTTTCGTCCTAGATGAGCGGCCGCCGAACGAACGCGCATCCGAGACTGATGCCGACCAGAAGAGTCGGCCAGAGGTCAGCAGGACGCCCCGGTGACGGCGGCCATGGCCACCATCGGCCTCGTCCGCGGCACGGGCGGCATTCTTCAGGCGGTGCGGGCACCCCGGGAGCCGGTGGCCGAGGTGCCCGCACGACGGTTTCAGTAGAGGCCCTCGGGGGACGAGCTGGTGGTCTGGAGGGGGCGGACGTTGGCGACGGCGTCGGTGGGCCAGTGGTCGGTCGGGTGACGGAGGGCTTGGTCGCGTTCCAGGATGTTGGGGAGGAAGAGATCCTCGTGGAGGACGGTGAGCCGTACCCGGCCGACCGTGCCGGGGGCGACCGGGGTCGAGGGGTCGCCCTTGTCGACCACCGTCATGGTGACCTGCGGGTAGTTCGGGACGTAGCTGATCAGCTCGCCGTCGCGCTCGATGTCCAGGCAGGCGGCGTTGCCGAAGGTGTTGCCGTAGGTCAGTCCGCAGATCCCGCCGTGCAGGGCCGTGGTGAAGGTCCGGTACATGTCGGCGCTGATCTGGGTGCCGCTCAGGCGTACGCCGTCGAGGGCGGCGACCAGTTCGGGCCGGTGCTGGCGGAGGGCCTGGAAGAGGGCCGGGGTGGTGTTGAGGTAGTGGACCCGGCCCTGCTTGAGGACGTCGGTGATCTGCTCCAGCAAGTGGGTGGTGTAGTCGCTGACCTCGGCCAGGCGCCCCGCCCGGATGAGGCGCTTCACCCACCGGGGGTCCATGTCCACGGCGTACACCTGGCCGGCGTGGAGTTCGGAGACCTCCCAGACGCCGTTCCCGATCAGGTGCGGTCCGGTGGGGGTGGCCTGCAGCCAGGTGCGGCCGGGTGCGAAGCCTTCCCTGACGAAGGACCAGCGGCGCCAGAGCGCCCGGTGCAGCAGCATGTCGGGGGTGTAGAACGCCCGGCACGGGGTGCCGGTGGTGCCTCCGCTGTCCCAGACCCGCCCGGCGAGCGGCCTGGGCACCGCCAGCGGGACGAGGTCCGCGGGCTCCTCCGTGCGCAGCCGGTCGAGCGGGAACGGGCCGAAGGCTCCGAGCTGGTCGTAGCGGGTGATGTCGCGGGGGTCGAAGTCCAGCCGGGGGGCTTGCCCGAGCCAGTAGGGGCTTCCGGACACCGGGTCGAAGTGCCGTCGGACCACGGTGCGGGTCCACTCGTCGAGGTCGGTGTCCAGCCATCGCGCGATCTGGGCGTCCGGGTCGGCGCGGGTGGCGGCGGTCACGACAGGGCCGGGGCGCCGGAGAGGTCGATGCCGAGGTCGTAGGCGGTGGTCAGGGCCTGCTCGATGTGCTCGGGCCGCTCGATGTGCACCACCGGGAAGGGGAACGCGAGGATGCCCTCGGGGATCGAGGGGCCCATCACCAGTCCGAGCCGGACGCCCTGCTCCTTCATCCCGGTGTAGACGTCGACCAGGCTGATCGGGTCCGTGGAGTTGCGCTGGAAGAGGTCCCTGACGTCGGCCGCGGTGCGCAGGACCTTGGACTCCAGGCAGGACAGCAGGGGGATTTCGGGGGCGGTGAAGGGGATCGCGTCGATGCGCGGGGACATGAAGTCGCGGTAGGGCCGGCGCAGCGGGGTGTGGACGGCGATGGTGCGTCCGGGGAGCGGTACGACCGTTCCCGGCGGGGCCTCGGCGGCGAGCGCGCCGAGTGCTTCGGCGTGGCCGGCGAGCATCATGATGCGCTGGGTGCCGTCGGCCGTGGGGCCGAAGTCGCCCGCCAGGTAGACGCCGGGGACGCCCTCGCCGGGGTGGGAGGGGGCGCCTTCGGCGAGGGAGCCGAAGGCGATGGCTATCCCCTGCTGCGGGTCACCGGCAGGCGGCTCCGGGGTGTCGCGGGAGCCGGCCAGCATCTCGAACAGTTCCCGTCGCCCCAGCGATCCGGCGAGGCAGCTGGCGGTCATCGCGCCGAGGCTGAGGCCGCCGATGGCCCCGGGTCGCAGGTTGAACGAGGCGAGCACGTCGTGCACGCCGATCGCGAGGGCGGCTTCGCGGACCGTGCCGACGCTCTGGCGCTCCTCCTGGGCGGTCGGGAGGTCCTCCTCCAGGATCTCTCCGACCGTCAGCCCGGTCCACGCGGAGACTTGTTCGTACCAGCGCTGCACGACCTCGTAGGTCCGGTAGAGCTCCAGGCCGTGCGGCTCGGTCCCGACGCCGCCGCCGAACAGGTACCCCAGACTCATGACAGCTCCTGTGAATTGGTGTGAAAGGAGGGGGCGGTGGTGCGGCCCGTGCGAGTGCAGCAGAAGCGCGCCCGACAGCACCATGTCACAGAATCAGCCGTTCGACCGTACGCTCGGGAACCCGTCTCGTGGCGCGATATCGAGACGCTATCCGGCTCTGGGAGAATATCCGAGAGAATACCGACAGAATGCGCCTCCCGCCGTCGGGGAGGATTTCCCCTCGGATCACCCTCCGGGGGGGGCATCAGGGAACAGTTCGTCTCAATCCCTTCTCGGGCTCAAGGAATTCCGGGAGAACGCGGGGTGGCCATGCCCCGACGCTCAGCACACCGAGGGAGTGCGCCCGGGAGACCAGGGCGGACCGGTTGGCGGCCTGGAAGCGGCGCATCATCAGCCCGATGCGGTACTCGATGCCCTGCCGGCTCAGATAGAGCGAGGCCGCCAGCCGTGCGGTCGAGGTTCCGACCGCGACGCCTTCCAGGATGCGGACGTCCACGGCGGTCAGCCACCGGACGCCGGCGCCGTCGGCAGGGCCCCCGTCCGCCGGACGGGCGTCGTCGGCGGGCTCGGACCGCGCCGGCCGCTGCGCGGGCTTGATCTCCTCGGAGGTCGCTGACGGTGTCATTCCTCGGCCCCCCGCTTCCCCGTCGTCCGTGGTCCCGGATTCGCAGCGCGCCGGCGTCGTGGTCGCGGAGCAGCGACGAGCGCGCCCAGGCCGTGCCCGAAGGGGGTCGGGGGGAGGTCGTCCCGGTGGCGCAGCGCTTCGGACGCTTCGCCGGCCGGGCCGCACCGTGCGGCGGACACCGGGAGGTCGGGAATCGCCGGGCCCCCGGCGTGCGGAATGCGGACCGGTCGGCGCGTGGCCGTCGACGAGGGACGTGAGCGACGGCACCACCGGTCGCTGCCCATGGAGCGGGAGGTCATGTCGGCCTTTCATTCCTTTCGAGAAATCCGCGCGGTGCCGGCGGGCGCGGTGTGGTGACCACGTGGGGCATCCTCGGCACCGGTGGACCGGCTGGTACTTGCCAATACGGGGAGCTTCGATCGACGGCGATCGGCGGGTCACGGGCACGGCATATGACAGCCTGCCATGCCCCTCGGAATGTCAGCAAGTACGCATCGGGCGTATCCGGCCGCTCGGCCGCGGGTTCAATTTCGGCCGTTTCTCCGGCGAATGGTGGGAACGTTGCCGTGCGGAGCAATCCTGTGGGATCTACTGGGCTCCGACCCAGCAGCAACGGTCCGGCCGGACCGCCGCACCGCGGATCCGGCCGAGGAGGCGAGGGCACCTCGTGGCAAGGCTGCACCGCCGTCAGCGGCCCCCGTGTCGCCCGTCCGGAGAACAGGGGCGACACCGAGGGGCCGTCCTCGGTGGGCGGGGAGCACCGACTGCTGCCGGCCGGGGGCGTGGGCGAGCAGGCCGCGGGCGTGGAGTGGGTGGCCGCGGGTGCGCGCGGCGTAAACCCGGCATGAGTGCGACACCTTCGATCTAGGAATACACCTAGATCCAACAGGACCACGTTGACCCGCACATGACCACCCAAGACGCTGGAGGCACTCCTGTCCACCGGTCGTGCGATGAAGAGGACTCCCGTTGAACTTCCTGTTGCTGGGCCCGCTTTCCGTCCGGTTGAACGCGCGTGAGGTGCACGTGTCGGCGCCGAGGCAGCGCGTGGTCCTGGCGGCGCTCCTCCTCAACGCCAACCGGGTGATCTCGGTCGACCGGATCGCCGAGTACGTCTGGGACGACGCCCCGCCGCCCAGTGCCGCCGCGACCGTCCGCACCTACGTGATGCGCCTGCGGCAGTTGCTGGGCGAACACGCCTCCGCCCGGATCCTCACCAGAGCGCCCGGCTACCTCCTCGAACTCGGCGAGCACGAGAGCGATCTCGGGCAGTTCACGGCCCACCGCCGGCGTGCGGCGGAGCTGGCCGAGCGCGGAGACCTGGAGGGCTCCTCCGCCGAGCTGGCCGAGGCGCTCGCCCTGTGGCGCGAGGAGCCGCTGGCGGACATCCCGTCGCGGACGCTGCGCGATGTGGAGGGCCGCTACCTCCAGGAGCTCCGCCTGCAGACCATGGAGCTGCGGTTCGACGCGGAGCTGGCGCTGCTGAGGCACGCCGAGGTCGTGCCGGAGCTGGTGCGGCTGGTGCGGAAGCACCCCTTGCGGGAGGCGCTGGTGGGCAAGCTGATGCTGGCGCTGTTCCGCTCGGGACGGCAGTCGGAGGCCCTGGACCTCTACCGGCGCACCCGGGTGCTGCTCGTCGAGCAGCTCGGCGCCGAGCCGAGCGCCGAGCTGCGCGAGGTCCACCGGAGCATCCTCTCGGCCCACGACCGGCCCCGTACGCCTGAACCGCCGGAGCAGCCCGCGACGGCGCCGGCCGCCGTCTGGGACAGGCCCTGCCGGCCGAGTCCGGCGCAGCTTCCCTCGGTGCCGCTGCCGCTGTCGGCCCGCTCCGGTGCGCTGGCACGGCTGCAGCACTTCCTCACAACCGGCGCGATGCCCGCGGGCATGGTGGCGACGGCGGTGGTGACCGGCCGGGGCGGTGTCGGCAAGAGCGCGCTGGCCCTGCACGCGGCACACGCCGTACGCGGTTCCTCGGTGCACGGCCAGCTGTACGCGGATCTCGGCGGAGCTGCGCGGCCGCTGACCGCCCGGGAGGTGCTGCCGCGGTTCCTGGCGGACCTCGGCGTGCCCCGGGACGAGATACCCGAGGAGGAGTCGGAGAGGGAGAGCCTCTACCGCTCGCTCACCGCGGGCCGCCGGCTGCTGGTGGTGCTCGACAGCGCCTCCAGCACCGCGCAGGTGCGGCCGCTGATACCGGGCAGCGGGGGCAGCAGGCTGCTGGTGACCAGCCGGCGGCGGCTGGCCGATCTGGACGGGGCGCGCACCCTTCTGCTCGGACCGCTGGACGAGGCCGGGTCGCTGGAGCTGCTGGGCGGCATCGTCGGCCCGGCCAGGGTCGGTGCCGAGCCGCAGGCGGCCCGTTCGGTGCTGACGGCCTGCGCGGGCCTGCCACTGGCCATCCGGATCGCCGGGACCCGGCTGCTGGAGCGCCCGCACTGGAGCATCGGACACTTCGCCCGGCGGCTCGCGGAGGCCCCGCGGCTGCTGGACGAACTGTGCACGGGCGACCTCGGTGTCCGGCCCTGTCTCGACGCCGACCACGCCGGGCTCCGGCGGACGCCTCCGGCCGGGGTCGACCCGGCCGAGATGTTCACCGCGCTGGGGGCCGCCGGAGCGTCCTCGGTCTCCAGCAGTAGGGCCGCGGTGATGTTCGGCTGCTCCGAGGTGCAGGCCGAAGAGGCCCTGGACGCCCTGGTCGAGGCGAATCTGCTGGGTGCGCCGGCGGGGGGCCTCTACCGGCTGGACGCGCTGCTGCGGGCGTACGCCCGTGAGCGGGCGCAGACGGTCGCCGTGCGGCAGCACGGCAGCCCGTACATGCGCGCCGGGTGACCGTCCCGGCGGCCCGGCGACGGGCACCCGGGGCCCGGTCCCCCTTCGCCCCGGCCTCTTCGACCCGACCTCCTTCACCCCGTTCCTCCTTCACCCCGTTCCTCCTTCGACCCGATCTCCTTCGAGAGGACCCCTCGCCATGGCCGACCAGACAGCAGCCACCCGCGACCTGCTCGCCTACGTCCGGGAGGTCTCCCTCCGTGACGACGATCTACTCAGGGAACTGCGGGAGACCACCGCGGACCTGCCGGGCGGGACCGCCATGCAGGTGATGGCGGAGGAGGGTCAACTACTGGCCCTGCTGGTCGGGTTGACGGGGGCGCGGGCGGTGCTGGAGCTCGGCACCTTCACCGGCTACAGCACCCTGTGCATGGCCCGCGCCCTCCCGGCCGACGGGGTGCTGGTGTCCTGCGACATCGACGACCGGTGGCCGGCCGTCGGCGCCGACTTCTGGAAGCGGGACGGGGTCGACTCCCGGATCGACCTGCGGATCGGCGATGCCACCGCGACCCTGGACGCGCTGCTGGCGGAGCGCGGGCCGGAGAGCTTCGACCTGGTGTTCATCGACGCGGACAAGACCAACTACGTCCGCTACTACGAGACTTCGCTGGCCCTGTTGCGCCCCGGCGGTCTGATCGTCGTCGACAACACCCTCTTCTTCGGCCGGGTCGCCGATCCGGCCGCCACGGACCCGGACACCGCCGGGGTCCGGGCCCTGAACCGGCTGCTCCACGAGGACCCCCGGGTGGAGCTGTCGCTGCTGGTGATGGCCGACGGGATCACCCTCGTGCGCAAGCGCTGAGGGCGGCGAGCCGGAGCCCGGGAGCGCCGGCCGCCGCGGCGGTCACGACGTTCCCGGGCCCCCTTCGGGTGTGTTCAGGTCGGGTGCGTCCACGCTGATGACGGCGGACACCACACGCGGGCCGGGGGCCAGGTGCAGGCGCTGGAGTCCGGTGTCCTCCGGAACCGGTGCGAGAACGGCGGCGCACGGGCACGGCGCTTCGTCCAGGCCCTCGAAGCCCGCGAACCGGTAGGCGATCTCCATCATCCGGTTGCGTTCGGTCGCCCGGAAGTCGGCGACCAGGTGGACTCCGGACCCGGCGGCGGCGTCGGCCAGCCAGTTCAGCAGGGTCGCCCCGGCGCCGTAGGCGACGACCCGGCAGGAGGTGGCGAGCAGCTTGAGGTGCCACAGGCCCGGGTGCCGCTCCAGCAGCAGGACGCCGACCGCGCCGTGCGGGCCGAACCGGTCGGTGAGGGTGACCACCAGGACCTCGTGCCCGGGATCGGTGATCAGACCGCGCAGCACCGCGTCCGGGTAGTGGACCCCGGTCGCGTTCATCTGGCTGGTGCGCAGGGTGAGTTCCTCGACCCGGGACAGCTCATCGCCGGTGGCCCGGGCGATGCGCATCCGCAGGTCCAGGGAGCGCAGGAACTCCTCGTCGGGGCCGGGGGCCGCCGCCCGCTCGGCCTCACGGCGGAAGCCCGCCTGGTACATCCGGCGGCGCCGCCGGGAGTCGACGGTGCTGATCGCGGGGGTGAACTCGGCGAGTTCGGGGAGGGCGAGGACCTGCTCGGCCGGGTAGCACCGTACATCGGGCAGGTGGAAGGCCACTTCGGCGCGTTCGGCGGGTCGGTCGTCGACGAACGCGATGGTCTTCAGCGCGAAGTTCAGCCGGTCGGCGATCCGGCGCACCGACTCGGACTTGGCGCCCCATCCGATCTCCGGCAGGACGAAGTACTCGGCCACGCCGAACGCCTCCAGCCGGGCCCAGGCGTGCTCGTGGTCGTTGCGGCTGGCGACGGACTGGAGGATGCCGCGGGAGTCGAGCTCGATCACCACCTTGCGCACCTCGTCCGGCAGGTGCACCTCGCCGTCCTCCAGCAGGGTGCCCTGCCAGAGGGTGTCGTCCAGGTCCCAGACCAGGCACTTGACGATCTCGGCCATGTCGTCCTTCCTCGTCTCGTCGGCCGCGGGCCCGCTCACGATGCCCCCCGAGCGGAGAGGGCGTGCTGCGCCAGCATCAGCCGGCACAGCTCGTTGCTGCCCTCGATGATCTCCATCAACTTGGCGTCCCGGTACGCCCGGGCCACCGGGTGCCCGTCCCGGGACCCGGCCGAGGCCAGTACCTGGACGGCCGTCGCCGCGCCCCGGGCGGCCTGGGTCGCGCTGACGTGCTTGGCCAGTACGGTCGCCACCACCTGGTCCGGCGACCCTTCGTCCCAGCAGCGGCTGGCGTGCTCGCAGGCCCGCGTGGCCACCTGCTCGGCCGTGTAGAGGTCGGCGAGGTGCCCGGCGACGAGCTGGTGCTCCGCGAGCGGTCTGCCGAACTGCTCCCGTTCGGCGGCGTGTGCGGTGGCCGCCGCCAGACAGGACCGCAGGATGCCCACGCACCCCCAGCCGACGGACATCCGCCCGTAGGCCAGCGCGGTCGTCACCAGCAGGGCGGGCGGCAGTGCGTGACCGCCCAGAACACTGTCGGCCGGCAGCCGGACCCCGTCGAGGTGGACGTCCGCGTGTCCGGCCGCGCGGCAGCCGAGCGGGTCGGCGATCCGCTCGACCCGGACACCGGGCGTGTCGGCGGGCACCACGACGGCCACCGCGCCGTCCTCGTGGCGGCCGACGATCACCAGCAGGTCGGCGTAGTGGGCGGCGGTCACCCACTTCTTGTGTCCGTCGACGACGACCGCGTCGCCGTCGCGGCGGACGGTCGTCGTCATCGCCGCGAGGTCGCTGCCGGCGCCGGGCTCGCTGAAGCCGACCGCCGCCAGTGCGCCGCCGGTCAGCCGGGGGAGGTGGACGGCCGCCTGCTCGGCGGTGCCCAGGCGCTGGATGGTCCACGCCGCCATGCCCTGGGACGTCATCACGCTGCGCAGCGAGCTGCACAGGCCGCCCACGTGGGCGGTGTACGCGCCGCTGTGCATGCTGCTGAGCCCCCAGCCGCCGTACTGCGCCGGGACTTCGGCGCACAGCCGGCCCTCGGCACCCAGTTCGCGGAGCAGGTCCGGCGGGATGAGGCCGGTCCGGTCCCACGTCCCCGCCCGGTCGCCGACCCGCAGGGTGACGGAGGCCATGGCGCCGCTCAGGTCCTCACCCATTGCGGCCCCGGTCGGCGGGCACCCGGAGCCGGTCCACCAGCTGCGCCATCCGCCGTACGGTGCGGAAGTTGTCCAGCCGCAGGTCCGCGCCGCGCACCGCGATGGCGTAGGTCTTCTCCAGGTGCACCACCACTTGCATGGCGAACAGGGACGACAGGCCGCCGTCCTGGAACAGGTCGGTGTCGGCGTCCCAGGCGGTTCCGGTACGTCCTTCCAGGAATCCCAGCAGTTCCTTCTCCAGGTCGTGGGTGTTGGGCGTGTTCGCTGTGGTCATGGCCGTCTCCTCGTCGGGGTGATCAGGTGTAGTCGTAGAATCCGCGCCCGGACTTGCGGCCCAGCCGGCCCTCGCGGACCAGCCGGAGCAGCAGTTCGGCGGGGCGGCAGCCGTCGTCGCCGGTGCGTTGGTGGAGCACCGTGAGGGAGTCGACGAGGTTGTCGATGCCGATCAGGTCCGCGGTGCGCAGCGGGCCGGTGGGGTGTCCCAGGCAGCCCTGCATCAGCGCGTCGACGTCCTCGGCGGTCGCCGTGCCCTCCTCCACGACCCGAGCCGCGTCGTTGATCATCGGATGCAGGACGCGGCTGGTCACGAAGCCGGGTGCGTCCCGGACGACCACCGCCCGCCGCCGCAGCGCCGTGAGCAGGGCCGCCACGGCGGCCATCGCGGGGGCCCCGGTCCTGGCGCCGCGGACCACTTCGGCGGTTCCGATCAGATAGGGCGGGTTCATGAAGTGGGTGCCGACCAGTTCCTCCGGCCGCTCCAGGGCCCCGGCCAGTTCGTCGACGGGGATGGAGGAGGTGTTGGTGATCAGCAGGGTTCCGGGCCGGACCAGTCCGGAGACCTCGGACAGGACGGCGGCCTTGATCGCGGCGTTCTCGGTGACCGCCTCGACGACGGCGGTGGCTCCGGCGGCGGCCTTGAGCGAGGTGTCGGTGGCCAGGGTGCCGAGGGGCGTCCCGGCGGGCAGGGCGCCCATCAGCTCGGCCAGCCGGAGTTCGTTGTCGATCAGGTCCGCGGCCCGGTCGAGCCGCTCCCGGTCGATGTCGACCAGGTGGACCGGCAGGCCGTGCCCGAGGGCGAGGACGGTGATTCCGACGCCCATCACGCCGGCTCCCAGCACGGTGAGGGCGTGTCGCGGAGGGGGGTCGTCGTACGGGGCCGCGGTCAACGGGTTCTCCTTCGTCTTCACAGGTCGTCAGGGGTGCGGAGGACGGTGCCGAGCCAGTCGGCGACGGCGTCGCCGGTGGTCGCGACATGCTGTTCCATGATCGAGAAGTGGTCTCCGGGAACGTCGACGACGGTGTCGGCGCCGGCCCAGGACGAGCGCCAGTCACCGGCTTCGGCGGAGGGGCGGCCGAGCGGGGTGGAGGCGCGGACCAGCAGCAGCGGCGCGCGGACCGCCGGAGGCTTCCAGTCGTCGAGCAGACGGAAGTAGCCGCCCATCGCGGTCAGCCGGGCCCCGTCCATCGGGGCCGCCCGGTCCTCACGGGCGAACATGCCGCCCAGCAGGACGTCGTTGAACTGGGTGATGCCCTGGTTGTCGGAGAGGTAGGTGTCCAGCAGCACCACGGCCGCCGGGCCCTCGCCGCGCCGCTCCAGCGCGGCGGCCACTCCGTGGGCGAGCGTGCCGCCGGAGGAGGAGCCGGCCAGTACGAGCGTCCGTCCGGGCAGTTCCCGCAGCAGCGTCGTCACCTGGAAGTCCAGCAGGGCCGACATGTCGGCCGGCAGTTCCTCCTCGGGGACGAACCCGGGGGCGTCCAGGGCGGCGACGGCGTAGCGGTCCCGGAAGCGGGCGGCGAAGCGGGCGTACTGGTGGGCCCCGCCGAGGGCCACGATGGAGCCGAAGCAGACGAGTACGGGGGCGTCGGCGCGCTCGTTCAGGCGCAGCAGCCGCGGGCCGGTGCCGGCGGCCGCGAGGCCGCTGCCGCTGTGGAAGGCCGGGCGCAGGGCGGAGGCGTTCTTCAGCAGGGCGATGCCCTCGTCGATCCGGCCGAGCGCGCAGGCCCGGCGGAACAGCACGCTCACCGGGTCGGTGTCGGCGGCGTCGGACGCAGCGGCTCCGGTTCCGGTCGGGGGTGCCGTTTCGGGCCGGGGGGTGTCTTCCTTCCGGGCCTCGGCGGCGAGGCGCGCCGCGAGCGCGGCGGGGGTGCCGCTGTCGAAGACGGCGGAGGGCCGTAGCCGCAGTCCGGTGACGGCGGCCAGCCGGTTGCGGAGCTCGACCGCGGTCAATGAGTCGAATCCGACGGAGAGGAAGGGCACCGTCGCCGACAGCGCCCCGGAGTCGGTGTGGCCGAGGACTTCGGCGGCCTGGGCGAGGACGAGTTCACGCAGGAGCAGCTCGCGTTCCTGTGCGTCGGCGGCGTCGAGCCGGTGCCGCAGCGCTGCGGCGGCGGTCGGCGTCCCCTTCGCCCCGGTCGTCGCTGCCGGGCTGCGCCGGACCAGGGAGCGCAGCATCGGGTGCACCGGGCCGTCGCCGCGCACGGTGAGGTCGAGGTGGGCCAGGACGACGGGGCTCCCGTCTCCCGGCGGGGCGGCGTCCGCGGCACACACGGTGTCCAGCAGGGCCATGGCCTCCTCGTCGGACAGGCCGCGGGCGCCGCGCCGGTCGATGCGTCGCCGGTCGGGGCCGCCGAGCTCCGCCGTCATCCCGCTCACCCGCTCCCAGGGCCCCCAGGCCAGGGACAGGCCGGGGAGACCGAGTCGCCGGCGTTCCGCGACGAGGGCGTCGAGCGCGGCGTTGGCGGCCGCGTAGGACGCCTGGCCGGGGCTGCCCAGCACGCCGGCGGCGGAGGAGAAGACGACGAACGCGGAGAGGTCCGCCGCGCGCGTCAGCTGGTCGAGGTGGCGGGCGGCGTCGAACTTGGGCCGCAGGACGGTGGTCATCCGCTCCCCCGTCAGCCCGTCCAGCAGACCGTCGTCGAGCACTCCGGCAGTGTGGACCACGGCACACAGCGGATGGCGTTCGGGGATGGCCGCCAGGGCGGCGGCCAGCGCCTGACGATCGGACACATCGCAGCCGAGGGCGTCGAGTTCGGCTCCCGCCTCGGCCAGCTCCGCCCTCAGCTCCGGCATGCCGGGGGCATCGGCACCGCGGCGGCTCAGCACGAGGAGGTGGCGCACCCCGTGCACGACGACCAGATGACGCGCCAGGACGGCCGCGAGAGCGCCGCCGCCGCTCACCAGTACCGTCCCCTCGGACGGGCCGAACGGGCCGTCCGAGGGGTTCGCCGTCGCGGGAGCGGGGGCGGGGGCGGGGGCCGTGGTGGCCGACGGCCGTACCAGTCGGGGCACGTACAGGACGCCGCCGCGCAGGGCTGCCTGCGGCTCGCCCGTGGCGAGGAGGTCGGCGAGCGCGTCGGCGAGACCGTCCGCGTCCGGCCCTTCGGTGTCCAGCAGCACGAACCGGTCGGGGTGTTCGAGCTGAGCGGCCCTGAGCATGCCCCAGACGGCCGCCGCACCGAGGTCCGCCGGCTGCGCGCCGAGCGGGCCGGTCGCACCCCGGGTGAGCACCACCAGGGGCGTACCGGCGGTGGTGTCGTCGGCCAGGTGGGCCTGGAGGCGGTCCAGGACCGCGGACACGACCGCGTGCACCGCCGCGGGGTCCGCCTCCCGGGCGGGGGCGTCCGCGGTCGCCCCGTCCGCGGTCACGGTGCCGGCGGACGGGGGGCAGGTCAGCAGCATCGCGTCGGGCGTCGCGGACAGGGGTTCGGCGGGGAAGCCGGCCGGCAGCAGCCGCTCGTCCCGCGGGCCGTGGAGGCCCCAGCGGGTGACCGGGCGCGGGCCGGGCCCGGCGGTGAGCGGTGTCCAGCCGACGTGGAAGACGGAGCCGGAGGACGCCCGCAGCGCGGCGGTGGACGCCGTGCGCAGGGTGAGCGAGCCGACCGTCGCCACGGCACGCCCCGAGGGATCGGTGATCCGCGCGGTCACGGTGTCCGGGCCGTCGGGGCGCAGCCGGACACGCAGGACCGGCGCGTCGGAGGCTTCGATCGCGACGCGCTGCCAGGAGAACGGCAGGGGGACGCCGTCGGCGGGCTCCGCGGTCGCGGCGCCTTCCCGCAGACCGGTCGTCTGGAGGGCCGCGTCCAGGAGGGCCGGGTGCACCGAGAAGCCGTCCGTTCCGGTGCCGGAGAGGCCGTCGGGCAGGGCCACTTCGGCGTGGATCGCATCCGCGGTGCGCCATGCGGCACGCAGGCCCCGGAATGCCGGGCCGTAGGCGACGCCCCGGGCTTCGAGCAGCCCGTAGAGTTCGTCCACGTCCAGGGGGACCGCGTCGGGCGGGGGCCATGTGCCGGCCGGTCCGGCCGTGTCGTCCCGGTCGGCCGAGGGGTCCTGGGGGCCGACCGTGCCGGTCGCGTGCCGGGTCCAGGGCCGGTCGGCGGCGCCGACGGCGGCCTCGGGCCGGGAGTGGAACTCCACCGGGCGCCGCCCCGTGCCGTCGTCCGCGCCCACCCGTACGCGCAGTTGTACGGCGTGGTCGTCGGCGGCGCCGCCGGGCAGCAGCAGCGGGGCGGCGAGGGTCAGTTCCTCCACGAGAGCGCAGCCGAGGCTGCGGCCCACGTACGCGGCCAGTTCCACGAGGGCCGCGCCGGGCAGGATCACGGTCCCGGCCACGGCGTGGTCGACGAGCCAGGGGTGTGTGGCCGGAGAGAGCCGGCCGGTGAAGACGGTGCCCGCGTCGTCGGGCAGTTCCACCGCGGCACCGAGCAGCGGGTGGTCCACAGCGGACTGGCCGGTGGCCGCTTGGTCCCGGGCCGCCGGCAGGGCGTCGAGCCAGTAACGGCGGCGTTGGAAGGCGTAGGTGGGCAGGTCCACCCGCTGGGCTCCGGTTCCCGCGAACAGCCGCTCCCAGTCGACGCGCAGGCCCCGGACGTGTGCCCCGGCGAGGGCGAGCTGGAGCCGGCGGAGCCCTCCGGCCCCGCGCCGCAGGGTGTCGAGCACCAGCGTCTCCGGGGCGCCCGCGTCGGCGGCCGTGTCCTCGATCGCGTACATCAGGGCGGGCTGGGGGCTGGACTCGATGAAGACGCGGTGCCCGGCCGCGAGGAGCGCGCGGGTCGCCTGCTCGAACTCGACGGTCTCCCGGAGGTTGCGGTACCAGTACCCGGCGTCCAGCGCCTTCGTGTCCAGCAGGCCGCCGGTCACGCTGGAGTAGTACGGCACCGAGCCCGGGAGCGGGGTGATGCCGGCCAGGTCGGACCGCAGGCGCTCCCGGATCTCCTCCACGTGTGAGGAGTGCGACGCGAAGTCGACGTCGATGGAACTCGCCCACACCCCTTCCTCCAGGAGTTCCTCCACCAGTGCCGCGACCGCGTCCGCGTCACCCGACACCACCGTCGACGACGGACCGTTCACCGCCGCCACCGACAACCGCCCCACCCACCCGGCGATGCGCTCCCGCACCACCTCCACCGGCAGAGGCACCGACGCCATACCCCCACGCCCCGCCAACGCCCCCACTGCACGCGAACGCAACGCCACCACCCGCGCCCCGTCCTCCACACTCAGACCACCCGCCACCACGGCCGCCGCAACCTCACCCTGGGAGTGGCCCACCACCGCGTCCGGAACAACCCCGAACGCACGCCACACCTCCGCCAGCGACACCATCACCGACCACAGCACCGGCTGCACCACATCCACCCGCGCCAACAACACCTCGGAACCCAACGCCTCCGCCAACGACCAGTCAACGTAAGGCTCCAGAGCCCGCCCGCACTCCGCCATCCGCTCCGCGAACACCACCGACCCGGCCAGCAACTCCGCAGCCATCCCCACCCACTGCGAACCCTGACCCGGAAACACCAGCACCGAACGGCCCGGGAGCAGCCGACTGCCGACCGTCACGCCCGCCGTGCCCACGCCCCGCGACAGGGCGGCGACACCGGCCAGCAGCTCGCCCCGGTCCGCCCCCACCACGACCGCACACTCCGCGAACCGCGAACGCCCCGCCGCCAGCGAGTGCCCCACGTCCACCACGCTCAGGCCCGGCTCCGCCACCACCCGCTCGTGCAGCGCCGCCGCCTGGGCGCGCAGCGCGTCCGGAGTGCGCGCCGACAGGATCCAGGGGACGGCGTCGAGCACGGTCTCCGGTGTCCCTGACCCGTCAACGGGCGTGTCCGCGGAAGCCGTCGGATCGGCTGGGGCCTGTTCGAGGATGACGTGGGCGTTGGTCCCGCTGGCGCCGAAGGAGGACACCCCGGCCCGGCGCGGCCGTCCCGTTTCCGGCCAGGGGGCGGCCTCGGTGAGCAGGGAGACGGCTCCCTCGGTCCAGTCGATGCGGGGCGAGGGGCGGTCGACGTGCAGGGTGCGCGGCATCACGCCGTGCCGCATCGCGAGCACCGACTTGATCACCCCGCCCACGCCCGCGGCGGCCTGGGTGTGGGACAGGTTGGACTTCAGCGATCCCAGCCGCAACGGCCGCCCGGCGGGCCGGTCCTGCCCGTACGTGGCCAGCAGCGCCTGGGCTTCGATGGGGTCGCCGAGGACGGTGCCGGTGCCGTGCGCCTCCACCATGTCCACCTCGGACGGGGCGAGTCCGGCACGGGCGAGCGCCTCGTTGACGACGCGCTGCTGCGCGGGGCCGTTCGGGGCGGTCAGCCCGTTGCTGGCACCGTCCTGGTTGACGGCCGAGCCGCGGATGACGGCCAGGACGGGATGCCCCGCGCGCCGGGCGTCCGAGAGCCGTTCCAGCAGGAGCAGGCCCAGTCCCTCCCCGAACCCGGCTCCGTCGGCCGCGGACGAGAAGGACTTGCTGCGCCCGTCGGGTGCCAGGCCGCGCTGGCGGCTGAATCCGACGTACAGGCCGGGGGTGGACATCACGGTCACCCCGCCGGCCAGGGCGAGTGTGGTGTCGCCGGAGCGAAGCCCCTGGCAGGCGAGGTGGACGGCGACCAGGGAGGACGAGCAGGCGGTGTCCAGGGTGACCGCCGGGCCCTCCAGGCCCAGGGTGTAGGCGATCCGGCCCGAGGCCACGCTGGGGATGGTTCCGGTGCCGAGGAAGCCTTCCACCTCGTCGGGCACCCGGCCGAGCCGGGACCCGTACTCGCTGTAGATCACTCCGGTGTAGACGCCGGTGCGGCTGCCGCGCAGGGTCGTCGGGTCGATGCCCGCGCGTTCCACCGCCTCCCAGGACGCTTCCAGCAGCAGCCGCTGCTGCGGGTCCATGGCCAGGGCCTCACGCGGGGAGATGCCGAAGAAGGCGGGGTCGAAGCCGGTCGCGTCGTGGAGGAAGCCGCCTTCACGGACGTAGAAGGTGCCGGGGGCGTCGGGGTCGGCGTCGAAGCCGCCCTCGACGTCCCAGCCGCGGTCGGTGGGGAACGGCGAGACCGCATCGCGTTCCTTGACCAGCAGCTCCCAGAGGTCCTCCGGGGTGCGCACGCCGCCGGGATAGCGGCAGCTCATCGCCACGACGGCGATGGGCTCGGCGGAATCGTCGCGGAGCCGTCGGTTCTCCTGCCGCAGGCGCTGGTTGTCCAGCAGCGAGGCACGCAGGGCTGCGACCACCTGGTCCGTGTCGGTGGACATGGGATTGGGCTTCTCCTTCTGCGGCTGTCGGTCAGTCACGTTCGCCGCCCAGGGCCATCCGGACGAGTTCGTCGACGGCCATGCCATGGATGTCGGCGTCGGGAGCCGGTGGCTCCGGTCGGTCGGCGAGGTCCAGGAGCGCGTCGAGGAGACCGGCCCGACGCAGTGCGGCGGGCGGGATCGCGGCGAGCAGGGAGCTGATCTCGTGGTCCTTGCGGTCCGCCCGGCCCGGCCTCCCGGCGGCCTGCCCGGCGGCGGCCGGGCCGCCCGGCCCGTCGGGTACCAGGCGCCCGGCGAGGTAGGCGGCGACGGCGGCCGGGGTGGGGTGGTCGAAGACCAGGGTCGCGGGCAGCCGGCGGCCGGTGGCGGCGCTGAGCCGGTTGCGGAGTTCGACGGAGGTGAGCGAGTCGAAGCCGAGGTCCTTGAACGCCTGGTCCGGGTCGACGGCCTCGGCTCCACCGTGGCCGAGGACGTCGGCGACCCGGCTCCGTACCAGGTCGAGCAGGGTGGCGACGCGTTCCTCCGGGGTGAGGCCGGTCAGCCGGCGGCGCAGCGAGTCCGCTTCGGCGGCGTCCGCCCCGGAGGCGGGGCGGCGTGCGGTGCCGGGGACCAGGGCGGAGAGCAGGGCCGGGACGGGTGCGGTCCGGGCCGCCGTCCGGAGCCGGCCGAGGTCGATCTTGACCGGGAGGAGTAGCGGTTCGTCCAGGGTGAGCGCCGCGTCGAACAGTGCCAGGCCTTCTTCGCTGCCGATGGCCGCCGTGCCGCCCCGGGACATGCGCCGCAGGTCAGCGGCGGTGAGCGTTCCGGTCATGGTGCTGCGGCGCGCCCACAGGCCCCAGGCGAGTGCCTGGGCGGGCAGTTCCAGGGCCCGGCGGTGCTGGGCGAGCGCGTCGAGGAAGGCGTTGGCGGCCGCGTAGTTGCCCTGCCCGGCGTTGCCGACCGTGGCGGATGCGGAGGAGAACAGGACGAAGGCCGACAGCGGCAGATCACGGGTGAGGGCGTGCAGGTTGAGGGCCGCGTCCACCTTGGGCCGCAGTACGGAGCGCATCCGCCCGGGGGTCAGTGACTCGACCGTCCCGTCGTCCAGGACACCGGCCGCGTGGACGACCGCGCTCAGCGGACGGTCGGCGGGGATGCCGGCGAGCAGGGCGGCGAGCGCGTCCCGGTCGGCGACGTCGCAGGCCTCCACATCCACCCGGGCGCCGAGTCCGCGCAGTTCGGCGGCGAGGGCGGCCAGGCCCGGGGCGTCCACGCCCCGCCGGCCGGCCAGCAGCAGGTTCCGTACGCCGTGCGTGGTCACGAGGTGCTGTGCCACCAGGCCGCCGAGCGCGCCGCCGGCCCCGGTGACGAGGACGGTTCCCCCGGCCGCGGCGATACCGGACGGTGTGTCCGGGTTCGCGAGCGCGTCCGTGGCGGTGATGGCCCTGGTGAGGCGGGCGGCGAGGAGTTGTCCCTCGCGTATCGCCAGTTGGGGTTCCGTGCCGGCCAGTGCCCGGGGCAGCAGGCCGGTCACGGCGGCCGGGTCGTCGGTGTCGATCAGCAGGAAGCGGTCCGGGTGCTCGGACTGGGCGGAGCGGAGGAGGCCGCGGACCGCGGCGCCGATGAGGTCGGTGACTTGCTCACCAGCCGCCGTGCAGACCGCGCCCCGGGTGACGAGTACGAGCCGGGTGCCGTCGTCCCACCGCGGGTCGGCCAGCCAGTCCTGGACGAGCCGCAGGGCGTCGTCCAGTGCGGTGTGCACGGATGCGGCGTCGGGCGGGGACGGGAGGTGCGGGGTGTGGTCGCACCAGGCCAGCACCGCGGCGGGCGCCGGCGCTCCCCCGTCCAGCGCGGCACCGAGCGCGGCCAGGTCCGGATGGCTGTCCGGGAAGAGTTCCCGGCCGCCGAGGACAGCCCAGTCCCCGAGGGGGTCGGCGGGTGCGGTGGCGGGCGCCGCCGACCACTGCAGCCGGTAGAGGGATTCGGGGCCTCCGGCCGGGCGGAGGGTGTCGAGGTCGATCAGGCGGACGGCGAGGGCCTCGACCGACGCGACCGCGAGGCCGTTCGGGTCGGTCGCGTCGATCGACACCGATCCGTCCGGCCGGAAGCCGAGCCGTACCCTGAGCGCGGTGGCTCCGGAGGCGTGCAGCCTGACTCCGCCCCAGGAGAACGGCAGCCCGGCGGACGGACGGTCCGGGCCCGGCCCGGCGTCCTGCCGGGCGCGCAGGAACAGCCCCTGGAGGGCGGCGTCCAGGAGGGCGGGGTGGACGCCGAAGGCGGAGGCGGACCGCTGCTGGTCCTCGGGCAGGCGTACCTCGGTGAAGATCTCGTCGCCCCTGCGCCAGGCAGTGGTGAGCCCGCGGAAGGCGGGTCCGTAGCCGTAGCCGGAGGCGTGGAACCGCTCGTACAGGTCGTCGACGGGGATCGGGACGGCGCCGGGCGGCGGCCAGGAGCCGGCGTCCTCCGGCAGGGGTGCGGGCGGCGGCTTGCGGGTCGTGGCGCCGGCGGTGAGCCGGCCGGTCGCGTGCGCGGTCCAGTCCGGGGTCGCCGCGTCCTCGCGGCAGGAGAACAGGTCCAGGGAGCGGCTGCCGTGCGCGTCCGCGGCGCCGACCCGCACTTGCAGGCGGACGGCGGTGTCGGCGGGTATCAACAGCGGTGACTGCAGCGTCAGTTCCTCCACCGTGTGACATCCGGCCTCGTCCGCGGCGCGTACCGCGAGTTCCGCGAAGGCCGCGCCGGGCAGCAGGACCGTCCCGGCCACGGCGTGGTCGGCGAGCCAGGGGTGGGTACGCAGCGAGATCCGGCCGCTGAGCAGCAGTTCACCCGTGTCGGCGAGCTCGACGGCCGCTCCGAGGACGGGGTGGTCGGCCGGGTCGAGCCCGGCCGAGCGCACATCGGCCGCCGTGGTGGGCGCCGGCTCGGGCCAGTAGCGGCTGCGCTGGAAGGCGTACGTCGGCAGCTCGACCCGCCGCGCCCCCGGGAACGCACCCGACCAGTCCACCTCAAGTCCGCGCTCCCACGCACGACCCACCGCACGCAACACCTGGTCCGGGCCGCCCTCCCCACGACGCAACGTCCCCAGCACCGCGGCCTCCACACCCGCCGCCTCCACCGACTCCCCCACCGCCACCGACAACACCGCATGCGGACTGGACTCGACGAAGAACCGGAAACCCTCCCCCAGCAACGCCTCCGTGGCCCCCGCGAACCCGACCGTCTCCCGCAGGTTCCGATACCAGTACCCGGCGTCGAGGAACGTCGTGTCCAGCCGGCCACCCGTCACCGTCGAGAAGAACGGCACCGAACCCGCGAGAGGCGTGATCCCCTCCAGATCGGCGAGCAGCTGCTCCCGGACCTCCTCCACATGCACGGAGTGCGACGCGTAATCGACCTCGATCAACCGCGCCCGCACCCCCTCCCCCACCAGAACCTCCACCAACGCCGCGACCGCATCCGCATCACCCGACACCACCGTCGACGACGGACCGTTCACCGCCGCCACCGACAACCGCCCCACCCACGCGGCGATGCGCTCCCGCGCCACGTCCACCGGCAGAGGCAGGGACGCCATACCCCCACGCCCCGCCAACGCCCCCACCGCACGCGAACGCAACGCCACCACCCGCGCCCCGTCCTCCACACTCAGACCACCCGCCACCACCGCGGCCGCAACCTCACCCTGCGAATGACCCACCACCGCATCCGGAACAACCCCGAACGAACGCCACACCTCCGCCAACGACACCATCACCGACCACAGCACCGGCTGCACCACATCCACCCGCGCCAACAACACCTCGGAACCCAACGCCTCCGCCAACGACCAGTCGACGTAAGGCTCCAGAGCCCGCCCGCACTCCGCCATCCGCTCCGCGAACACCACCGACCCGGCCAGCAACTCCGCAGCCATCCCCACCCACTGCGAACCCTGCCCCGGAAACACCAGCACCGAACGACCGTCGACCGTGCGACCGCCGTCCCACGCTCCCGAGTCGTCGTCGGCCATCCGGCCCAGCAGGGTCCGGAGTTGGTCCCGGTTCCCGATCAGTGCCTTCCGGTACTCGAAGGCGGTGCGCGCGTGCAGGGCGGACCCGATGTCGCGCGGGTCGGGTGCGGGGCCGCCGTCGAGGTGGCCGCGCAGACGGTCGGCCTGGAAGCGCAGTGCCCGCGGGCTCTTCGCCGACAGCAGCCAGGGCACCGCCGGCAGGGGGGCGCGCTCCGCCGGCGGGCCGTCGTCCTCCAGGGGGGTGTGTTCGAGGATGGTGTGGACGTTGGTGCCGCTCAGGCCGAAGGAGGACACTCCGGCCCGGAAGGGGCGGCCGTGGGACGGCCAGGACTGCTGCTCGGTCACGAGGGCCAGCGCTCCGCGCGTCCAGTCGACGTGGCCGGAGGGCCTGCCGACGTGCAGGGTGCGGGGCACCTGCCCGTGGTGCATGGACAGCACCGTCTTGATGACCCCCGCCACACCCGATGCCGCCTGGGCGTGGCCGAGGTTGGACTTGAGGGAGCCGACCAGCAGGGGCCGGTCGGCGGGCCGGTCCTGCCCGTAGGTGGCCAGCAGGGCCTGTGCCTCGATCGGGTCGCCGAGCGTGGTGCCGGTGCCGTGCGCCTCCACCACGTCCACCTCGGACGCCGTCAGCCCCGCATCCGCCAGCGCCGCCCGGATCACCCGCTGCTGGGAGGGGCCGTTGGGGGCGGAGAGTCCGTTGCTGGCGCCGTCCTGGTTGACGGCGGAGCCGCGTACCACCGCCAGTACCGGGTGCCCGTTGCGCCGGGCGTCCGACAGCCGCTCCAGCAGCAGGACGCCGACGCCCTCGCCCATGCCCATGCCGTCCGCGTCGTCCGAGAAGGCCTTGCAGCGGCCGTCCTCGGCGAGGCCCCGCTGACGGGAGAAGCTGATCAGGGCGCCGGGGGTCGCCATCACGGCGACGCCGCCGACCAGGGCGAGGGAGCAGTCGCCGCCGCGCAGCGCCCGGCCTGCGAGGTGCATCGCGACGAGTGAGGAGGAGCAGGCCGTGTCGATGGTCACCGCCGGGCCTTCGAGGCCCAGGGTGTAGGCGACCCGGCCGGACACGACGCTCGGTGCGCTGCCGGTGAGCAGGTGGCCGTCTCCCTCCTCCGACTGGGCGACGACGGCCGCGTAGTCGGCGTAGTTGACGCCGGTGAACACTCCGGTGCGGCTGCCGCGCAGGGCGGCCGGGTCGATGGCGGCGCGTTCGATCGCCTCCCAGGTGGTTTCCAGGAGCAGCCGCTGCTGGGGGTCCATGGCCAGGGCCTCGCGCGGCGAGATGTCGAAGAACTCCGCGTCGAAGTCGGCCGCGTCGTGGAGGAAGCCGCCCCGCCGGGTGGTCGAGGTGCCGGGGCGGTCGGGGTCGGGGTCGTAGAGGGCCTCGATGTCCCAGCCGCGGTCGGTGGGGAGGTCCGAGACGGCGTCGCCGCCGTCGGCGAGCAGGCGCCACAGCTCCTCGGGGGTGCCGATGCCGCCGGGGAAGCGGCAGGCCATGGAGACGATCGCGATCGGCTCGTCGGGCGCGGGCGGCTGCGCGGCGGTGTCCGGGTCGAAGGGGCGCGGCTCGGTGGCCTGCCGGCCGAGCAGTTCGGCGCGGATCTCCCGGGCGAGCGCGGTGGACGACGGGTGGTCGAAGATCAGGGTGGACGGCAGCCGCAGTCCGGTGGCGGTGTTGAGCCGGTTGCGGAGTTCGACCGCGGTGAGGGAGGCGAAGCCCATGTCCTGGAAGGCCTTGCCGGGCCGGATCGCGTCGACGGAGGGATGGCCGAGGACGGCTGCCGCGTGGGTGCGGACCAGGTCGAGCAGCAGGCGGTGCTGTTCGGGTTCGGCGAGGGCGGCGAGCCGTTGGCGCAGCAGTGCGGCGGCGGGCGCCACCGTGTCGCCGGTCGTGGCCTCCAGGGCGCGGCGGGCTTCGGCGATGCCGGTGAGCAGCGGGCTGGGGCGGGTGGAGGTGAAGACGGCGGCGAACTGCTCCCAGTCGACGTCGGCGACGACGAGTACGGTCTCGTCGTCGTCCAGTGCCTGTTGCAGGGCGTGGAGCGCGAGGTCGGGGGCGATCCGGGGCAGGCCGTGCTGCTCCAGCTTGAACAGGTCGGCGTCCTCTCCGGCGATGCGGTCCTGCCAAGGGTTCCCGGCCTGCCAGATGCCCCAGTCGACGGTGGTGGCGGTGAGGCCGCGGGCCCGGCGGTGCTGGGCCAGGGCGTCGAGGTAGGCGTTGGCCGCGGCGTACGCGCCGTGGTCGCCGCTGCCCCAGACTCCGGCGATCGAGGCGAACAGGACGAAGGCGTCGAGTTCGCGGTCGAGCAGGGCGTCGAGGTGTTCGGCGCCGGCGGCCTTGGCGGCGACGATCTGTTCGAACGCGGACATCGGCGTGCCGTCCAGGGGGGCGAGCGCGACGAAGGCGGCCGCGTGGACAACCGCGGTGACCGGGTCACCCGCCGCCTCCAGGCCGGCGAGCAGCGCCGCCACGGCCTGACGGTCGGCCAGGTCGCAGACGGGCAGGCTCAGTCGTACGCCGAGGTCGGCCAGTTCCGCGGCGAGTTCGGCCGCGCCGGGTGCCTGGGGGCCTCGGCGTCCGGGCAGGACGAGGTGGGTGGCGCCGCCGCGGGCCAGCCAGCGGGCGAGGTGCGGGCCGACGGCTCCGGTGCCGCCGGTCAGCAGGACGGTGCCGCGGGGCTTCCAGGGCTTCGTACGGCCGTCGTTCCGGGGGGCGCGCCGAAGGCGGCGGGCCAGGAGGCCGGCGGGGCGCAGGGCGAGCTGGTCCTCGCGGCCGACGCCGTCCGTGCCGGGGCCGGAGGCCGTCAGTACAGCGGCGAGCCTGGCCCTGGCGCGGGCGTCGAGGTCCGGCGGAAGGTCGATGAGTCCGCCCCAGCGGGCGGACACCTCCAGCGCGGCCACCAGACCGGTGCCCCAGACCAGTGCCTGGCGGGGGTGGGTGACCGGGTCGTCCGGGCCGGTGGACACCGCCCCCGTGGTGGCGCACCAGAGGGGTGCCGTCAGGGCGAGGTCGCCCAATGCCTGCACCAGGGCGACGGTGAGTGCCGTCCCGGCGGGCAGGGCCGGGTGGTCGGGGTGGGGCTGGTCGGCGGCGGCCAGCAGCGACAGCACGCCCGTCGGGACGCGGTCGCCGAGGGCGGTGGCGAGCGTGTCCGCGAGGTCCGTGCGGCGGACGGCGTCGGCCGTGAGTTCGGCCGTGACGACGGTGGCGCCCGCTTCGGTGAGGGCGAGCAGCGGGCCGCGTACCCGTGCGTCGTCGTCGTGTCCGGCGGGCAGGACGACGAGCCAGGTGCCGGCGGCGGGGGTGGCGGCCGGCGGGTCGGGCAGGGGCTGCCAGCCGATGCGGTAGCGCCAGGAGTCGACGACGCTCTCGTCGCGCCGTTGTTTGCGCCAGCCGCGCAGGGCCGGCAGTACGGGGGCGAGGGCGTCCTCGTCGACGGCGAGGTGGGCGGCGATCTCGGCCGGGGCGTCGTGGTCGACCATGTGCCAGAAGGCCGTGTCGTGCGGGTCGGCGGCGGCCGGTCCGGTGCCGGGCACCGCCTCCGGCTCCAGCCAGTAGCGCCGCAGCTGGAAGGGGTATCCGGGCAGGGCGGCCGGGCGGGCGCCGGTGCCGGCGTACACCGCGGACCAGTCGACGGCCGCGCCCGCCACCCACAGTTCGGCGGCCGAGCGCAGGGCCCGGCGCAGTCCGCCGTCGTCGCGGCGCAGGGTGCCGACGACCACGGGCGGCTCCGCGGCGCCGGTGGCCTCGGCGGTGTCCTGGAGGGCCATGGTCAGCACCGGGTGCGGCGACACCTCGACGAAGGCCTCGTGGCCCTGCTCGACCAGCGAGCGTACGGCCGCCTCGAAGCGGACGGTCCCGCGGAGGTTGCGGTACCAGTAGCCGGCGTCCATGACCGTGGTGTCGAGCCGGTCGCCGGTGACGGTGGAGAACAACGGGATCCGGGCCGGGAGCGGGCGTACGCCGGCCAGCGCGGCCAGCACCTCGGACCTGATCAGTTCGACCTGGGCCGAGTGCGAGGCGTAGTCCACGGGTACGGACCGGGCCCGTACGCCCTGTGCGGCGCAGTGGGCGAGCAGTTCGGCCAGGGCCCCGGTCTCCCCCGAGACCACGACGGCGGCGGGCCCGTTGACGGCGGCCACCGACAGTTTCTCGGCCCAGGGGGCGATCTCGGCGCGGACCCGGTCCTCGGGCAGGGACACCGCGACCATGCCGCCGAGTCCGGCCAGCGCCCGGATGGCCCGGCTGCGCAGGGCGACGACCTTCGCCCCGTCCTCCAGGCTCAGCGCTCCCGCCACCACGGCGGCGGCGATCTCTCCCTGGCTGTGCCCGACCACGGCGTCGGGCCGCACGCCCCAGGACTCCCAGTGCGCGGCCAGTGACACCATCACCGCCCACAGCACCGGCTGCACCACGTCCACCCGTTCCAGGGAGAGTGCCCCGGGCGCGCCCTCCAGGACGGCGGGGAGCCGCCAGTCGACATGGGCGGAGAGGGCGGCGTCGCAGGCGGCGAGGCTGTCCCGGAAGGCGGGGCTGGTGGCGAGCAGGTCCCGTGCCATGCCGGCCCACTGGGAGCCCTGGCCGGGGAACACCAGTGCCGTCCGGCCCTCGACGACCCGGCCGGTGCCCACGACGACGTCGGCGGGCGTGGCCGGGGCGGGAGCCGGAGCCGGGCCGGTGGGGAGGTCCGTGCCCGGCCCGGACAGGCCGGCGAGCCCGTTCAGCAGCGCGGGGTGCCCGTCGCCGATCACCACGGCCCGGTGTTCGAAGGCGGAGCGGGTGGTCGCCAGCGAGAACCCGATGTCGGCCGGCCGTGCGGGCGCGTCCGTGGCGAGCCGGGCGCGCAGCCGGGCCGCCTGGTCCCCGAGCGCGGACGCGGTGCGGCCGGACAGCACCCAGGGCAGCACGGCCCCGGGCGCTCCCGGCCCGGCCGCGGTGTCCGGCCCGTCGGTCACCGCTTCCGGTCCGTCGGCCGGTTCCGGCTCCGGGGCCTGTTCGAGGACGACGTGCGCATTGGTGCCGCTCATGCCGAACGAGGACACCCCGGCCCGGCGCGGCCGGTCGACGGCGGGCCAGTCACGGGCCTCGGTGAGGAGTTCGACGGCGCCCGAGGACCACTCGACGTGCGGGGTGGGCGCGTCCACGTGCAGGGTGCGCGGCAGGACGCCGTGCCGCAGCGCGAGGACCGTCTTGATGACGCCGGCGACCCCGGCGGCGGCCTGGGTGTGCCCGATGTTCGACTTCAGCGACCCCAGCCACAGCGGACGCCCGGCCGGCCGGTCCTGGCCGTACGCGGCCAGCAGCGCGTCGGCCTCGATCGGGTCGCCGAGGGTGGTGCCGGTGCCGTGCGCCTCCACCGCGTCGACCTCGGAGGCGGTCAGTCCGGCGTCGGCGAGGGCCGCCCGGATCACCCGCTGCTGGGAAGGTCCGTTGGGGGCGGTCAGGCCGTTGCTGGCGCCGTCCTGGTTGATCGCCGAACCGCGCAGCACGGCCAGCACCGTACGGCCGTTGCGGCGCGCGTCCGACAGCCGCTCCAGCAGCAGCATCCCCACGCCCTCGCCCCAGCCGGTGCCGTCCGCGGCCGCCGCGAACGGCTTGCAGCGGCCGTCCGGGGACATCGCGCCCTGCCGGGCGAACTCGACGAACACCGCCGGCAGCGCCATCACGCTGACCCCGCCGGCGAGGGCGAGCGAGCACTCCCCGGCCCGCAGGGCCCGCGCCGCGAGGTGCAGCGCCACCAGCGAGGCCGAACAGGCGGTGTCCACGGTGACGGCGGGGCCTTCGAGACCGAGCGCGTAGGACACCCGCCCGGACATCACGCTCATCGAGTTCCCCGTCATCAGGAACCCCTGGGCGGCTTCGGCGGCGCCGGATCCCAGCGTCGCGTACCCCTGGTCGATGGCCGCGGCGTACACCCCGGTACGGCTGCCCCGCAGGGTGAGCGGATCGATGCCGGCCTGCTCGACGGCCTCCCAGGACGCCATCAGCAGAAGCCGCTGCTGCGGGTCCATCGCGACCGCCTCGCGGGGCGAGATGCCGAAGAACGCCGGGTCGAAGTCCGCCGCGCCGTCGAGGAACGCCCCCCGCCCGGGGACCGTGCCGTCGGACGGCCAGGCGCTCTCCCAGCCCCGGTCGCCGGGGACGGGCCCGATGGTGTCACGGCCTTCGACGAGCAGGTCCCACAGGTCCTCCGGGGTGCGGACACCGCCGGGGAAGCGGCAGCTCATCGCCACGATCGCGATCGGCTCGCTGGTGCGGGCCTCGGCCTCCCGGAGCCGCTGCCGGGTGTCCCGCAGGTCGATGGTCACCCGGTTGAGGTAGTCGCGCATCCTCTGGTCGCTCACTGGACACCGCTGCTTTCGTCTCGGGCTGCTCGGGTCTCGTCTCGGGGGGCGCGGGGTGCGCGGGGTGCGCGGACCGTTGCCCTGGTCATGCGGATCCCAACTGCCGGTCGATGTAGTCGAACACCTCGTCGTCGCTGGCCGCCTCGATCAGGTCGGGGGCGAGGTCGTCCACGTCACCCGTGGGGCGGACGGTGGTCGCCGGTGTCCCGCCGGGCAGCGGACGGGACAGCACTTCCCGTATCCGGGCGGCGAGTTCGTCACTGACGCCGTCCGGCGGCAGGGCGGCGAGCAGGGTCTCCAGGGTGTCGAGACCGGCCCGGACGGCCGCATCGCCCGTCGGGCGGGCGGTGGTGACCCGCTCGGCGAGGTGGCGTGCCATCGCCTCCGGGGTGGGGTGGTCGAAGACGAGCGCGGCCGGCAGCCGCAGCCCGGTCGAGGACGCCAGCCGGTTGCGCAGTTCGACCCCGGTGAGGGAGTCGAAGCCGAGGTCCTTGAACGGGCGGGCCGGGCGGACCAGGTTCGGCGAACTGTGGCCGAGCACCGCCGCGGCGTTGCCGCGCACCAGGTCCAGCAGGGTCCGGTACAGCTCGGCCTCGGGCAGCTCGGCGAGCTGCCGCGTCATCGAGCGGGCCGGTGCCGCGGCGGAGGCGGAGGCGGCGCCGGTACGGGCGGGGCGGACCAGGCCGCGGAGCACGGCGGGCAGCCGGTCGTCCGCCCTCAGCACGGACGGGGCGATCCTGGCCGCGAGCCGGAAGGCGTACGGGGAGTCCAGTGCCGCGTCGAACAGGGCCAGGCCCTCCACCGAGGTCAGCGCGCCCGCCCCGGCGCCCCGGCCCGTGGTGACCGCGGCCGTCATCTCGCTGCGCTCCTCCCACAGCCCCCAGCCGATGGACAGGCCGGGCAGCCCCTCGGCCCGGCGTTCGGCGGCGAGGGCGTCGAGGACGGCGTTGGCAGCGGCGTAGTTCGCCTGCCCCGCAGCGCCGAACTGGGCGGCGCCCGAGGAGAACAGGACCAGCGCCGCGAGGTCGAGGTCCCGGGTGAGTTCGTGCAGGGCCAGCGCCGCGTCCGCCTTGGGCCGCAGGACGCGGTCGAGCCGGTCCGGAGTCAGCCCGGCGATCGTGGCGTCGTCCAGGACACCGGCCGCGTGGACGACGGCGGTCAGCGGGTGCGCGGCGGGCACCGACCCGAGCAGGGCGGCGAGCGCGGCGCGGTCGGCGACGTCGCAGGCCGCGACCGTCACCGACGCCCCGAGCCCGGTCAGTTCCCGGACCAACTCCGGCATGCCGTCGGCGGATCCGCCCCGGCGGCCCGCCAGCAACAGGTGCCGGGTGCCGTGCGCGAGGACCAGGTGCCGGGCCAGGAGCCGTCCCAGGGTGCCGGTGGCCCCGGTGACCAGGACGGTCCCCTCGGGGTCCGGCGGAGCGGGCAGCAGCAGGACGTTCTTGCCGACGCCCCGGGCCTGGCTGAGCGAGCGCAGGGCGGCGGGGGCCTGCCGGACGTCCCAGCCGGTGACCGGCAGGGGACGCAGCACTCCCTGCTCGAACAGGCCCAGGACGTCGGCGAGCATCTCGCCGATGCGCTCCGGACCGGCCTCCATCAGGTCGAACGCCCGGTAGCGCACCCCGGGGTGCTGCCGGGCGACCGTCTCGGGGTCGCGGACGTCGGTCTTGCCCATCTCCACGAACCGGCCGCCGTTGGGCAGCAGCCGCAGACCGGCGTCGACGAACTCCCGCGCCAGGCTGTCGAGCACGACGTCGACGCCCCGCCCGCCGGTGGCCGTCAGGAACTTCTCGGCGAAGTCGGTGGTGCGGGTCGAGGCGATGTGTGTGGCGTCCAGTCCGCCGGCCCGCAGGACGTCCCACTTGGCGGGCGAGGCGGTCGCGAACACCCGCGCACCGGCGTGCCGCGCGAGCTGCACCGCCGCCATGCCGACACCGCCGGCCGCGGCGTGGACCAGCACCGATTCCCCGCGCCGCAGTCCGCCGAGATCGAACAGACCGTAGTAGGCGGTGAGGAACACCACCGGCACGGATGCGGCGCGGGCGAAGGACCAGCCCGCCGGTATCCGGGCGACGCTGCGGCGGTCGGCGACGGCGGTCGGGCCGAAAGCGCCCCCGAAGATCCCCATCACCCGGTCCCCGGGCACCAGGTCGTCCACCCCCGGGCCCACCTCGATGACGGTTCCGGCGCCCTCACTGCCCAGGCCCTGCTGTTCGGGGTCGGGGTCCAGGCCGAGCGCGGCGATGACGTCGTGGAAGTTCAGCCCGGCGGCGCGCACCGCGATCCGCACCTCACCCTTGCCCAGCGGGGCGAGGACCGCGGGAGCGGGCTCCACCGCGATGTCCTCCAGGGAGCCCCGGCCGTCGGTGGTGAGCCGCCAGGCGGCGCCGTCCGGCAGGGACAGCGTGCCGTCCGGCCGGCCGCCGCGGACCAGCCGCGGCAGCAGCGGCGGTCCGGTCCGCAGCGCCAGTTCGGGCTCCCCGGCGGCGAGCGCCGCGGGCAGGGCGTCCGCCGGCTCGCCGGTCCCGGCCGCGTCGATGAGGACGAAGCGCCCGGGGTGCTCGGCCCGCGCGCTGCGCACCAGGCCCCACAGGGCCGCCTGGGCGGGATCGACAGGACGGTCGACCGGTCCGGTACGGACCGCGTCCCTGGTGAGCAGGGCCAGCCTGGCCGCGGCGAACCGCTCGTCGGCCAGCCACTGCTGGACGAGGGCGAGACCCTGGTGCGCGGTGGCGCGGACCCGGTCGGCGGGGTCGGGCAGGTCGGCGGTGGCGACGGACGCCACGATCACCTCGGGAAGGGCGGCGCCCGCTTCGAGGGCGGCCCCCAGGGCGTCGATGTCCTGCCATGACACCGCGCCGGGGACGGCACCGCCGAGGGCGGCCCAGGAGGGCACGGCGCTGTCGGCCGGGTCGGTGGCCGGGGTCCAGTCGAGGCGGTACAGCAGGTCGGCGTGGGCGGTCGCGGAGAGCGGCCCGCCCGCGGCCGGGGGCCGCAGCAACAGGGCCTCCACGCCGAGCACCTGCCGTCCGGACAGGTCGTGGGCGTGCAGGGTCACGGTGTCCGGCGCGTCGGTGGCGAGCCGCACGCGCAGCGTGGTGGCACCGGTGATCCCGCCGGTCACGCCGTTCCAGCTGAAGGGCAGCCGGGCCCGGCCGTCCTGGTCGGGCAGCAGTGCGGCGCTCTGGAGGGCCGCGTCCAGTAGCGCGGGGTGCAGCACGCATCCGGCGGCGTCGGCGTGCTGCGGCTCCGGCAGCACCACCTCGGCGAACACCTCGCCGTCGCGGAGCCATGCAGCACGGACGCCGCGGAAGGCGGGGCCGTAGTGGTAGCCGGCCTCGGCGAAGCGCTCGTAGAGGTCGCCGGTGTCCACGGGTTCGGCGCCGGACGGCGGCCAGCTCAGCAGACCGGCCGCGGCTCCGGCTGGGTCCCCGTCGGGCCGGAGTGCCAGCGTGCCGGTGGCGTGCTCGGTCCAGGGCGCGTCGGCGTCCCGTGTCGTACGGGCGAACACGCTGAGCCTGCGCCGACCGTCGCCGTCGGGCCCGGCGACCCGGAGCTGCAGGTGGACGGCTCCCTCCTCCGGGAGCACGAGCGCCGTTCCGAGGGTGAGTTCCTCGACCACCGGGCAGTCCGCCTCGGCCCCGGCGCGCAGCGCGAGTTCGAGAAAGGCCGTGCCGGGCAGCAGGACCGTCCCGGCCACGGCGTGGTCGGCGAGCCAGGGGTGGGTACGCAGCGAGATCCGGCCGCTGAGCAGCAGCTCGTCGGAGTCCGCGACCTGCGTCGCCGCACCGAGCAGTGGGTGCCCGGTCGTGGCGAGACCCGCCGAGGCGACGTCCCAGCTCGTGGTCGGAACGTCGAGCCAGTAGCGGCTGCGCTGGAAGGCGTACGTCGGCAGCTCGACCCGCCGCGCCCCCGGGAACGCACCCGACCAGTCCACCTCAAGTCCGCGCTCCCACGCACGGCCCACCGCACGCAGGACCTGGTCCGGGCCGCCTTGTTCACGCCGCAAGGTCCCCAGCACCGCGGCCTCCACACCCGCGGCCTCCACCGACTCCCCCACCGCCACGGCCAGCACCGGGTGCGGACTGGACTCGACGAAGAACCGGAAACCCTCCCCCAGCAACGCCTCCGTGGCCTTCCCGAACTCCACCGTCTCCCGCAGGTTCCGATACCAGTACCCGGCGTCGAGGAACGTCGTGTCCAGCCAGCCACCCGTCACCGTCGAGAAGAACGGCACCGAACCCGCGACAGGAGTGATCCCCTCCAGATCGGCGAGCAACTGCTCACGGACCTCCTCCACATGCGCGGAGTGCGACGCGTAATCGACCTCGATCAACCGCGCCCGCACCCCCTCCCCCAACGCCGCGACCGCGTCCGCGTCGCCCGACACCACCGTCGACGACGGACCGTTCACCGCCGCCACCGACAACCGGCCCGCCCACGCGGCGATGCGCTCCCGCGCCACCTCCACCGGCAGGGGCAGGGACGCCATACCACCCCGGCCCGCCAACGTCCCCACCGCACGCGAACGCAACGCCACCACCCGCGCCCCGTCCTCCAGACTCAGGCCACCCGCCACCACCGCGGCCGCAACCTCACCCTGGGAGTGGCCCACCACCGCGTCCGGAACAACCCCGAACGAACGCCACACCTCCGCCAGCGACACCATCACCGACCACAGCACCGGCTGCACCACATCCACCCGCGCCAACAGCACCTCGGAACCCAACGCCTCCGCCAACGACCAGTCGACGTAAGGCTCCAGAGCCCGCCCGCACTCCGCCATCCGCTCCGCGAACACCACCGACCCGGCCAACAACTCCGCAGCCATCCCCACCCACTGCGAACCCTGCCCCGGAAACACCAGCACCGAACGACCGGAAACCAACCCGCCACCGGACACCGCGGCACCCTGCGCCAGCGCGGTCAGGTGCTCGGCAAGGTTCTCCTCCGTATCCACCAGCACCGCGCGGTGTCCCAGCGCACCGCGGCCCGTGGCCAGGGAGAAGGCCACGTCCACGGCGCGGACGCCCGACCCGTCGCCGATCCGGGCCGAAAGTGCCGCGGCCTGGGCCCTCAGCGCCTCCGGAGTGCGCGCCGAGAGGAGCAGGGGGACGGCGGCCGGCACGGTCTCCGGTGTCCCGGACCCGTCAACGGGCGTGTCCGCGGAAGCCGTCGGGTCGGCTGGGGCCTGTTCGAGGATGACGTGGGCATTGGTGCCGCTGACGCCGAAGGAGGACACCCCGGCCCGGCGCGGACGGCCCGTGTCGTCCCACGGACGGGCCTCCGTCAGCAGTCGGCCTGCTCCCGCCGCCCAGTCCACCTCGGGCGTCGGACCGTCCACGTGCAGCGTCCTGGGCATCACCCCGTGCCGCAGGGCGAGCACCGACTTGATGACCGCCGCCACACCGGCGGCCGCCGAGGCGTGTCCGATGTTGGACTTCAGCGAGCCGATCCACACTGGACGGTCCGCCGGACGGTCCTGCCCGTACGTCGCCAGCAGCGCCTGCGCCTCGATCGGGTCGCCCAACCGCGTCCCCGTACCGTGCGCCTCCACCACATCCACGTCCGGCGCCGACAACCCCGCGTCCGCCAGCGCCGCCCGGATCACCCGCTGCTGGGAGGGGCCGCTCGGCGCGGTCAGGCCGTTGCTCGCACCGTCCTGGTTCACCGCCGAACCCCGGATCACCGCCAGCACCGGATGCCCGTTGCGCCGCGCGTCCGACAGCCGCTCCACCAGCAGCATGCCGGCGCCCTCGCCGAAGGCGGTCCCGTCGGCCGCCGCGGCGAAGGACTTGCAGCGGCCGTCCGGGGCGAGTCCGCCCTGTCGGCTGAACTCGACGAACAGTTCGGGGCTGCACATCACGTTGACGCCGCCGGCCAGGGCCAGCGAGCATTCGCCGGACCGCAACGCCCGGACCGCCAGGTGCAGGGCCACCAGCGAGGACGAGCACGCCGTGTCCACGGTGACCGCGGGGCCTTCCAGGCCGAAGAAGTAGGCCAGACGTCCGGAGACGATGCTTCCCGAGTTGCCGGTGCCGAGGAATCCTTCGACGTCCTCGGGGATGTAGGGCAGCAGCCGGGCCGCGTAGTCCTGCTGCATCAGGCCGACGTACGTACCGACCGGGGCGCCGCGCAGGGCGGCCGGGTCGATGGCCGCGCGCTCGAAGAGTTCCCAGGTGGTCTCCAGGAGCAGCCGCTGCTGCGGGTCCATGGCCAGGGCCTCGCGCGGCGAGATGCCGAAGAACTCCGCGTCGAAGTCGGCCGCGTCGTACAGGAAGCCGCCGTCGCGGGTGATGGAGGTGCCGATGCGGTCGGGGTCGGGGTCGTAGAGGGCTTCGATGTCCCAGCCGCGGTCGGTGGGGAACGCGGAGATGCCGTCGCGGCCCTCGGCCAGCATCCGCCACAGGTCCTCGGGTGAGCGGACACCGCCGGGGAGGCGGCAGGCCGCGGCGACGATCGCGATCCGGTCGTCGTCCGCATCCCGGTTCCGGTCGGCCGGCCTCGCGGGCACGACGGCCGTGGCCGCTTCCGTGTCCGTGAGCCCGGCGCCCAGGAAGCCCGCGAGCGCCGCCGGGGTCGGGTGGTCGAACACCAGGCTGGCGGGAAGCCGGAGGCCGGTGGCGGTGTTCAGGCGGTTGCGCAGTTCCACCGAGGCCAGTGAGTCGAATCCCAGTTCGCGGAAGGCCCGTCCGGGGTCGAGGGCGTCCGGGGAGGCGTGGCCGAGGACGGCTGCCGCGTGGGTGCGGACGAGTTCGACCAGCAGCCGGGTCCGTCCGGTGCCGTCGAGGGCCGCGAGGCGCAGGCGCAGGGCGTTGTCGTCGGCCGTCGCCTCCGCGGCCGTGGCCGCCCGGCGCGGCGGTGTGCGCACCAGGCCGCGCAGCAGCGGCGGCAGAGCGCCGTCCGCCGCCGCGGACCGCAGGGCCGCGGTGTCGAGGCGCATCGGGACCAGGGCGGCCAGGTCCACGGTGAGGGCGGTGTCGAAGAGCGCGAGTCCTCGCTCGGTGGACAGTGGCGGCATCCCGGACCGGGCGAGGCGTCGGACGTCGTCCTCGTCCAGGTGTCCGGTGAGGGCGCTGGGCTGCTCCCACAGGGTCCAGGCCAGGGACTGGCCGGCCAGTCCCGCCGCCCGGCGCTGGGCGGCCAGGGCGTCGAGGAAGGCGTTGGCGGCGGCGTAGTTCGCCTGTCCGGGTCCGCCGAAGGTGCCCGCGGCCGAGGAGAAGAGCACGAAGTGCGTGAGGTCGAGGCCGCGGGTCAGCTCGTGCAGGTGGAGGGCGGCGTCGGCCTTGGGGCGCAGCACGGCGTCCACCCGTTCGGGGGTGAGCGCGGTGACGACGCCGTCGTCGAGGGTGCCCGCGGTGTGGACCACGGCGGTCAGCGGGTGCGCGGGCGACAGGTCCGCGAGTACGGCGGCCAGGGCCGCCCGGTCGGCGGCGTCGCAGGCGACGACGGCGGTCTCGGCCCCCAGCGCGGCGAGTTCGGCCCGCAGTTCGTCGGCTCCGGCGGCGGCCGGGCCGCTGCGGGACAGCAGGAGGAGGTGCCGGACGCCGTGCCCGGCGACCAGGCGACGGGCGACCTGGGAGCCGAGCAGGCCGGTGCCGCCGGTGATGAGGACCGTGCCGTCCGGGTCGAAGGCCCGGAGGGTCGCTGCCGCACCGTCCGCGAGGTCCGGGTCGTTCCTGAGGACCCGGACCAGCCGGGGGACGCGGACGTCGTCGCCGCGGACAGCGGACTGCGGTTCTCCCGAGGCAAGGGCCGCGGCGACGCCCGCGGAGGTGCCGTGCTCGTCGTCCGCGTCGAGGTCGAGCAGGGCGAAGCGCCCGGGGTGTTCGGACCCGGCCGAGCGGACCAGGCCCCAGAGCGCGCTGTGCGCGGGGTTGCGTACGCCCTCCCCGTCCGTGGCGCCGACCGCGCCCCGGGTGGCGAACACCAGGCGCGAACCGGCGAAGCGGTCGTCGGCGAGCCAGGTCCGGACGTCGGCGAGGGCCTGGTGGACGGCCGCGCGGACCGCCGCGGCCGGTCCGGCCGTGTCCGCGGGCTCCGCGCGGGCGAGCAGGACCGTTTCGGGCACCGGGGCTCCGGCGTCGACGGCGGCCAGCAGCGTGGCCAGGTCCGCAGTGCGGTGGACGGGTGCGCCGCTGCCGCGCGGGGGTGCGGTGACCCACTCCGTCGTGTAGAGGTCCTGGTGGTGGCGGCCCTGGGAGGCGGGGTCGGCGCCGAGGCCGACCGTTCCCGCGGGCCGCAGGACCAGCGCGTCCACGGTCGCCACGGGGGCGCCGGTCGCGTCGGCGACGGCGAGCGTCACCGTGTCGGGCCCGGCCGGGGCGAGCCGGACGCGGATCGCGTCGGCGCCGGTGGCATGCAGGGTCACGCCGTTCCAGGAGAACGGCAGCCGCCCCTCGGGGTGAGCGTCCGCGCCGGGGGTGCCGGGCACGCCGGTGGCGTGCAGGGCCGCGTCCAGCAGGGCCGGGTGCAGGCCGAAGCGGGCGGCGTCGGGTGCGGGTCCGGCGGGCACGACGGCCTCCGCGAACAACTCGTCGCCGCGCCGCCAGGCCGCACGCAGCCCCTGGAAGGCGGGACCGTAGGCGAATCCGCCCGCCGCGAAGCGGTCGTACAGTCCGTCGAGGGCGAGGGGTTCGGCGCCGGGCGGCGGCCAGGGCATCGGCCGGCCGGCCTCGGCCCCTGCCGCGCCGTCCTGGGCCAGGACGCCTTCGGCGTGCCTGGTCCACTCGTCGTCGGCGTCGCCGTCGGCGGGTGTGTCCGGCCGGGAGTGCAGGCTGAGCCGGCGGTGGCCCAGGGAGTCGGGGGCGCCCACGGTGAGGCGCAGCACGGTGCCGCCGTGTTCGGGCAGCACCAGGGGGGCCTCAAGGGTGAATTCCTCGACCCGGGGGCAGCCGACGCGGGCTCCGGCCTGGAGCGCGAGTTCCAGGAAGGCGGTGCCCGGGAGCAGTGCCCGGCCGCCGACGGCGTGGTCGGCGAGCCACGGGTGGGTGCGGGCCGACAGGCGGCCGGTGAGGAGCAGGCCGTCGCTGTCGGCGAGGACCACGACGGCGCCCAGCAGCGGATGGTCCGCGGGGGTCAGCCCGGCGGAGGTGACGTCGGCGACGGGCGCGGCGCCGTCCTCCAGCCAGTACGGGTCGCGCTGGAAGGCGTAGGTGGGCAGTTCCACCCGTCCGGGGCGGCGGCCGGCGAAGACGGTGTCCCAGTCCGGGGAGACTCCGCGCAGGTGGAGCTCGGCCAGGGACTCGGTGAACCGGCGTGGGCCGCCGTCGTCGCGGCGCAGGGTGCCCACGGCGGTGGCGTCGGCGCCCGCGTCCTCGGCGGTCTCCAGGACGCCGACGGTGAGGACGGGGTGCGGGCTGCTCTCCAGGAGGACCTGGTAGCCGTCGGCGAACAGGGCGCGGGTCGCCTGTTCGAAGCGGACGGTCCCGCGGAGGTTGCGGTACCAGTAGTCGGCGTCCAGGGCGGTGGTGTCCTCCAGCAGGCCGCCGCTGAGGGTGGAGTAGAAGGGGATGGCGGACGGGCGGGGGGTCAGTCCGTCGAGCCGGGCGAGCAGTTCGGCGCGGATGTCCTCGACGTGGGCGCTGTGCGAGGCGTAGTCGACGGGGATGCGCCGGCTGCGGATGTCCAGGGCCGTCGTCCGCTCAAGGAACGCGTCGAGCGCGTCGGTGTCGCCGGAGACCACGGTGGAGGCGGGTCCGTTGACGGCGGCGACGGAGAGCCGGCCGTCCCAGGGGGCGAGGTGTTCGGCGAGGTGTTCGGCGGACAGGGCCACCGAGGCCATGCCGCCGCGGCCGGACAGGGCGCGGATCGCCCGGCTGCGCAGGGCGACGACCCGTGCCGCGTCGTCCAGGGAGAGGGCGCCGGCGACGCACGCCGCCGCGATCTCGCCCTGGGAGTGGCCGATGACGGCGCCGGGGGTGATGCCGTGGGAGCGCCACAGTTCGGCCAGGGAGACCATGACGGCCCACAGCACCGGCTGCACCACGTCGACGCGTTCGGCCGGCGGGGTGCCGGGGGCGCCGCGCAGGACGGCTTCCAGGGACCAGTCGACGAAGGGGGCCAGGGCGCGCTCGCAGTCCGCGATGCGGGCGGCGAAGGCGGGGGCGGAGTCGAGGAGTCCGACGGCCATGCCGGCCCATTGGGATCCCTGTCCGGGGAACACCAGGGCGACCTCACCGCCGGTTCCGGCGGGGCCGAGGACCAGGCCGGGGACGGTACGGCCGGCGGCCAGGGCGTCGAGGCCGGCCCGGAACTCCTCGGGGTGGGTGCCGATCAGGACCGCCCGGTGCTCGTGCGCGGCGCGGGTCGTCGCGAGGGCGTGGCCGACCTCGGCCGGGCCGGGCCCGGGGTGGGCGTCGAGGTGGTCGCGCAGCCGTGCGGCCTGGGCGCGCAGCGCTTCGGCGGTGCGTCCGGAGAGCACCCAGGGGATGACGGGCGGCGGTGTGCCGTCGGGGTCCGTGGTGTGCCGGGCGGCGCCCTGCCCGTCGGGGTCGGCGGGGTCCGCGAGGTCCCCGGGGTCGTCCCCCTGTTCCAGGACGACGTGTCCGTTGGTGCCGCTGACGCCGAAGGAGGACACCGCGGCCCGGCGCGGCCGTCCGGTCTCGGGCCAGGGGGTGTTCGCGGTGACCAGGCGGACCGCGCCCGCGGTCCAGTCGATCTGCGGGGACGGGTCCTGCGCGTGCAGGGTGGGCGGGACGGTGCCGTGCCGCATGGCGAGGACGGTCTTGATGACGCCGCCGACGCCGGCCGCCGCCTGGGTGTGCCCGATGTTGGACTTCAGCGAGCCGAGCAGCAGCGGCTGCCCGTCCGCGCGGCCCTGCCCGTAGGTGGCCAGCAGGGCCTGGGCCTCGATCGGGTCGCCCAGCGGGGTGCCGGTGCCGTGCGCCTCGACCACGTCCACGTCGGCGGGGGTGAGTCCGGCGTTGGCCAGGGCGTGGCGGATGACGCGCTGCTGGGCGGGGCCGTTGGGGGCGGTGAGCCTGCTGCTGGCGCCGTCCTGGTTGACGGCGGTGCCGCGGATCAGGGCGAGGACCGGGTGGCCGTTGCGCCGGGCGTCGGTGAGGCGCTCCAGCAGGAGCATGCCGACGCCCTCGCCCCAGCCGGTGCCGTCGGCCGCGGCGGCGAAGGACTTGCAGCGGCCGTCCCGGGCCAGGCCGCCCTGGCGGCTCATCTCCACGAACGGGACGGGGGTCGACATGACCATCGCGCCCCCGGCCAGGGCCAAGGTGCAGTCGCCGGCCCGCAGGGCCTGGGCGGCGAGGTGGATGGCGACCAGCGAGGAGGAGCAGGCGGTGTCGATGCTGACCGCCGGGCCCTCCAGGCCGAAGGTGTAGGCGACGCGGCCCGAGGCGACGCTGTCGGAGCTGCCGTTGCCGACGTAGCCGGCCACGTCGTCGGGGACCTGACGCAGCCGTACCGCGTAGTCCTGGTACATCACTCCGGCGAAGACCCCGGTCCTGCTGCCCCGCAGGGCCGCGGGGTCGATGCCGGCCCGTTCGAACGCCTCCCAGGTGGTCTCCAGGAGGAGCCGCTGCTGGGGGTCCATCGCGAGCGCTTCGCGCGGGGAGATCCCGAAGAACCCGGGGTCGAAGTGCCCGACGTCGTCGAGGAAGCCGCCCAGGGCGGTGTGGCTGGTGCCCTCGCGCAGCTGTTCCGGGTCGTCCAGGTGGTCCAGGTCCCAGCCCCGGTCGCGGGGGAAGCCGGTGATGGCGTCGGTGCCGTCGGTGACCAGGCGCCACAGGTCCTCGGGGGACCGTACGCCGCCGGGGTAGCGGCAGCTCATCGCGACGACCGCGATCGGCTCGCGGCCCGCTTGCTCCGCCTCGGTCAGGCGTCGGCGGGTGTGGTGCAGATCCGCCGTCACGCGCTTGAGGTAGTCCCTCAGCTTGTCGTCGTTCACCATCGGGAGCCGCCGTCCTGGTTCGGGTGTCGGGTCGGTGTCATGACAGGCCGAGTTCGTTGTCGATGAGGTCGAAGAGTTCGTCGTCGCTGGCGCCGTCCATGCGGTCCTCGATGGAGTCGTCGGCCGTGCCGGCGCCGTCGGCCGCGGTGGCCGCCGGGTCGAGGCGGCCCAGGAGTTCCCGGAGCCGGTCGGCGAGCCGTTCGCGGTCCGCCGGGTCGTCGAGGGCGCCGTCGAGGGTGCCTTCCAGGCGGTCCAGTTCGGCGAGGCCGAGGACCGGGCCGGGCCCGGCGTCGGGGACCAGTTCGGCGGCCAGGTGTCCGGCGATCGCGGCCGGGGTGGGGTGGTCGAAGAGCAGGGTGGCCGGCAGGGGGTGGCCGGTGGCGGCGCGCAGCCGGTTGCGCAGTTCCACCGCGGTCAGCGAGTCGAAGCCGACCTCCAGCAGACCGCGTCCGGGCTCGACCGCGGCCGGGCCGCTGTGGCCGAGCACCAGGGCGGCGTGGGAGCGGACCAGGTCGAGGAGCACCCGGGCGCGCTGGGTGTCGTTGAGGGAGGCGAGGCGCTGCTTCAGGGCTTCGGGCCCGTCGGGGCCGGTGCCGGCGGCGGGGCCCGCGCTGCCGCGCCGGGCGGCGGGGCGCACCAGGCCGCGCAGCAGGGCGGGGACGCCGCCGGTGGCGGCCTGGGCGCGGACGGCCGCGGTGTCGAGCCGCAGCGGGAGGACGACCGGCTCGTCGAGGGCGCCGGCCGTGTCGAAGAGCGCCAGTCCCCGGGCCGGGTCGAAGGCGACGATCCCGCCCCGGGCGATCCGTCGCAGGTCGGCCTCGGTGAGCCCGCCGGTCATCCCGGTGCTGTTGGCCCACAGGCCCCAGGCGAGGGAGCGGCCGGGCAGCCCGTCGGCGCGGCGCCGGTGGGCCAGTGCGTCCAGGAAGGCGTTGGCGGCGGCGTAGTTGCCCTGGCCCATGCCGCCGAAGACTCCTGCGATGGACGAGAACAGGACGAACTCGGACAGGTCCAGGCCGGCGGTGAGTTCGTGCAGGTTGATCGCCGCGTCCACCTTGGGGCGCAGGACGAGGTCCAGCTGCTCGGGCGTCATGGCGGCGACGACGCCGTCGGCCAGGACGCCCGCGGCGTGCACCACCCCGGTCAGCGGGTGCGCGGGGGGCAGGGCGGCCAGCAGGGCCGCGAGGGCGTCGCGGTCGGCGGCGTCGCAGGCGGCGATCTCGGCGTGCGCGCCCAGGGCGGCGAGTTCGGCGAGGAGTTCCGCCGCACCGTCGGCGGCGGGGCCGCTGCGGCTGGTCAGCAGCAGGTGCCGGACGCCGTGTTCGGCGGCCAGGTGGCGGGCGACGTGGGCGCCGATGGCACCGGTGCCGCCGGTGATCAGGACGGTTCCGTCGCCGCCCCAGCCGGGTGTGCGCCCGGTGGCGGCCAGCGGTACCCGGGCCAGCCGGGCGATGTGGACGGCCCCGGCCCGGATCGCGAGCTGGGGTTCCCCGGACGCGAGGGCTTCGGCGAGTACGGCGGGCGGGGTCTCGTGGGCGTCCAGGTCCAGCAGGACGAAGCGGTCGGGGTTCTCGGTCTGCGCCGAGCGGACCATGCCCCAGAGCGCGGCCAGGGCCGGGTCCGGGACGTCGTCGCCGGTGACCGGGACCGCGCCCGCGGTGACCAGGACCAGCTTGGAGCCGGTCAGGCGCTCGTCGGCCAGCCAGCCGCGCAGCAGGGCGAGGACCGTGCCGAGGCCGTCGTGGACCGCGTCGCGGAGGGTGCCGGGCGGCGCGTACGGGGCCGGGGCGGGCGGGCAGGCGGCCAGCACCAGCCGGGGCGGCGGGGCGCCCGCGTCGAGCAGTGCGGACAGCGCGGCGAGGTCGGTGACCGTACGGCCGGGGAGCGGCGCCGCGCCGGAGGGCAGCGGCGTCCCGGTGCCGAGCACCGTCCAGGACTCCGGGTCGGGAGCGGAGCCCGCCGCCGTCGCGGCGCGCTCGGGCAGAGCCTGCCACTCGGGGCGGAACAGTTCCTCGTGGTGTCCGGCGCGGGTGGCCTTGAAGCGGTCGGGCGAGACGGGCCGCAGGACGAGGGAGCGGGCCGAGACCACCGGCCGCCCGGTGGCGTCGGTCGCCAGGACGGCGACGGCGTCGCGGCCGGTGGGGGTCAGCCGCAGCCGGAGTTCGGCGGCCCCGGAGGCGTGCAGGCGCACCCCGTCCCAGGAGAACGGCAGCCAGCCCTGGGCGGGTCCCTCCAGTACGTCGAACACCAGAGCGTGCAGGGCGGCGTCCAGCAGGGCCGGGTGCAGGCCGAACGCGGCGGCGTCCGGCTGCTGCCGCTCCGGCAGGCTCGCGACGGCGTACACCTCGTCGCCGAGCCGCCAGGCCGCGCGCAGGCCCTGGAACGCGGGGCCGTAGGCGAACCCGCCGGCCGCGAAGCGGTCGTACAGGCCCTCCGTGTCGAGGGGGACGGCTCCGGGCGGCGGCCAGGCCGCGGGGTCCGCCGGGTCGACCGGGTCGGGTTCTCCGGCGACGGTGAGCAGGCCGCTCGCGTGCCGGGTCCAGGGGGTGTCGGGGCCGTCGTCGGCGGCCCGGGCGTGGATGCTCAGCGGGCGGGTGCCGGAGGCGTCCGGGCTTCCGACGGTGAGCTGGAGTGCGACGCTTCCGCCCGCCGGGAGCACCAGCGGTGCCTCCAGGGTCAGTTCCTCGACCTGGTCGCAGCCGACCTGGTCGCCGGCGCGGACCGCGAGTTCCAGGAACGCGGTGGCGGGGAACAGCACGCCCTCGTAGACGCCGTGGTCGGCCAGCCAGGGGTGGCTGCGGACCGAGAACCTGCCGGTGAAGAGGAAGCCGTCGGAGTCCGCGAGTTCCGTTCCGGCGCCGAGCAGCGGGTGGTCGACCGTCAGCAGTCCGGCCGCGGGCAGGCCGGCCGTGGCCGGGCCGGCCTCCAGCCAGTAGCTGCCGCGCTGGAAGGCGTAGGTCGGCAGGTCGACGGCGGAGCGGGACGGGCCGCCGGAGTGGACGGCGTTCCAGTCCACGGGGACGCCCGTGACATGTAGCCGGGCCAGAGCGGCCGTCGCCGCGGGGGCTTCGGGCCGGTCCTTGCGCAGCAGGGGCACCAGCACGGAGCTGCCGGTGGCGCCGGTCAGGCAGTCCTGGCCCATGGCGGTGAGCGCGCCGTCGGGTCCGAGTTCCAGGAACGCGGTCACGCCGTCGCGTTCCAGGTGGCGCACGCCGTCCTGGAAGCGGACGGTGCCGCGCACGTGCTCCACCCAGTAGTCCGGCGAGCCGAGCTGCTCGGCGGTGGCCGGCTCGCCCGTCAGGTCGGAGATGACGGGGACGGCGGCCTCCCCCGGGACGATCCGTGCCGCGACCTCGCGGAACCCGGCGAGCATCGGCTCCATGAGGGGCGAGTGGAAGGCGTGGGAGACCCGCAGCCGGCGGGTCTTGCGGCCGCGCGCGGCGAGCACGGCCGCGATCTCGTCCACCGCCGCCGCGTCGCCGGAGATCACGGTCGAGGCCGGGCCGTTGACCGCGGCGAGGCCGACGTCGCTCTCGCGGCCCGCGAGCAGCGGCAGCACCTCCTCCTCCCCGGCGGCGAGGGCGGCCATCGCACCGCCCGCCGGGAGGGCCTGCATCAGCCGTCCCCGCGCGACCACCAGCCGCGCGGCGTCGGCCAGGGTGAGCACCCCGGCGACGTGGGCGGCGGCCAGCTCTCCCACGGAGTGGCCGAGCAGCCGGTCGGGACGCACGCCCCAGTGCTCGACGAGACGGAACAGTGCGACACCGAGGGCGAACAGGGCGGGCTGGGTGTACTCGGTGCGGTCCAGCAGGCCGTGGCCGGGGTCGCCGGGGGCGGCGTCGATCACCTCCCGCAGCGGGCGGTCGAGCAGCGGGTCGAGTTCCGCGCAGACCGCGTCGAAGGCGTCGGCGAAGACCGGGAACCGCGCGTACAGTTCGGCGCCCATGCCGGTGCGCTGGCTGCCCTGGCCGGGGAACAGGAAGGCGGTCCTCACGGCCGGGCCGGTGACACCGGTCACCAGGTCCGCCGACGGCTCGCCGGCGGCGAGGGCGGTGAGCCCCTGGACCAGGGTCTGCCGGTCCGTGCCGGTGAGGGCGGCCCGGTGCTCGAAGGCGCTGCGGTTCAGCGCGAGGGAGCGGCCCAGGTCCGCGACGGCGAGGGCCGGGGCGTTCTCCACGTGCCGGAGCAGCCGGGCGGCCTGCTCCCGCAGCGCGTCCGCGCCGCGGCCGGAGAGCAGCCAGGGCAGGGCGGGGGCGACGGGCGTGCCGGGGGTCGGCGCGGGGGCCGCGGCCGGGGCCGGTTCGGTGGGCTGTTCAAGGATGGTGTGCGCGTTGGTGCCGCTGACTCCGAAGGACGACACCGCGGCCCGCCGGGGGCGGCCGGTCTCCGGCCACGGGGTGTCGTCGGTGAGCAGCCGGACCGCGCCGGCCGACCAGTCGACGTGGGGTGTCGGCGTGTCGACGTGGAGGGTGCGCGGCAGCGCCCCGTGCCGCATGGCCTGCACCATCTTGATGATGCCGGCGACTCCGGCGGCGGCCTGGCTGTGTCCGATGTTGGACTTCAGCGACCCCAGCCACAGCGGCTGCCGCGCGTCGCGTTCCCGGCCGTACGTGGCCAGGAGCGCCTGGGCCTCGATCGGGTCGCCCAGCCGGGTCCCGGTGCCGTGCGCCTCCACCGCGTCGACCTCGGAGGCGGTCAGTCCGGCGTCGGCGAGGGCCGCCCGGATGACCCGCTGCTGGGAGGGTCCGTTGGGGGCGGTCAGGCCGTTGCTGGCACCGTCCTGGTTGACGGCGGAGCCGCGTACGAGGGCGAGCACCGGGTGGCCGTTGCGCCGGGCGTCCGAGAGGCGTTCCAGGACGAGCAGTCCGGCGCCCTCGGCCCAGGAGGTGCCGTCGGCGGCGGCGGCGAACGGCTTGCAGCGGCCGTCCTCGGCGAGGACCCGTTGCCGGCTGAACTCCACGAACACGCCCGGTGTCGACATCACGGTGACCCCGCCCGCGAGCGCCAGCGAGCATTCGCCCGCCCGCAGCGACCGGGCCGCGAGGTGGACCGCGACCAGCGACGAGGAGCACGCCGTGTCGACGGTCACCGCGGGCCCTTCGAGGCCGAGGCTGTAGGAGATCCGCCCGGACGCCACGCTGCCCGCGCTGCCGATGCCGAGGTAGCCCTCGAACTCCTCGGAGGGTTCGGCGACGCGCGACCCGTAGTCGTGGTGGCTGCATCCGACGAAGACGCCGCTCGCGCTGCCCTTGAGTGACAGCGGGTCGATGCCGGCCCGCTCGATCGCCTCCCAGGAGAGTTCGAGCAGCAGCCGCTGCTGCGGGTCCATGGTCAGCGCCTCACGCGGGGAGATCCCGAAGAAGGCCGGGTCGAAGCGGTCGGCGTCGTGGAGGAAGCCGCCTTCCCGCGCGTAGGTGCTGCCGACCCGCTCCGGGTCCGGGTCGTAGAGGCCGTCCAGGTCCCAGCCCCGTCCGGTGGGGAAGCCGGTGATCGCGTCCCGCCCGCCCGCGACGAGCTCCCACAGTTCCTCGGGCGTGCTGACGCCGCCGGGGTAGCGGCAGCTCATGGCGACCACGGCGATCGCCTCGTCCTCGGGCACCACGGCGGCCGCGGGCACCTGCCCGGGAGCGTCGGGCGTCTGTGTGACGGGCGCCCCCGGCAGTTCGGTGCGCAGGTGTCCGGCCAGGGCCGTGGCCGTGGGGTAGTCGAAGGCCAGGGTCACCGACAGGCGCAGGCCGGTGGCCGCGGCGAGCCGGTTGCGCAGTTCGACGGCGATCAGCGAGTCGAAGCCGATGTCCTTGAACGCCTGGTCGGGTCCCACCGCCTCGGGCCCGGGGTGGCCGAGCACGGCGGCGACCTCGTGGCGGACCAGGTCCAGCAGGGCCCGGTCCCGCTCCGCCGGGGGCAGAGCGGTCAGCCGCAGGACCGCCGGCTCGGCGCCGTCGGCCGTGCTCAGGGACCCGCCCGCGGCGGCGAGTACGTCCCGTACCTCGGGCAGGTCCCCGAGGGCGGCACTGGGCCGCAGCGCGGTGAACGCCCGCGTGAAGCGGTCCCAGGCGAAGTCGGCGACGACGACGGCCGTGTCGTCGTGGTCGAGGGCCTGGCGCAGCGCGAGCGTGGCCACCGCGGGATCCATGGCGGGCAGGCCGTCGCGGATCAGCCGTTCAGCGACCGCTCCGGAGGCGAGGCTGTCGCCGCCCCACAGGCCCCAGGCCACCGAGGTGCCGGGCAGTCCGAGGTCGCGGCGCTGCCGGGCCAGGGCGTCGAGGTAGGCGTTGGCGGCGGCGTAGCTGCCCTGGCCGGTGCCGCCGAGCGTGCCGGCGAGCGAGGAGAACAGCACGAAGGCGGTCAGGTCGAGTTCACGGGTGAGCGCGTCGAGGTTGCGTGCGCCGTCGAGCTTGGGGCGCAGCACGCCGGCCGCGCGTTCGGGGGTGATCGAGTCGATCACCCCGTCGTCGAGGACGCCCGCGGTGTGCAGGACGGCGCGCAGCGGGCGCTCGGCCGGGATGCCGGCGAGCAGCTCCGCCAGTGCGTCGCGGTCCGCGACGTCACAGGCCGCCGCGGTGACGGCGGCGCCGAGTCCGCGCAGTTCGGCCAGCAGGGCGTCGGCCCCCGGGGCCTGGGCGCCGCGCCGGCTGGTGAGCAGCAGGTGCGCGGTGCCGGTGCGGGCGAGCCATCGGGCGATCTGGGCACCGAGGCCGCCGGTGCCGCCCGTGATCAGGACCGTGCCCTCGGCTGCCCAGTCGCGTACGGGGGCGGTGTCACCGAGTCCGGCGTGGACGACCCTGCGGCCGTAGAGGCCGGTGGCGCGCACCGCCAGCTGGTCCTCGCCGTCGGGGCTCGTCAGTGCCTCGGCGAGCCGGGTCGCGGCCCGGTCGTCGAGCCGTCGCGGCAGGTCCACCAGGCCGGCCCACCGCTGCGGGTACTCGACACCGGCGACCCCGCCGAGGCCCCAGACCAGGGCCTGGAGCGTGCTGTCGATCCGGTCGGAGCGCCCGACCGACACCGCGCCCCGGGTGGCGCACCAGAGCGGGGCGTCGGCGCCGAGGTCGCCCAGGGCCTGGAGGAGTGCGACCGTCAGGGCGAGTCCGTGGGGAAGCGCCGATCCGTCGCCGTGCGGTTCTTCGGCCAGGGCGAGCAGCGACAGGATTCCGGCGGGCGGCCCGTCGGTGCGGTCGTGGGCGTCGCCGAGCAGTCCGGCGAACCGTTTCCGGTCGGTCGCGTCGGGGCCCGCCTCGACCAGGACGGGTGTGGCGCCGTGTTCGCGCAGGGAGTCCGCGGCGAACGCGACGGCCGGGTCGTCGGCGGCGCCGGCCGGGGCGACGACGAGCCAGCTGCCGGTGAGCCGGGGCCGCTCGGGTGCCGGCAGGGGCTTCCAGACGACCCGGTAGCGCCAGCTGTCGGCGGTCCGGTCGTCGGCCCGGCCGCGCGCCCACTCGGCGAGGGTGGGCACCAGGGAGGCGAGGGAGGCCCGCAGTTCCCCGTCCTCGACCCGCAGGGTGGTGGCGAGGGCGTCCAGGTCCCCGCGGTCGACCGCCTCCCAGAAGCCGGAGTCGGCCGGGCCGGTCACGGCGTCAGTGCCGGTGATGGCGTCGGCGGGCCGGTCGGGGGCGGTGTCCAGCCAGTAGCGCTGCTGCTGGAAGGCGTAGGTGGGCAGGGCCCGCTTGCGCGCGCCGGTTCCGGCGAACACCGTGCCCCAGTCCACCGGCAGTCCACGGACCTGGAGTTCGGTGAGCGCGGCAAGGAAGCGGCCGGGGCCGCCATCGGCGCGGCGCAGGGTCCCGACGACGGCCCCGTCGCCGGCCCCGGCCGCTTCGACGGCCTGCTGGAGCCAGACGGTCAACGCGGGGTGGGTGCTGCACTCGACGAAGGTGTGGTGTCCGTCGGCGATGAGCGCGTCGACCGCCCGTCCGAACTCCACCGGCCGGCGCAGGTTCTCGTACCAGTACGCGGCGTCCAGGCCCAGGGTGTCCAGGGGGCCGCCGCTGACCGTGGAGTAGAACGGGATGCCGGACGTCCGCGGCGCGGTGCCGGCGAGGAGGGTGAGCAGTTCCTCCCGGAGCTCCTCCACCTGGGGCGAGTGTCCGGCGAAGTCCACGCCGGGGACCGGCCAGGTCAGGACGCCCGCCTCGGAGTACTGCTCGCGCAGTCGTTCCAGTGCCGCCGGATCGCCGGAGACCGTCACCGACGTCGGCCCGTTGACCGCGGCGACGTCGAGTGCCCCGTCGTGGGCGGACAGAGTGTCGCGCACGGCTTCGACCGGCTGCGGCACGAACAGCATGCCGCCGCGTCCGGTCAGGGCCAGCAGGGCCCGGCTGCGCAGGGCGACGATCCGGGCCGCGTCGTCCAGCGAGAGCGCGCCGGCCACGCAGGCGGCGGCGATCTCCCCCTGGGAGTGGCCGACCACGGCGTCGGGGACGATCCCGTGCGCCCGCCACAGCTCGGCCAGCGACACCATCACGGCGAACAGCACCGGCTGCACCACGTCCACCCGGTCCAGCGGGGGCGCGTCGGGCTCCTCCCGCAGGACCGCGAGCAGCGACCAGTCCAGGTGCGGGGCGAGGGCGCGTTCACAGGCCGCGATCCGGTCGGCGAAGGCCGGGGCGTGGTCGAGCAGTTCCCGGGCCATGCCGGCCCACTGGGATCCCTGGCCGGGGAAGACGAAGACGGTCCTGGCCGACCGGGCGACGGTGCCTTCGACCAGGCCGGGTGCGCGGTCTCCCGCGGCCAGCGCGGCCAGGCCGCCCAGCAGGGCCGCGCGGTCGTCGCCGACGACGGCTGCGCGGTGCTCGAAGGCGGTCCTGGTGGTGGCCAGGGAGTAGCCGACGTCGGCGGACGACAGCTCCGGACGTTCCGTCAGGTACGCGTGCAGCCGCTCCGCCTGGGCCTTCACGGCCTCGGCGGTCCGCCCGGACAGGACCCACGGAACGGCGGCCTGCGGAGTGCCCGGACCCGTCGGACCGGACACGTCGGACGGCCCGGCGGCGGGTACGGGGGCGAACCCGGCGGCGGGTACGGGGGCGGGCTCGGCGAGCGGCTGCTCGATGACGACATGGGCGTTGGTGCCGCTCAGGCCGAACGAGGACACTCCGGCCCGGCGCGGTCGGCCGGTCTCCGGCCAGGGTGTGGCCTCGGTCAGCAGGGCGACGGCGCCCGCCGTCCAGTCGACGTTCGGGGACGGCCGGTCGATGTGCAGGGTCCGCGGCAGCTCACCGTGCCCCATGGCCAGCACCATCTTGATGATGCCGCCGACCCCGGCGGCGGCCTGGGTGTGCCCGATGTTCGACTTCAGCGACCCGAGCCACACCGGCCTGTCGGCCGGCCGGTCCTGGCCGTAGGTGGCCAGCAGCGCGTCGGCCTCGATCGGGTCGCCCAGCCGGGTACCGGTGCCGTGCGCCTCGACGGCGTCCACGTCGGCGGCCGTCAGCCGGGCGTTCGCCAGCGCGTCGCGGATCACCCGCTGCTGGGCCAGGCCGCTGGGCGCGGTCAGCCCGTTGCTCGCGCCGTCCTGGTTGATCGCCGAGCCGCGCAGCACCGCGAGCACCGGGTGGCCGTTGCGGCGGGCGTCCGAGAGGCGTTCCAGGAGCAGCAGGCCCACGCCCTCGGCCATGCCGAACCCGTCGGCCGAGGCGGCGAAGGACTTGCAGCGCCCGTCCTCGGCGAGCCCGCGCTGCCGGCTGAAGCCGGTGAACGACAGCGGGGTGCCCATCACCGTGGCGCCGCCCGCCAGTGCCAGCGCGCATTCGCCCGAGCGCAGCGACTGCGCGGCGAGGTGGACCGCCACCAGTGACGAGGAGCAGGCCGTGTCCACGGTCACGGCGGGCCCCTGGAGGCCGAGTTGGTAGGCGACCCGCCCGGACAGGACGCTGGTGGAGATGCCCGCGATGAACAGGCCCTCCAGTTCCTCGGGGATGTCGCGCAGGGTGCCGCCGTAGCCCTGGTAGGAGGCGCCCGCGAAGACGCCGGTCGGGGTGCCGTGCAGGGACGCCGGGTCGATACCGGCGCGCTCGATCGCCTCCCAGGAGGTTTCGAGCAGCAGTCGCTGCTGCGGGTCCATGGCCAGGGCCTCGCGCGGCGAGATCCCGAAGAACCCGGGGTCGAAGCGGTCCGCGTCGCTGACGAATCCGCCGGCGGCGGTGTAGCTCCTGCCGGGCCGGTCGGGGTCCGCGTCGTACAGCGCGTCGAGGTCCCAGCCCCGGTCGGACGGCAGCCCGGAGACGGCGTCGCGCCCGTCGGCGACCAGGCGCCACAGGTCCTCGGGGGTGCGTACGCCGCCGGGGTAGCGGCAGCTCATGGAGACGATCACGATGGGGTCGTCGTCCACGGCGGGTGCCGCCGACGGGGGCTGCCGGACGGTGGCGGGCTCCTCGGCGGCGCCCAGCAGTCCGGTCTCCAGGCGCCGGGCGAGCGCGGTCGCCGACGAGTAGTCGAAGACGACGGTGACCGGGAGCCGCAGGCCGGTGGCGGTGTTGAGCCGGTTGCGCATGTCCACGGCGGTCAGGGAGTCGAAGCCCAGGTCGCGGAAGGCCCGGCCGGGAGCCACCGCGTCCGGCGAGTCGTGGCCGAGGACGGCGGCGGCCTGGTTCCGGACCAGGTCGACCAGCACCCTGGTCCGCTCGGCCGCCGGAAGCGGCGCCAGCCGGTCGCGCAGCGCCGAGGGCGTTCCCTCGTCCCCGCTCCCGCCGGTCTCCGGTTCGGCGGCCAGCGCGGTGCGCACCTCGGGGAGTTCCCCGATCAGCGGGCTGGGGCGCGCCGAGGTGAAGACCGTCGCGAAGCGGTCCCAGTCGATGTCGGCGACCACGACCACCGTCTCGTCGTGGTCCAGGACCTGCTGGAGCCCGGTGATCGCGACCGAGGGCGGCATGAAGAGCACGCCGTGGCCGCGCAGGGTCTCCTCCACCAGGCCGGCCGCCATCCCGGCCCCGCCCTCGGGGCTCCAGATCCCCCACACCACGGAGGTCGCGGCGAGGCCGCGACTCCTGCGGTCCTCGGCGAGGCCGTCGAGGTAGGCGTTGGCGGCGGCGTAGGCGCCGTGGACGGCGCTGCCCCACACCCCGGAGATGGAGGAGAACAGCACGAACGCGTCGAGCGTGTCCCGGTCGAAGAGCAGGTCCAGGTTCCTGGCCCCGCCGGCCTTGGCGTGGAGGGTGTCGGCGAACTCGTCCAGGTCGGTGGCGGGCAGCGGCACCAGCAGCCCGGCGCCCGCGGCGTGGAAGACGGTACTGATCCGGTGGCCGTCCTGTTCGAGGCCGTCCTTCAGTGCGCGCAGGGCCTCCAGGTCGGCGACGTCGCACGAGGCCAGGGTGACCCGGGCGCCGAGGGCGGCCAGTTCCTCGGAGAGCTCCGGCGCGCCCGGCGCCTCCGCGCCGCGCCGGCTGACCAGCACCAGGTGCCCGGCTCCCCGCCGGGCCAGCCAGCGCGCGATCTGCGCGCCGATCCCACCGGTACCGCCGGTGATCAGCACGGTGCCCTCGGGCCGCCAGCTGCGCCGCGGCGCGGTGTCGCCCAGGACGGACCGGACCAGCCGCCGGCCGTGGCAGCCGGTGGCCCGTACGGCCACCTGGTCCTCGTCCCCGGCCTCGCCGGCCAGCACCCGGCACAGCCGCGCGGCGGTGTCCGTGTCCAGGACCTCCGGGAGGTCGATCAGACCGCCCCAGCGCTGCGGGAACTCCAGCGCGGCGACCCGGCCCAGACCCCAGAGCAGGTTCTGCCCGGCGCTGACCGCACGACCGGTGTCCGTGCCCCCGACCGACACCGCGCCCCGGGTCGCCCACCACAGGGGCGCGTCGATCCCGGCGTCGCCGAGGGACTGCACCAGGGCCAGGTTGAGCGCGGTGCCCAGCGGGACGGAGGAGTGCGCCGAGTGCGGGCGCTCGTCGAGGCCCAGCAGCGACAGCACTCCCGTCACCGGGCCGGGCAGCGCGCCGAGGGACGCGCGGACCCGGTCGGCCAGCACGGCGCGGTCGGCCTCCGCCTCGGTGATCCGTACATGGACCACCGAGGCCCCGGCCTGTTCCATCACGTGGACGGTCGCATCCGAGCGGCGCACCCCGTCCTCGGGCTGACCGTCCGACGACAGGACGAGCCAGCTGCCGTCCAGTGCGACCGGGGGGCCCTCGGGCAGGGCCCGCCAGGTCACGCGGTAGCGCCAGGAGTCGACCACGGAACGCTCGGTGCGCTCGGCGCGCCAGGTGGCGAGCGCGGGGAGCACCACGTTCAGCGGGGCCTCGGGCGCGACCCCGAGGGTCGTGGTGAACCGGTCCAGGTCACCCCCGCCCAGGGCCTCCCAGAAGTCGTCGCCCTCCGAGGATGTTCCGGCAGGGCCGCCCGCCGCGGGGCCGGTGTCCTCCAGCCAGTACGGGCGGCGCTGGAAGGCGTAGGTGGGCAGGCGGACGCCGCCCGGACGGTGTCCGGCGAACACCCGGTCCCAGTCGGGCAGCAGGCCGCCCACGTGGGCCTCTCCCAGGGACGTGAGGAAGCGGTCGAGGCCGCTCTCGCCGCGCCGCAGCGTGCCCACGACCACGGCGGGGCCCTGCGCGGAACCGGCGGTGTCGGCCGCGTCGGCGGTCTGCTGGACACCGAAGGCGAGCACGGGGTGCGGGCTGGACTCGACGAAGAACCGGAAACCCTCCCCCAGCAACGCCTCCGTGGCCTTCCCGAACTCCACCGTCTCCCGCAGGTTCCGGTACCAGTACCCGGCGTCCAGCGCCTTCGTGTCCAGCCGGCCACCCGTCACCGTCGAGAAGAACGGCACCGAACCCGCGACAGGGGTGATCCCCTCCAGATCGGCGAGCAACTGCTCACGGACCTCCTCCACATGCACGGAGTGCGACGCGTAATCGACCTCGATCAACCGCGCCCGCACCCCCTCCCCCACCAGAGCCTCCACCAACGCGACGACCGCATCCGCGTCACCCGACACCACCGTCGACGACGGACCGTTCACCGCCGCCACCGACAACCGCCCCACCCACGGGGCGATGCGCTCCCGCGCCACGTCCACCGGCAGGGGCAGGGACGCCATACCACCCCGGCCCGCCAACGTCCCCACCGCACGCGAACGCAACGCCACCACCCGCGCCCCGTCCTCCAGGCTCAGGCCACCCGCCACCACCGCGGCCGCAACCTCACCCTGCGAATGACCCACCACCGCGTCCGGAACGACGCCGAACGCACGCCACACCTCCGCCAGCGACACCATCACCGACCACAGCACCGGCTGCACCACATCCACCCGCGCCAACAGCGCCTCGGAACCCAACGCCTCCGCCAACGACCAGTCGACGTAAGGCTCCAGAGCCCGCCCGCACTCCGCCATCCGCTCCGCGAACACCACCGACCCGCCCAGCAACTCCGCAGCCATCCCCACCCACTGCGAACCCTGACCCGGGAACACCAGCGCCACCCGACCGGACGACACACCGTCGCCCCGCACCAGGCCCGGCACCGAGCGGTCCTCCGCCAGCGCCTTCACGCCGTCGAGCAGCCGGTCCGGGTCGGTGCCCACCACGACGGCCCGCCGCTCGAAGGCGGTACGCGTGAGGGCGAGGGCGCGGCCGGTGTCGGCGGCCCGCAGGGGTCCGGGGGCGGTGCCCAGGTGTGCCAGCAGCCGGGCCGCCTGGGCGCGCAGCGCTTCGTCGGTACGCCCCGAGAGCACCCAGGGCAGCGGGTGCGCATCGCCGTCGGCCGCGGCTTCGGCCACCGGTTCGGCGTCCTCCGCCGGGGCCTGTTCCAGGATCAGATGGGCGTTGGTGCCGCTGACCCCGAAGGCGGACACGCCCGCCCGGCGCGGACGGCCCGGGTCGTCCCACGTGCGGGCCTCGGAGAGGACCTCCACGGCTCCCGACGACCAGTCCACCATGGGCGTCGGCCGGTCCGCGTGCAGGGTCCTGGGCAGTTCGCCGTGCTCGATCGCCAGCACCATCTTGATGACGCCGCCCACTCCGGCCGCCGCCGAGGTGTGGCCGATGTTCGACTTCAACGAGCCGAGCCACAAAGGCCGTTCGGCGGGCCGACCCTGTCCGTACGTGGCCAGCAGGGCCTGTGCCTCGATCGGGTCGCCGAGGGTGGTGCCGGTGCCGTGCGCCTCCACCACGTCCACCTCGGGCGCCGTCAGCCCCGCGTCCGCCAGCGCCGCCCGGATCACCCGCTGCTGGGAGGGGCCGCTCGGCGCGGTCAGGCCGTTGCTCGCACCGTCCTGGTTGGTGGCCGAACCCCGGATGACGGCCAGCACCGGGTGCCCGTTGCGCCGCGCGTCCGGCAGCCGCTCCAGCAGCAGGACGCCGGCGCCCTCGGACCAGCCGGTTCCGTCCGCGTCGGCCCCGAACGCCTTGCAGCGGCCATCGGCCGACAACGCGCGCTGGCGGCTGAACGCCACGAACGCGTCGGGGGTCGCCATCACCGACACCCCGCCGGCCAGGGCCAGCGTGCAGTCGCCGGCCCGCAGGGCCCGGATCGCCAGATGCAGGGCGACCAGCGAGGAGGAGCAGGCCGTGTCCACGGTCACCGCGGGGCCTTCCAGACCCAGGGTGTAGGCGATCCGGCCGGAGACCACGCTGCTCGCGGTCCCGGTGTCCAGCAGGCCCTGGACATCGGGGAGGTGGCGCGAGCCCGCGCCGTAGCCGTTGCCGATCGCCCCGAGGAAGACACCCGTGCCGGTGCGCCGCAGCGTGCGGGGATCGATCGCGGCCCGCTCGACCGCCTCCCAGGCGGTCTCCAGTGCCAGCCGCTGCTGGGGGTCCATGGCCAGGGCCTCGCGCGGCGAGATGCCGAAGAACTCCGCGTCGAACTCGGCCGCGTCGTGCAGGAAGCCGCCGTGCCGGGTGTAGGAGGTACCGGGCCGCTCGGGGTCCGGGTCGTAGAGGCCCTCCAGGTCCCAGCCGCGGTTGACCGGCCAGGCGGAGATCGCGTCGGCGCCCCGGGAGACCAGGTCCCACAGTCGTTCGGGCGTGTCGGCGCCGCCGGGATAGCGGCAGGCCATGGAGACGATGGCGATCGGTTCGTGGCGGGCCTGCTCGGCCTCGCGCAGCTGCCTCCGGGCGTCACCCAGGTCCGCGGTGGCGCGCCTGAGGTAGTCGAGCAGCTTCTTGTCGTCGGACATCAGTGCCAGCTCTCTCTCAGGCGTTGCCGAAGTTGTTGTCGATCAGGGCGAACAGCTCCTCCGCTGTCGCCGTTTCCGTCGCCGCGGCCGTGTCGTCCACCGGTCCGGGCGGTGATGCCTCGCCGCCCGGTGCGCCGGCGCGCCGGCCCCAGCCGCGCAGCAGTTCGTCCAGTCGTTCGCCGACGCCGTCGGTGTCGGCCGCTCCGGGCGGGACCGCCGCGAGGAGCGCGGCCAGCCGGTCCAGCTCGGCCAGCAGCGGCGAAGGAGGTTCGGGCGCGGCGGACAGCTCCGCGTCCAGATAGGCGGCGAGCGCCTCGGGCGTCGGCTGGTCGAAGACGACCGTCGGCGGGACGGTGAGCCCGGTGGCCTCGCACAGTGCGTTCCTGAACCGCACCGCGAGCATCGAGTCGAAGCCGACCTCGGAGAAGGAGCGTTCCGGGCGCACCGGACCGGCTCCGGGATGGCCGAGAACCGCGGCCGCGTGCCGGATGACCAGGTCGAGTATCGCTTGACGGCGTGCCTGCCGGTCCAGCGGGCCCAGCCGGGCGGCCAGTCGTACGGCGGGGGTACCGCCGTCGTCACCGGCGGCCTGCGAAGGCTCCTCGGCCGGCACCCCGGTGGTGGTGGCCGCGGCCGCCGTCCGGCCCGGTGTGGACAGCCAGTACCGGTCGCGCTGGAAGGGGTACGTCGGCAGCGGGACGGGTGCCGGGCCGCCCGGCCCGGGGGTCCCCGTCCAGGGCGACCAGTCCACCGGACCGCCGCCTGCCGCCCACGCCTCGGTCAGTGAGGCCAGCAGCCGCTCCCGGCCACCGTCGCCGCGCCGCAGCGTGCCGACCGCCGACACCTCCCGCCCGGCCTCCGCGGCCACCGCCTCGATCCCGGCGAGCAGCACCGGATGCGGGCTGGTCTCGACGAGCAGGGTGTGGCCTGCGTCCAGCAGGGCGCGGGTCGCTCCGACGAAGTCGACCGGCTCGCGCAGGTTGCGGTACCAGTAGGCGGCGTCGAGCGATTCTCCGGCGACGGGTCCGCCGGTCACCGTCGAGTAGAGCGGGACGGCCGAGGCGCGGGGGCGGATCCCGGTGAGGGCTTCGCGCAGTTCGTCCTCGACCTCGGCGACCTGGGCCGAGTGGGCCGCGTAGTCCACCGGAATCGTCCTGGCCCGTACGCCTTCCCGGTCGCAGGCGGCGAGCAGGGCGGCCAGCTCCTGGGGCTCCCCGGCGACGACCACGGCCTCGGGGCCGTTCACCGCGGCCACGCACACGCCCGCGCCGACGGGCAGCAGGCCCGTGGTCCGCTCGGCGGAGGCGGCGACCGACACCATGCCGCCGCGTCCCGCCAGCCGCAGCAGCGCCCGGCTGCGCAGCGCGACCACGAGGGCCGCGTCGTCGAGCGACAGCGCTCCGGCGACGCAGGCGGCGGCGATCTCGCCCTGGCTGTGCCCGACGACCGCGTCCGGGGTGACCCCGGTGTCGCGCCAGTGCGCGGCCAACGCGACCATCACGGCGAAGAGCACCGGCTGGACGACGTCCACGCGGTCGAGCGTCGGTGCGCCGGGCGCGCCGCGCAGCACCTCGGTCAGCGACCAGTCGGTGTGCGGCGCGAGCGCCCGTTCGCAGTCGGCGATGGCCGCGGCGAACGCTTCGGAGGTGTCGAGGGCCGCCACGGCCATGCCGGCCCACTGTGAGCCCTGGCCGGGGAAGACGAAGGCCGTACGGCCGCCGCGCGCCCGGTCCTGCACGGCGTCGGGCGCGGGTTCTCCCGCCGCGAGGGCGTCCAGCCAGCCGAGGAGTGCCTCGCGGTCGCGGCCGGTGGCGGCCGCCCGGAAGGGCAGGGCGGGGCGGGTGGTGGCGAGCGCACGGGCCAGGGCGGCGGCGCCCCCGTCGGGGTCGGCCCGCAGGTGCTCGCCCAGTCGGCGCGCCTGTCGGCGCAGGGCCGCGGGGGTCATGGCGGAGAGCAGCCACGGAACCGTGGTCCCGGTGTCCCCGGACGGTTCGCCGTCCGTGCCGTCGGGCCGCGGGGCGTCGGCGGCGGCGGGTGCCTCCTCCAGGATGGCGTGGGCGTTGGTGCCGCTCATGCCGAACGCGGAGACGCCGGCCCGGCGCGGCCGGTCCCCGTCCGGGGCGTCCCAGGGGCGGGCGTCCGCGAGCAGCCGGACCTCGCCGACCGACCAGTCCACCCGGCTCGACGCCTCCTGGGCGTGCAGGGTGCCGGGGAGCACGCCGTTCCGCAGGGCGAGCACCGTCTTGATGACCCCGGCGACCCCGGCGGCGGCCTGGGTGTGCCCGATGTTGGACTTCAGCGACCCCAGCCACAGCGGGCGGCCGGCGGTCCGGTCCTGGCCGTAGGTGGCCAGGAGGGCCTGCGCCTCGATGGGGTCGCCGAGCACGGTGCCGGTTCCGTGCGCCTCGACCAGGTCGATCTCGGCGCCGGACAGTCCTGCCGCGGCCAGCGCGGCCCTGATCACCCGCTGCTGCGCGGGGCCGCTCGGGGCGGTGAGGCCGTTGCTGGCACCGTCCTGGTTCACCGCGGTGCCCCGTACGAGGGCGAGGACCGGATGCCCGAGGCGGCGCGCGTCGGAGAGGCGTTCCACGAGCAGTACGCCCACGCCTTCGCCCCAGCCCGTACCGTTCGCCCCTTCGGCGAAGGAGCGGCAGCGGCCGTCGGGCGACAGACCCTGCTGACGGCTGAACTCGACGAAGACGTCCGGGCTCGCCATCACCGCGGCGCCGCCGACCAGGGCGAACGAGCAGTCGCCGGCGCGCAGGGCCTGGCCGGCCAGGTGCAGGGCCACCAGCGAGGACGAGCAGGCCGTTTCCACGGTCACGGCGGGACCGCCGAGCCCGAGGGTGTAGGCGACGCGCCCGGAGGCGACGCTGGTGACCGTGCCGCTGAGCAGGTGCCCCTCGACCTCGTCGGACGGGTTCTGCGGGCCGGTGCCGTAGCCCTGGGCGGCGACGCCGACGTAGACACCGCCCTCGCTGCCGCGTACCGACGCGGGATCGAGTCCGGCCCGCTCCAGTGCCTCCCAGCTGGTTTCGAGCAGCAGTCGCTGCTGCGGGTCCATGGCCAGGGCCTCGCGCGGGGAGATGCCGAAGAACTCCGCGTCGAACTCGGCCGCCCCGTCCAGGAATCCGCCGCCGGTGGTGTAGAAGGTGCCCGGGTGCAGGGGGTCCGGGTCGTAGAGGGTGTCCAGCGGCCAGCCGCGGTCGGCGGGCAGCGCGGTGACCGCGTCCACCCCGTCGGCCACCAGTCGCCACAGGTCCTCGGGCGAGCGGACGCCGCCCGGGAACCGGCAGGCCATCGAGACGATCGCCAGGGGTTCGTCGGCCGCCCCGGGCCCGGCGGCGGAGGAGTCCGTCGCGGCCGGGCCGGTCGTGCCGTCGGCGGCCGGTGCCGTGCCGCTCAGCCCGGCGAAGAGGTGCGCGGCGAGGCCGGCCGCCGTCGGGTGGTCGAAGACGGAGGTGAGCGCGAGCGGCAGAGCGGTGGCCTCGACCAGCCGGTTGCGGAGTTCCACGGCGGTGAGCGAGTCGAAGCCCACCTCGCGGAACGGGCGGTCGGCCAGGAAGCCCGAGGCCGAGTCGTGGCCCAGCACGGCGGCCGCTTCGCTCCGGACCAGTTCCGTCAGCAGTTTGCGGCCCTCCGGCTCGGACAGCCGACGCAGCCGGTGCCGCCACGACGGGTCGCCGCCCGTACCCGGTCCGGCCCCGGCGGAGGTGTCCGCGGCAGCGGGGCCGCCGTCCGCCGCCCGGGGCTCCGGGGCGTCCGGCAGGCCGCGCAGCAGCGCGCTGTCGCGCACCGAACCGAAGGTGGGCGCGAAGCGGCTCCAGTCCAGTTCGACGACGACCGGTTCGCCCTCGTCCAGGGCCAGCGCCAGGCCGAGCGCGGAGAGCGCCGCCGCGGGTGCCATCGGCACCAGCCCGTGGCGGCGCAGGCCGTCGCCCACGGCGCCGTCGGCCATGCCCGCGCCGGCCCAGGGGCCCCAGGCCACCGAGGTCGCCGTCAGGCCCCGGCCGCGCCTCGCCGCGGCGAGGCCGTCCAGGTAGGCGTTGGCCGCCGCGTACGCGCCCTGGCCACCGCTGCCCCAGGTGCCCGAGATCGAGGAGAACAGCACGAAGGCGTCCAGTGGGCGGCCTTCGAACAGGGCGTCGAGGTGGGCCGCGCCGCGCGTCTTGGCCGCCGTCCGCCGGGCCAGTTCCTCCGGCGTGCAGTCCATCAGGGCGGTGTCCGAGGTGAGTCCCGCGGTGTGCACCACAGCCCGTACGGTGTCGCCCTCGTCGCGCAGCCGCTCCAGGACCCGTTCCAGCGCGGTGCGGTCGGCGACGTCGCAGGCCAGCAGGGTGCTCCGGGCGCCGAGCGCCGCCAGGGCGCCGACCAGCGCGTCGGCTCCGGGGGCCTCGGGGCCCCGCCGGCCGAGGAGGACGAGGTGTTCCGCGCCGCGCTCCGCCAGCCAGCGCGCCACCTGGGCTCCGAGGCCTCCGGTGCCGCCGGTGACGAGGACCGTGCCGCGCACCGTCCACGGTGCGGGCGCGGGTGTCGCGGGCTCCGGCGCGCGGACGAGCCGACGGCCCAACGGCGCCGGCGCGCGTACGGCCACCTGGTCCTCGCCGTCCCGTCCGGCCAGCACCGCGCACAGCCCGTCCAGCGCGGGCCCGTCCAGCAGGTCCGGCAGGTCGACCAGGCCGCCCCAGCGCCGCGGGTGCTCCAGTGCCGCCACCCGGCCCAGACCCCACACCTGGGCCTGTTCGGGGCGGACCTCCTCCGTGGCGTGAACCGCCACCGCGCCGCGGGTGGCGCACCACAGGGGTGCGTCGATGCCGCTTTCACCCAGGGCCTGGAGCAGCAGCAGGGTCCCGGTCAGGCAGGCGTCGAGCGCCGGCAGGCCCGGGTGGGATCCCCCGGCCAGGGCCAGCAGGGACAGGACGCCCTCCAGGGTGCCGAACTCCGGGAGCAGCGAGGCCAGCTCGGCGCGTTCGACGGCGACCCCGACCCGGATCACGACCACGTCGGCGCCGTGTCCGGCGAGCGCCTGTTCGCAGGCGAGTGCGGTGTCCTCGGCGCCGGGTCCGTCCGGGGTGACGAGCAGCCAGCGACCGGAGAGGCGGGGTTCCGCGGGCGCGGTGAGCGGCTCCCATGCGATGCGGTAGCGGTCGGGGCCGGCGGGGACCGCGGTCCCCCGGCGGCGGGAGCGCCAGGCGGCGGGGGCCGGGTCGAGCGCGGCTTCGGGCCAGAAGCGCCTGCGCTGGAAGGCGTAGGTGGGCAGGTCGACCCGCCGCACGTCGGTGCCGCTCCAGCCCGCCGACCAGTCCACCGCCACGCCGCGCAGGTGGAGCGAGGCGAGTGCGGTGCGGACAGCGTCCGACTCGCCACGGCCGTCGCGCAGCAGCGGCACCGTCCCGGGGCTGCCGGGGGCGGGGCCGGCGGCGGGGGCGGGGCCGGCGGCGGGGTCGGGGTCGGGGAGGCAGGCGTGGAGCATGCCGGACAGCACGCCGCCCGGTCCGAGTTCGAGGTACGTCGTCGCCCCCTCGGCCCGCAGCCGACGGGCCCCTTCCAGGAAGCGCACGGTGCCCCGGACGTGGCGTACCCAGTGGTCGGGGGAGCGGAGTTCCGCGGCCGTGGCCGTACGCCCGGTCAGGTTGGAGACGATCTCGATGCCGGGCGCGTGGTAGGTCAACGACTCGGCCACGTCCCGGAACGCGTCGAGCATCCCGTCCATCCGGGCGGAGTGGAACGCGTGGCTCACGCTCAGGCGCCGGGTGCGCCGCCCGCGGGAGCGGATCGCCTCGGCCACGCGCCGCACCACGTCCGCGTCACCGGACAGGACCACGGAGGCGGGCCCGTTGACGGCGGCGATGTCCACCGCGCCCCGGCCGGCTTCCCGCTCCGGGACGGGGTGTTCGGTGCGGTCGTCCAGCAGGGCGCGGTGCACTTCCTCCTCGGTGGCCTCCACCGCCACCATCGCCCCGCCCTCGGGGAGTTCGTCCATCAGTCGTCCCCGGGCCGCCACCAGCGCGCAGGCGTCGGGCAGGTCCAGCACGCCCGCCGCGTGGGCGGCGGCGAGCTCGCCGATGGAGTGCCCCATCAACAGGTCGGGCCGCACACCCCAGTGCTGTACGAGCCGGAACAGCGCCGTCTCCAGGGCGAACAACGCGGGCTGGGTGTACCGGGTGCGGTCGAGCAGATCCGCACCCGGGGTTCCGGGCTCGGCGAACATGAGGTCGCGCAGGGACAGGTCGAGGTGCGGGTCCATGCCGGTCAGCACCTCGTCGAGGGCATCGGCGAACACCGGATCGTCGCGGTAGAGCTCCGCACCGGCTCCGGCCCGCTGGCTGCCCTGTCCCGGGAAGAGGAAGGCGGTCCGGCCGGAGCGTACGGCGCCGCCGGTGAGCAGCCGGCCCGCTGCCGTGCCGCGCGCGAGTGCGGTGAGCGAGCGCCGGACCGATGCCCGGTCCCGTCCCAGGACGGCGGCCCGGTGTTCGAGCGGGGCTCGTCCCGTGGCGAGCGAGTAGGCGACGTCCGCCAGTTCGGCGTCCGGGTCGGCATCGAGCCGGCTCACCAGCCGGCCGGCCTGCGCCCGCAGGGCCTCCGGTGTCCTGGCCGACAGCAGCAGCGGCACGGGCGGGCCGGTACGGCGGGCCGTGGGGGTGGCGGTGACCGCCGCGACGGCCATCGTGACGGTGGCGGTGGTGTCCGAGGTGGGCACCGCCGGGGCGTCGGTCCGGTCCAGGGTGTCGGTCCGGTCCGGGGCGGGCACGACCGCGATGGCAGGCGCCTGCTCGATGATCACGTGGGCGTTGGTGCCGCTGATGCCGAACGACGACACGCCCGCCCGGCGCGGGCTCCCGGTCTCCGGCCACGGGGTGCGCGCGGTGAGCAGACGGATGCCACCGCCGGACCAGTCGACGTGCGGGTTCGGCGTCCCGGCGTGCAGGGTTCCCGGCAGTTCGCCGTGGCGGATGGCCAGCACCATCTTCATCACCCCGGCCACCCCGGCCGCCGCCTGGGTGTGCCCGATGTTCGACTTCACCGAGCCGAGCCACAGCGGACGGTCCGCCCGGCGCGCCGGTCCGTGGACGGCCTGGAGCGCCTGTGCCTCGATGGGGTCGCCGAGCCTCGTGCCGGTGCCGTGGGCCTCGATCGCGTCGATCTGGCCGGCGCTCAGCGCGGCGTCGGCCAGGGCGGCGCGGATGACCTTCTGCTGGGACGGGCCGTTGGGGGCGGTGAGCCCGTTGCTGGCGCCGTCCTGGTTCACGGCGGTGCCGCTGATCAGCGCGAGTACGGGGTGGCCGTGGCGCAGGGCGTCGCTGTGGCGCTCCAGCAGCAGCACTCCGGCGCCTTCGCCCCAGCCCGTGCCGTCCGCCTCCGCCGAGAACGCCTTGCACCGTCCGTCGGCGGCGAGCCCGCGCTGACGGCTGAACTCCACGAAGAGCCGCGGGGTGCTCATCACCGTCACCCCTCCCGCGAGGGCCTGCTCGCAGTCGCCGCGCCGTAGTGCCTGCACGGCCAGGTGCAGCGCCACCAGCGACGAGGAGCACGCGGTGTCGACGGTGAGTGAGGGCCCCTGGAGGCCGAGGACGTAGGACAGCCGCCCCGAGAGCACGCTGGCCGTGTTCCCGGTCAGCAGGTGCCCCTCGGACACTCCCTCGGCGCCCTCCAGCAGCGCGGAGTAGTCCTGACCGTTGGTACCGATGTAGACGCCGACCTGCCGGTCCTTCAGCGCGGTCGGATCCTGTCCGGCGCCCTCGACCGCCTCCCAGGCCGTTTCCAGGAGCAGCCGCTGCTGCGGGTCCATGGCCAGGGCCTCGCGCGGGGAGATGCCGAAGAACTCCGCGTCGAACTCGGGGGCGTCGTGCAGGAAGCCACCCTGCCTGCTGTACGTGGTGCCGGCGCGGTCGGGGTCCGGATCGTACAGCCCCTCGGTGTCCCAGCCCCGGTTCGACGGCCAGTCGCCGACCGCGTCGGTGCCCTTCGAGAGCAGGTCCCAGTAGTCCTCGGGCCGTGCGACCCCGCCGGGGAAGCGGCATCCCATGCCGACGATCGCGATCGGCTCCTTGCTGCCGGGCTCCTCCGCCCGGGCCGCCTCGGCGCCGACGGGGCCGGCGGACCCGGCGGTGCCGCTCGCCGCGTCCGGCAGGTCCAGGTCCGCGAGCAGCCGGCCGGCCAGTGCCGACGCTGTGGGATGGTCGAACAGGACGGTGGCGGGCAGCGCCAGTCCGGTGACGGCGGCGAGCCGGTTGCGCAGCTCCACCGCCGTCAACGAGTCGAAGCCGAGCGCGGAGAACGCCTTTCCGGGCTGGACCGTGTCGACGTCGGGGTGGCGCAGGACCGTCGCCGCGTGGGTGCGTACCAGTTCGGTGAGGGTCCTGACCCGGTCCTCATGGCGCGGCAGTACGGCGATCTGCTGCCGCAGGGCGTCGGCGGAGCCGCCGCCCCCGCGGGCCGCCGGCGGTGCGGCGGTGTCCGGAACGGGCCTCGCGGCAGCCGGGTCCGGTATCCCGTCGAGCAGGGCGGCGGACCGCAGGCCCATGCCCGTGGTGAAGCGCCTCCAGTCGACATCGGCGACCAGCACCAGCGCGTCGTCCGCCGCGAGTGCCCGGCCGATCGCGGTGACGGCCGTTTCGGGCTCCATCACCGGCATGCCGAGGTCCCGCAGCCGCGCGGCGACCTCGTCCGCCAGCATGCCCGGCCCGGCCCAGGCGCCCCAGGCCACGGACGTGCCGGGCAGCCCGGCGGCCCGGCGGGCGGCGACGAGTGCGTCGACAGCCGCGTTGGCGGCCGCGTAGTTGCCCTGCCCGGCGTTGCCCACGACGCCCATCACCGACGAGAACACCACGAAGGCCGACAGGTCGAGACCCGCCGTGGCCTCGTGCAGGTTCCGTGCGGCGGTCAGCTTGGCGCGCAGCACCACGGCGAGCCGCGCGGGGTCCAGCGCGTCGAGCACACCGTCGTCGAGGACGCCCGCGGCGTGGATGACGGCCGACAGCGGGTACCGCGCCGGGATGTCGGCGACCAGCGCCGCCAGTGCGGCCGGGTCGGCGACGTCGCAGGCCGCGAAGGCCACGTCGGCGCCCAGCCCCGTCAGTTCCGCCCGCAGCGCGTCCGTACCGGGTGCGTCGGCACCGCGACGGCTGACCAGCAGCAGCCGCTCCGCACCCTGGCCCGCGAGCCAGCGCGCCGTGTGCGAGCCGACGCCACCGGTTCCGCCGGTGACGAGGACCGTACCCTGCCACCGCGGTCGCGTCCGCCCCCGTCCGGCCGCGCCACCCTCACGGGGCTGCGGCGGCACGGACGACGCGGGCCGGAGACGGCGTCCGTGGACCCCGGTGGAGCGCACCGCCACCTGTTCCTCGTCGGCCACGGCTCCCGCGAGCACCGCGCACAAGCGGCGGGCGGCCCGATCGTCCAGCACCTCGGGCAGGTCGACCAGACCGCCCCGGCGGTGCGGGTGCTCCAGTGCCAGCGTCCGGCCCAGGGCGGCGGACGCGGCCTGACCGACGTGCCCGGGCCGCTCCGCGCCGCCCAGGACCGCCGTTCCCTTCGTCAGCGTCCAGAGCCGGGCGCGGATGCCCGCGTCCTCCAGCGCCTGGGCCAGCGCGAGGGTCAGCGCCGGACCACCGGGCAGGTCGGGATGTTCGGGATGGGGGCGCTCCTCCCAGGACAGCAGGGACAGCACGCCGGCGATCGGCTGCTCCCCGGCGGTCTCCGTGAGCAGGGCGGCGAGTTGTTCGCGGGTCGCGCCCGGATCGGCGACGACGCACCGGAGGAGGTCGGCGCCGGCCTCGCCGAGGGCGTCCAGGACGGCCGCCGCCTCGTCGCCCTCGGGACGCAGGGCGAGCCAGCGACCGGGGAGGCCGTCCGCCGGCGCGACCGACAGCGGTGCCCAGGCAACGTGGTAGCGCCAGGAGTCCGCCCTCCGTTCACGGTTCCTGGCGGAGCGCCAGGCCGCCAGGGCGGGCAGGACCTCGTCCAGGGCTTCACGGCCGACCCCGAGGGCCTCGGCGAGCCGGGCGGGGTCCTCCCGTTCCAGGTCGTCCCAGCGGTCCTCGGCGGGGGCGGCCGGGACGGCGGCGGGGGCGGTCAGCCAGTAGCGGCTGCGTTGGAAGGCGTACGTCGGCAGCTCGACCCGCCGCGCCCCCGGGAACGCACCCGACCAGTCCACCTCAAGTCCGCGCTCCCACGCACGGCCCACCGCACGCAACACCTGGTCCGGGCCGCCCTCCCCACGACGCAACGTCCCCAGCACCGCGGCCTCCACACCCGCCGCCTCCACCGACTCCCCCACCGCCACGGCCAGCACCGGGTGCGGGCTGGACTCGATGAGGACGCGGTGCCCGGCCGCGAGGAGCGCGCGGGTCGCCCGCTCGAACTCGACGGTCTCCCGGAGGTTGCGGTACCAGTACTCGGCATCCAACGCCTTCATGTCCAGCAGGCCACCGGTGACGCTCGAATAGAACGGCACCGAACCCGCGACAGGGGTGATCCCCTCCAGGTCGGCGAGCAACTGCTCACGGACCTCCTCCACATGCACGGAGTGCGACGCGTAATCGACCTCGATCAACCGCGCCCGCACCCCCTCCCCCACCAGAACCTCCACCAACGCCGCGACCGCATCCGCATCACCCGACACCACCGTCGACGACGGACCGTTCACCGCCGCCACCGACAACCGCCCCACCCACGCGGCGACGCGCTCCCGCGCCACCTCCACCGGCAGAGGCACCGACGCCATACCACCCCGGCCTGCCAACGCCCCCACCGCACGCGAACGCAACGCCACCACCCGCGCCCCGTCCTCCACACTCAGACCACCCGCCACCACGGCCGCCGCAACCTCACCCTGGGAGTGGCCCACCACCGCGTCCGGAACAACCCCGAACGCACGCCACACCTCCGCCAGCGACACCATCACCGACCACAGCACCGGCTGCACCACATCCACCCGCGCCAACAGCACCTCGGAACCCAACGCCTCCGCCAACGACCAGTCGACGTAAGGCTCCAGAGCCCGCCCGCACTCCGCCATCCGCTCCGCGAACACCACCGACCCGGCCAACAACTCCGCGGCCATCCCCACCCACTGCGAACCCTGACCCGGAAACACCAGCACCGAACGACCGGAAACCAACCCGCCACCGGCCACCGACCCTGGTGCCGAACGCCCGTCCGCCAGCGCCTTCACGCCGTCCAGCAACCCGCTCCGGTCCCCGCCCACCACCACGGCACGGTGTTCGAAGGACGCACGCCCCACCGCCAGCGAATAACCCACGTCCGCCTTGTCGAGCCCGGGCTCCGCCACCACCCGCGCCACCAACGCCCCCGCCTGCGCCCGAAGGGCCTCCGCACTGCGCGCCGACACGGGCCACACCACCGGCCCGGGACGCCGGGCACCCTCCACCGCCCCGGCCGGAGCCTCGGCCGGCGCAGACTCCAGGATCACGTGAGCGTTGGTTCCGCTGATGCCGAAGGAGGACACCCCGGCCCGGCGCGGACGGCCCGTGTCGTCCCACGGACGGGCCTCCGTCAGCAGTCGGCCTGCTCCCGCCGACCAGTCCACCTCGGGCGTCGGACCGTCCACGTGCAGCGTCCTGGGCATCACCCCGTGCCGCAGGGCGAGCACCGACTTGATGACGCCGCCCACCCCCGCCGCGGCCTGGGCGTGTCCGATGTTGGACTTCAGCGAGCCGATCCACACCGGACGGTCCGCCGGACGGTCCTGCCCGTACGTCGCCAGCAGCGCCTGCGCCTCGATCGGGTCGCCCAACCGCGTCCCCGTACCGTGCGCCTCCACCACATCCACGTCCGACGCCGACAACCCCGCGTCCGCCAGCGCTGCCCGGATCACCCGCTGCTGCGACGGACCGTTCGGCGCCGTCAGACCGTTGCTCGCACCGTCCTGGTTCACCGCCGAACCCCGCACCACCGCCAGCACCGGATGCCCGTTGCGCCGCGCGTCCGACAGCCGCTCCACCAGCAGCATCCCCACGCCCTCGGCCAGGCCGAAGCCGTCGGCGGCTGCCGCGAAGGCCTTGCAGCGGCCGTCCGGAGCCAGACCGCCCTGACGGCTGAACTCCACGAGCATGCCGACCGTGGACATCACGGTCGCGCCGCCGGCCAGCGCCAGCGAGCATTCGCCGGACCGCAGCGCCCGGACCGCCAGGTGCAGGGCCACCAGCGAGGACGAGCACGCCGTGTCGACGGTGACCGCCGCTCCCTCCAGACCGAGGGTGTACGCCAGTCGGCCCGACGCGACGCTTCCGGTGTTGCCGGTCAGCAGGTGACCGCCCTCGTCGGCGCCCTGTTCGAGAGTGGGCCCGTAGTCCATGGTCATCGCCCCGACGAAGACACCCGTCGGGGTCCGCCGCAGTGTGGCCGGGTCGATCCCGGCCCGCTCCAGCACTTCCCAGGTCGTCTCCAGCAGCAGCCGCTGCTGCGGGTCCATGGCCAGGGCCTCGCGCGGCGAGATGCCGAAGAACTCCGCGTCGAACTCGGCAGCACCGGCGAGCGTACCCGCCTCCCGCTGGTAGTAGCGGCCCGGCGTCCCCGGTGCGGGGTCGTACCGTCCGGCGGTGTCCCAGCCGCGGTCGTCGGGCAGCGCGGAGACGGCGTCAGCACCTGCCGCCACCAGCTCCCACAGGTCGTCGGGGCCGGTGACCCCACCGGGGTAGCGGCAGCCCATGCCGACGATCACCACGGGGTCGTCGTCCGCGGCCCGCCGTACCGGCTCGTCAGCGTCCGTGTTCCGGCCGGGCCGGTCGCCGCTGATCGCGGCGCAGAGATACTCGGTCAGGGCCGTCGGGGTCGGGCAGTCGAAGACGGCCGTCGCCGGGATGCGCAGCGCCGTCGCCGCACTCAGCCGGTTGCGCAGCTCCACGGCGGTGACGGAGTCGAATCCCAGGTCGAGGAAGGCGAGGTCGGCGGGGACCGCATCGGACCGCCCGGTCAGCGCGGCGATCTCCTCGGCCACCAGCCGTGCCAGCGCGGCACGCCGCTCCGGTACGTCCAGTCCGGCCAGCTCCGCTCGGAACGCGCTGCCGGCGTCCCGGTCACCGCCCGCGCCGCCCGCGCCGTCCGGCCCGTTCGCGTCCTGCGGGGCGGGCTCCGCGAGCGCCGCCAGAGCAGCCGCCGGCAGTTCCCGTACCCGGGCGTGCCGTCCCGCGAACAGCACGTCCCGTTCCGGGGTGACACCGTGCACGTACAGGTCGCCGAGCGAGGTCAGGAACCGGCCCGGACCGCCCTGGTCGCGGCGCAGCGTCCCGAGGACGGCGGCCTGCGCACCGTGTTCCTCCGCGCAGTCCGTGAGGGCGGAGGTCAGCACGGTGTGCGGGCTGACCTCCAGCAGGACCTCGTACCCGTCCCGCAGCAGGGCCCCGGCCGCCTGGTGGAACCTGACGGTGTTGCGCAGGTTGCGGCACCAGTAGTCGGCGTCCAGTACCGGGACGTCCAGTCGTCCCCCGGTCAGTCCGGAGTAGTAGGGCAGCTGCGGTGTGCGGGGCCGGATCGGTGCGAGGTCGGCGCGCATCCGGGGGACGATCGCGTCGATGTGGGGGGAATGGGCGGCCAGTCCCACCGCGATCCGCCGTGCGTGCACCGCGTCCGAGGCCAGGTCGGCGAGGAGTTCGGCCGCGGCGTCGCGGTCACCGGAGACGATCACGGACCGCGGGCCGTTGTGCGCGGCGACGACGAGGCGGCCGTCCCAGCGGCGCAGGCGCGGCTCGACCTCGTCGGCCGGGGCCATGACGGAGACCATGTCGCCCTGCCCGGCCAGGGTCGCCTGGGCCTGGCTCCACAGGGCCACCACCCGCGCGCAGTCGTCCAGGGACAGCGCGCCGCAGACCGCGGCGGCGGTGACCTCGCCGACGCTGTGCCCGAGCACGGCCGCCGGTTCCACACCGTGGGACCGCCACAGCGCGGCGAGTGACACCGTCACGGCGAACAGCAGGGGCTGCACCACGTCGGCCCGGTCCGCGGCGGGTGCGCCCGGCGCGTCCGGGTCGCGGAGCACGTCGATCGGCGACCAGTCGACGAACGGTTCCAGGGCCTGCGCGCAGGCGTCCATCCGGTCGCGGAACACCGTGGAGGTGGTCAGCAGGTCCACCGCCATCCGGGGCCACTGCGCGCCCTGTCCGGGAAACACGAAGGCGACCCGGCGGCCCGCCCCTGCCGCACCCTCGACCAGGCCGGGCATGCTCCTGCCGTCGGCGAGCGCGTCCAGCCGCTGCAGGAACCCTTCACGGCCGGCCGCCACCAGTGCCGCCCGCCGGCTCCCCTCGGAAGCGGTGCGCGCGAGGGTGAACGCGATGTCCTGGGGGCTCCAGTCGTCACGACCGGCCAGGTACGCGTGCAGGCCGCGCGCGCCGGCCGCCAACGACTCCTTGCCGCTGCCGGCCAGTGTCCACAGCAGCGGTGCTTCCGTACCGTCGGGGTGCTCCATCGTGTGTTCGGACTCCTTCACGGCGTGCAGGACCATCAGTTGCCGGATCGTGGCGGGGCACCCGTTCCCACGGGTCGCGCGCCGGCCGGGACGCCTTCGTCACGCCCGGCGTGTACCGCCACCGGACCTGCGGCATCGATCTTGCCCAAGTCGAATAGCAGCCCGATAGCGCAGGCCGCGACACGATGCGGGCACGGGGAGCGGGCGGGTCACGGAGCCGCGGGAGAGCCGCGCGCACCCCGTCATGGGACGGGTCAGCCGTCCGTTCCGGCGGGCCGCCGCGGGCCCGGGGTCCGGGGCACCCCCAGCTCCCGCCAGATCCCGTCCAGTGCCGCGACGAACCCCTCGACCTCCGCGGGCTCGTGGACGGCGCCGGGCGCGCTCCTGAGGATCTCCTGGCCCGCGCGCACGCTCGGCGCGTTGATCGCCTGCACGTAGATGCCGTGGCGTTCCAGCAGCAGGGCGGAGATCCGCTGGGCGAGTGCGTCGTCCCCGACGAAGATCGAGACGATGTGGGACTCGTCGGAGACGAAGGGGATGCCGTGTTCCGTGAGCAGCCGGTGCGCCAGTCGCGCGTTCGCGCGCAGCCGGTCGCGTTCCTCGTCCGAAGCGCGCAGGTGCCGGACCGCGGCGAGCGCGCCCGCCACGACCGCCGGTGGCAGGGCCGTGGTGAAGATGAAGGAGCGGGACAGCAGGCGCACCGCGTCGACCAGCTCGGCGGGGCCGGCGATGTATCCGCCGGTGGTGCCGAATCCCTTGGCGAGTGTTCCCATGATGACGGTGAACTCGTCCGCGATTCCCAGGCTCGCGGCGATACCGGCCCCCTCCGGCCCGTACATCCCGACCGCGTGGACCTCGTCGAGGAAGGTCATCGCGCCGTGCTCGCGGGCGATCCGGGCGATCTCGGCGAGCGGGGCGACATCACCCGCCATCGAGTAGACGGACTCCATGACGATCATCTTCGGCCGGTCGGGATCGACGGCGGATATCAGCTCCTCCAGATGCGCCGTGTCGTTGTGGCGGAAGATGTGCTTCTCGGCGCCGCTGTGGCGGAGTCCGTCGATGATCGAGGCGTGGTTCATCTCGTCGGAGAAGACGGCGCAGTTCCCCAGCCGGCCGGCGAGGACCGTGAGGGCTCCGTCGTTGGCGGTGTACCCGGAGGAGAAGAGAAGGGCGTCGGCCTTTCCGTGCATATCCGCCAGTTCCTTCTCCAGCAGCACGTGGTAGTGGTTGGTCCCCCCGATGTTGCGGGAGCCGCCCGAGCCCGCACCGTAGTCGTCGAGGGCTTCGCGGGTCGCCGCCAGGACCAGCGGGTGCTGGCCCATCCCCAGGTAGTCGTTGCTGCACCACACGCTGATCTCGGAGGCGATCCCGTCCCGCAGGCTCCGGGCCGCCGGAAACCTCCCGGCGAGCCGGCCGATCTCGAGAAACTCCCGTTTCGCCGCCGGGGATCCGCCTTCCTTCATATGCCGCGAAAAGAGCTCCAGGTACTGGTTCATGACGACCCTTTTCTCTGAGAACTGCGCCGATGCGGGGCCGGACCGGTAGACGGGATTGTCTCAGAACGAAATATCACTTCGATGGCGCGGTCTGCGACAATTTCAGAACCGCCCGCCCGTCCCATTCCTCGGCCCACGCTCCTGACAGACCTGCTTTATGCGTTGTAGGCTGTGCGGAAATTCCTCGAAACGGCGCCACTGGAGTTCTCTATGCCGTCGGACGAAACGTATGTCAGTCAGATCCTTGAGGTGATCTCCGCGGAGCCGGAGAAGGTGGTCCTGTCGTGGCGCGACAGGACGCTGACCGCGGCGGAGCTGACCGCTCTGGTCCGGTCGGCCGCGCAGGCCCTGCACCGGCACGCCGGCGGGAGCGGCGGCGACGCCGTGGTCGCCGTCCTGACCGTCACCAACACCGGCCCGACCCTGGTCCTGCGGTACGCCGCGAATCTGGTCGGAGCCACGGTGGTCCATCTGCACACCACCAACGCGGTCGACCCGGCGGACCACTTGGCCGCCGGCGCCAAGCTCAAGATCCTGCGGGACACCGGTGCGACGCACCTGGCCGTCGACGCGGAGAACCTCGCGACCGCCCGTGAGCTGCGCGAGCGGCTGGGCACTCCGCTCACCCTCGTCGCCCTCGGCGATCTCGGCCCCGACGTCCTGGACCTGACGACCGGGGACCCGGACGCGCTGGATCCGGCCGGCATCGAGATCGGACTCGACCGGCCCGCGGTGGTGACCTACACGAGCGGCACGACCGGCGAGCCGAAGGGCATCGCCTTCGACTTCCGGGCCCGCAACGGCTTCATCTCCGCCGGACTCCGGATGGGCTGGCGGTCCGTCTACCTGGCCTGCCTGCCGCTCAGCCACTCCAGCGGCGCCACGGCCGACGACTCACTCGCGTCCGGCGGCTCGGTGGTCCTGCGGGACGGCTTCGACCCGGGCGACGCGCTGCGTGCCGTACAGCGGCACAAGATCACCCGGATGCTGCTCTCCCCTCCCCAGCTGTACCTGCTCATGGACCATCCGGAGGCGGGCCCGACCGACCTGTCCAGTCTCCAGATGGTCACGTACGTGGGCTCCCCGGCGTCCCCCGAGCGACTGGCCGAGGCGGTCAAGGTGTTCGGCGACGTGCTGATCCAGGTCTACGCGACCAGCGAGGCGGGCTTCGTCAGCATGCTCTCGCCCGCCGAGCACCTCGACCCCCGGCTGCGGGTCACGGTCGGCCGCCCGATCCCCGGCTGGGTCCGGATCACCGATCCGGACGACCACCGCGACCTGCCGCCCGGCGAGATCGGCGAGGTCTGCGTACGGTCGCCCTTCACCATGAGCGAGTACGTCGCCGAACCCGAACTCACCGCCCGGACCGTACGGGACGGCTGGGTGCACACCGGCGACCTCGGCTTCGTCGACGGTGACGGCTACCTCCACCTGCGCGGCCGGATCGGCGAGGTGATCAAGACCAATGGCATCAAGATCCACCCGGTGACGGTGGAGAACGCCCTGCTGGCCCATCCCGATGTCGTGCAGGCCGCCTCCTTCTGCGTCCGGGACCAGGACCGGATCGAGTACCTGCACGCCGCCGTGGTGCTGCGCGAGGCGGGCACGGCCGGCCCCGACGAACTGGCGGAACACATCCGGACCACCATCTCGCCCAAGCACGTCCCCGCGCGGATCCACGTCCGCGCCACGCTGCCCCTCACCGGCGTCGGCAAACCGGACAAGGCGCGGCTGGCCGTGGAAGCGAGCGGGTGACACCCCCATGACCCTCTCCGTGGCAGCCATACTCGCCGAGTCCGCGCTACGGCGACCGGAGCACCCGGCGGTCGTGTCCGGTACGCGGAGGACCACCTACCGCGAGCTGTGGGACGGCGCGCGGAGATACGCGGCGGCGCTGCGCGCGCGGGGCATCGGCCCCGACGACAAGGTGGCGCTGCTGCTGCCCAACACGCCGCACTTCCCGTTGGCCTACTTCGGTGTGCTCGCGCTCGGCGCGGTCGCGGTCCCGGTCCACGCGCTGCTCCGGGCGGACGAGATCGCGTACGTCCTGAAGGACTCCGGGGCGGCGGCGCTGATCTGCGCCGCCCCGCTCCTGGCCGAGGGCGGCAGGGCGGCGGAGACGGCCGGCACGCCCGTGCTCACCGTCATGGAGGAAGAAGGGGACGGGGAAGAGGGGAAGAGAGGTGCCCGCGCGCCGCGGCTGGACGCGCTCGCGGCGCGGAGCACCCCGATCGACCGTCAGGTGCCGCGCGCCCCCGGGGACATCGCGCTGGTCCTCTACACCTCCGGCACCACCGGCCGGCCCAAGGGCGCCCTGCTCACGCATCTCAACGTGGTGATGAACGTCGGCACCACCATGCTGTCGCCGTTCGACCTCACCGCGGACGACGTCCTGCTCGGCTGCCTGCCGCTGTTCCACACCTTCGGCCAGATCTGCGGCATGAACACCTGCTTCCGGGCGGGCGCGACCCTGGTGCTGATGCCGCGGTTCGACGGACCGGGCGCGCTGGACCTCATGGTGCGGGAGGACTGCACCGTGTTCATGGGGGTCCCGACGATGTACACGGCGCTCCTCGACGCGGCCCGAGCCGACCCGCGCAGGCCCGCGCTCGACCGCGCGTTCTCCGGTGGCGCCGCGCTGCCGGTGGCGGTCCTGGACGCGTTCCGGGAGACGTTCGGCTGCCCGGTCCTCGAAGGGTACGGGCTGACCGAGACGTCTCCGGTGGTGGCCTACAACCAGAAGGCGTGGCCGCTCAGAGCGGGCACGGTGGGCCGGCCGATCTGGGGCGTCGAGGTCGAGATCGCCAGAGCGGAGGTGGAGGACAGGATCGAGCTGCTGCCCGCCGGCGAGACGGGGGAGATCGTCATCCGGGGGCACAACGTGATGGCCGGCTACCTGAACCGGCCGGAGGCGACCGCCGAGGCCATCGTGGACGGCTGGTTCCGCTCGGGCGACCTCGGCGTCAAGGACCACGAGGGCTACCTGTCCGTCGTCGACCGCAAGAAGGACGTGGTGCTGCGCGGCGGGTACAACGTCTACCCGCGGGAGGTGGAGGACGTCCTGGCCCGCCACCCGGCGATCGCCCAGGCGGCCGTCGTCGGACTCCCCCACCCCGTCCACGGCGAGGAGGTCTGCGCGGTGGTGAGGGCCAGCCCCGGCACGGTGGCGGACCTGGCCCTCGGCGCCGCGATCGTCGCCTGGTGCAGGGAGCGGATGGCGCCGTACAAGTACCCGCGCCGGGTGGATTTCGTGGACGCCTTCCCCCTCGGCCCCAGCGGCAAGGTACTCAAACGGGAGCTGGTCGCCCGGCTGACCGCCACGGCCCCCGACAACCCGCCGGGCGACCGGCCGCGCCCGCACTGAGCCCTCGCACGGGCACACCGGTCCCGCCCGACACCTGGCGCAGGCAGTGGCTGGGGGACGTCAAATTACCGGGCACGGTGCCTCTCTCCTGCGCATCCTGGCGAGAGGCCGATCTTCATGTGGCGGTCAGGTTTGGCCCGGCCGTTGATTCCTTGCAGACCCACCTTCCCAGTGCAAGGGCGGACAACGCCTTGGACTCCGGCCGGCTGCGGCTCCGCGACACCCCACTCGATGGCACAGCTGCTCGACTATGCCGGTTCGGGGCCTTCGGCGAAGTTCAGGACCATGACCGACGGCCGGTGGGCGGCCGGCCACGGGACGGTCAGGGCGAGCGGCAGGAGGGCGCCGAGGAGACCGCGTCCGCCCGTCGGGCGGACGTCGCGGACGGCCGTCACCGCCGGGCTCGCGGTGCGGAGCTTGTCGCGCTCGCCGGCGTCCATCGCCCAGGGCATGGGGGGTGCCTGGTAGGCGGCGGTGCGCATCCTCCCGCTCACGGTGAGCCGGGCGAACCAGCGCGGTACGGCGTCCAGGACCATGGAGCCCCCGGGGAACCGGTCCGCGCAGCCTGCGATCAGGGCCTTCACCTGGGCCGGGGGAAGGTACATGCACAGGCCCTGCGCAGTCACCAGGACCGCCCGTTTGCGGTCCACCTCGTCGGTCCACGTCAGGTCGGTGGCGTCGGCGGCCAGACAGCGCCGGCGCGGGCCGGGCGGCAGCAGGCGCTCGCGCAGGGCCACCGTCTCGGGGAGGTCGACGCCGAGCCAGTGGGCGCGGCCGTTGTCGATGCGCCAGTACTGGGTCTCCAGACCCTCCCCCAGGCAGACCACCGTGCCGCGTGGCTCGCGGGCCAGGAAGTCCGCCACCTCACGGTCGAAGCAGGCCACCCGCAGCGCCTGGAGCTGGGACTGAAAGCCGCTCGTACCGAACCGCTCCGCGAAGGGGTAGTCGATCCGCTCGACCAGGTCCACCGCCTTGGGGTCGTGGAGCACGGCATCCGGCCGTCGGGCCTCTACGGCCCGCTGCCAGAGCGTCCACAGCGCCGTCTCGGGCACCGCCGCCGGCTCAGGACGCTCCACGCTGCTCATCTCTCGCTCGCTCCCTCGGAGGTGGCGGATCTCCCCGCCCGGACCCGCCGATTCTGACACCGGGGGCGCGCGGACGGGGGTCCACGCGGCGTCGGCGCGCCGAACGGCTCAGCCGACGCTGAACGCGCCGTCCGGGGGCGGCGGGGAGTCGGCGGCGGTGGCGTCGGTGACCGGCGCCGTGCGGGCGGCGAAGGCGGCGAGGTCGGCGCCCTCGGTGAGCCGGGCCGGGAAGATGTCCGCGGCCAGCCGGCGGGCGAGGTCCTCGACCGGCAGCGGCCCGGCGGAGCCGACCAGCAGGATGTTGCCGTACCGCCGCCCGCGCAGCACCGGCGGCTCGGCGATCAGGCAGGCCTGCGGGAAGACGGCGAGCAGCGTCGCCGCCTGGGCGCGGGCGAAGGCGAGCGGCGGGCCGTCGGCGAGGTTCGCCGCGTAGCAGCCGCCGGGGCGCAGCGCGGCCGCCGCCAGCCGCAGGAACTCCACCGAGGTGAGGTGCCCGGGGGTGCGCGAGCCGTGGAAGACGTCCGCGACGATCAGGTCCAGCGCGCCGGGTTCGGCCTGGGCGCGGGCCGCGAGGGCGGCGCGGGCGTCCCCGACCTCGGCGGTGATGTCGACGCCGGGGCCGTGCCACGGGAGGTGCCGCTCGACCAGGTCGAGCAGCGGGCCGTCCACCTCCACCACCCGCTGGCGCGAGCCGGGGCGGGTGGCGGCCAGGTAGCGGGGCAGGGTCAGCGCGCCGCCGCCCAGGTGGAGGGCGGCCAGCGGGCGGCCGGGCCCGGCGAGCGCGTCCACGAGATGGCCGAGGCGCTGGGTGTACTCGAACTCCAGGTGGGCCGGGTCGCCGAGGTCGACGTAGGACTGCGGGGTGTCGTCCAGGGTCAGCAGCCAGCCGCCGTCGTGGTCGACGTCGGGCAGCAGCTTCGCCTGCCCGAGGTCGGTGCGCCGGGCCACCGGCACGGGCTCGTCGGCCGGGGAGGGGGCGGCCGGGGGCGGGGTGGACGGATCGGGCGTCTCGGGCATGTGCGCAGCATAGGCGCCCGGCCCGAGTCGCCGTCACGCCGGAGGCTACCGGCCGGTATCGTCGTGCTCCCCGAGTCTTCGAGCAGAAAGCGGGTGCACGTGGCCATGGAGTTCCGCGAAGACATCCTCGGCGCCCCCTACGAGGCCGCCGAGCTGCCGCTGCGGCCGGACGAGGAGGGCGAGGTCTCGGCCACCCTGGTCCGCCGGCTGGTCCCGGGCTCGGACCGGGCCGTCCTCTACATCCACGGCTACAACGACTACTGGTTCCAGACCCACCTCGCCGACCACTACACCGCGGCCGGTTTCTCCTTCTACGCGCTCGACCTGCGCAAGTACGGCCGCTCGCTGCGCCCGCACCACTCGCCGAACTTCGTCCGCGACCTCGCCGCGTACGACGAGGAGCTGGACGCGGCGGTGCGGATCGTCCGGGAGCAGGACGGCCATTCCCGGCTGCTGGTCAACGGGCACTCCACCGGCGGGCTGATCGCCGCGCTGTGGGCCGGGCGCCGCGCCGGGCGGGGCCTGGTCGACGGCCTCTTCCTCAACAGCCCGTTCCTGTCCATGCCGGCCGCCGTGGCCGTGCGCACCCTCGGCGCCCCGGCGCTGGACGCAATCGGCCGCCTCGCGCCCACCCGGGTGCTGCCCTCCGCGCTCAACCCGCACTACGTGCACAGCCTGCACCGCGACTTCCGCGGCGAGTGGGACTTCGACCTGAGGCTCAAGCCGGCCGAGGGCGTGCCGCTGTTCGCCGGCTGGCTGGCGGCCGTCCAGCGCGGCCACCGGGAGCTGCGGCGCGGGCTCGGGATCGACGTGCCGGTGCTGCTGATGGCCTCCACCGCCTCCATCTCCACCACCCGCTGGCACGCCGCCCTGCACCACGCGGACGCCGTGCTGCGCGCCGATGACATCGCGGCCGCCGGCCCCCGGCTGGGCCGCCATGTGACGATCGTCCGGATCAAGGGCGGCATGCACGACCTGGTGCTGTCCGGCGAGACCGCCCGTACCCAGGTGTTCGCCGAACTGGACCGCTGGCTCGGGGCGTACTTCCCGCTCGCCGTGCGCTGAGCCCGGCCGACGCCCCGGTGGGGGGCCGGGGGTGCGCCGCCCCCGGCCCCCCACCCGCTCCCCGTGCGCCTGCTGTGCGCCCGCGTGTCTGTGGAAGGCTACCCGGGCCCCTGTCACTTCCCTTGCCGAACAGGCGAGTTGAGGAGCCAGCATGTCGCATGGACACGGCCCGCAGCACGACCGGCAGCCCGGCCACAGCGATCCCTCCCTGTACCGCACGCCCGCCGAGGCGATCGCCGCGCCACCGGAGCGGCTCGCCTACGTGGCGGGCTTCGACCGCTCGGCGCGGCGGCCGGACGCGCTGATCACCGTCGACACCGACCCGGCGTCGCCGGGCTACGGGCGCGTGCTCAACCTCACCGACATGCCCGGGACGGGCGACGAGCTGCACCACTTCGGCTGGAACGCGTGCTCCAGCGCGCTCGCCCACGCCGGCCACCACGACGCCGAGCGGCGCTACCTGCTGCTGCCGGGCCTGCGCTCCTCGCGGCTGCATGTCCTGGACACCCACCCCGACCCGGTCCGCCCGCGGCTGGTGAAGACGGTGACGGCGGAGGAGCTGGCGGCCAGAGCCGGGTACTCGCGCCCGCACACCCTGCACTGCGGCCCGGACGGCGTCTTCCTGTCCTGCCTGGGCGCGGCGGCCGGCGGCGACGGCCCCGGCGGGGTCGCCCTGCTCGACCACAGCACCTTCGACGTGCTGCGTCCCTGGGAGACCGAGCGCGGCCCGCAGAACTTCGCCTACGACGTGTGGTGGCACCTGGGCACCAACGTGGGCGTCACCAGCGAGTGGGGCACCCCGTGGATGGTCGAGGACGGCGTGGTGCCGGAGCTGCTGCTCGGCCGCAAGTACGGCCACGCGCTGCACTTCTGGGAGCTGGACTCGGGGCGCCACCTCCAGCGGATCGACCTGGGCGACCAGTACCAGATGGTGCTGGAGCTGCGCCCGGCCCACGACCCGCAGGCGGAGTGGGGGTTCGCCGGGGTGGTCACCAATGTGGAGGACCTGTCGGCCTCGGTCTGGCTCTGGTACCGGGACGGTGAGGCGTTCACCGCGCGCAAGGTGATCGAGATCCCCGCCGAGCCGGCGAAGGCCGAGGACCTGCCGCCCGTGCTCCAGCCGTTCGGCGCCGTGCCGCCGCTGGTCACCGACATCAACCTGTCGGTCGACGACCGCTGGCTGTACGTCTCCGCCTGGGGCACCGGCGAGCTGCTGCAGTACGACGTGGCGGACCCGTTCCACCCCCGCCTCACCGGCTCGGTGCGGCTCGGCGGGGTGACCGCCCGCACGCCCCACCCGGCCGAGCCGGAGCGCCCGTTGAGCGGGGCGCCGCAGATGGTCGAGATCAGCCGGGACGGTCGGCGCCTCTACCTCACCAACTCGCTGTACGGCTCCTGGGACGACCAGTTCTACCCCGACGGCATCGAGCCGTGGATCGTCAAGCTGGACGCCGACCCGGAGCGGGGCGGACTCACCGTGGACCCGCGGTTCTTCCCGCACGGCGAGGACTTCCAGGGGCTGCGGGTGCACCAGACCCACCTGGCGGGCGGGGACGCCTCCTCGGACTCCTACTGCTACCGGTAGGGCCGGCCCGCGGCTGCGGGGCTCAGAGGCGGGCGAGCACCGGGTCGTGGTGGATCCGGGCGGACGGCAGGCCGGAGGCGACCAGCCGGGTGCGGACCTCGTCGACCAGGCCGGCGGGGCCGCTGACGCAGGCCAGGTGCTCGGACCAGTCGCCGGACCGGCTGACCGCCTCGGCCAGCCGGCCGCCCGGGCCCGCGGGGCCGTCGGTGGCGTCGTCGGCGACCGGGACAAGCTCCAACCAGGGCTTGCGTCCGCCGAGTTCGGCCAGGGCCGGCCAGTCGTAGAGGTCGGCCCTGGCCCGCGCCCCGACGAACAGGTGGACCCGGCGCCCGCGCGGACGGTGCTCCACCAGCTCCTCGACGATCGCCTTCATCGGGGCGAGCCCGGTACCTCCGGCCACCAGCAGGAGGTCCCGGGTGTCGTCCTGCGGCATCAGCGTGCCGCGCGGCGGGCCGAGCCGCAGCCGGTCGCCGACGGCGGTGTGCCCGACCAGCGCCTCGCTCACCCCGCCCGGGCCGGTGCGCCGGACGTGGAACTCCAACTCGTTGTCGGCGCGCGGGGCGCAGCCCATCGAGTACTGCCGCCAGGTGTGCGGCAGCAGCGGGTGCTCCACCGTCCCGTACTGCCCGGCCCGGTACGGGTACGGCTCTCCGGTGCGCACCCGGACCACGGCGAGGTCGGCGCGGCGGCGCTCGTGGCCGACGACGGTGGCGTGCCAGTACGGCGGCTCGGTGAGCGCCGACTCGGCGCCCGCCACCATCAAGCGGACGCCGAAGCGCAGCATCCGCACCCAGGCGCCCTCCAGTTCGGCGCTCCAGGCCGAGCCGGCCCGGAGCCTGAGCGCCTCGCGGAGCGCCTCCTCGAAGGCCTCGTAGTGGACCGGGCGCACGCCCAGCTTGCGGTGGTCGCGGCCGAGCTGGGTGAGCGTGGCGGAGAGCCGCTCGGGCTGGTCCAGATGCTCGATCAGGTACTCGAACATCCGCTCCAGGTGGACCTGCTGGAACTCCATGGACTCCGGGAACAGCGCGCGCAGGAAGGGGCGGCGGCGGAACATGAACGCGTAGAGGTGGTCGATGAGGTCCGCGAACGGGGTGACCAGGCCGAGGCCGCCGAGGATCAGCCGCTGGTCGGCCGCGGCGTCGTGCCGCCCGTCGTACCCGCCGTCGGCGCCGTGACCGGCGCGGGCGCCGTCGGCGGCCGGGCCGGCGGCGTGGCGGAGGCCGTCGCCGGGCGCGCCGCCCGGACCGGCGGGCGCTGCGGCGAAGGACGGCGCCGGCGCCAGGATCTGCCGGCGCAGGCGCATGGCGTGGTGGCGCGCGATCAGCCGGTCGTACTCGGTGGTGCTGCTGGTGCTGTCCATGTCCATGAACCGCAGCCTAACCACGCGTCAGCCACCCTCCGGACGCCCGGTGTTCACCGTCCGGAGGGGTTCCCGGCCGGTTTCGGGCAGGGGGTGGCCAGGACCGGCGCAGGTCCAGTAAACGGCCTTCCGCGGCGCCCCGGACAGGGCCGGCGGTCCCGGTGGACCCGGGACCATCGGACCGGGTCGCGCCCGGTGAAGAGGACTACCGGCCTGTCGACGGACCGGGTCCGGGCTCCGGCTCCGGCTCGGGCGCGGACTCGGGTGCGGGCGCCGGTGCGGACGCCGGAGCCGACCGCGGTTCCGGCACCGCCCCGGGCGCCGCCGCCGTCCAGCTGGCCAGCAGCCGCAGCGACTCGGCCGAGGCCGAGCCCGGGTCGGCGTGATAGACGACCAGCACCTGGCGCGGGTCCCCGGCCGGGCGGAAGGTCTCGTAGCGCAGGGTCAGCCGGCCGACCACCGGATGGTGCAGCTCCTTGACGCCGTGGCCCTTGTCCCGGACGTCGTGCGCCGCCCACAGCCGCCGGAAGTCCTCGCTCTTGACGGACAGTTCGCCGATCAGCGAGGCGAGCCGGGGGTCGTCGGGGTCGCGGCCCGCCTCCAGGCGGAGCATCCCGACCAGGTCGGTCGCCTTGCCCTCCCAGTCCAGGTACAGCTCGCGGGAGGACCGGTCGAGGAAGACCTGCCAGGCCAGGTTCCGCTGCTCCGGCGCCAGCGCGGCGACGTCGCCGATCAGGGCGTTGCCGAGGCGGTTCCAGGCGATCACGTCGAGGCGCCGCCCGAGGACGTACGCCGGGACGCCGTCCATCGCGTCCAGCAGCTGCTGCAACTCGGGTCTGACCCGTTGCGGGCGCGATGCGCGGGGCCGCCCGGCGCCGCGGCGGGTCGGCCGGGCGATCCGGCGCAGGTGGTCACGCTCGGCGGGGTCGAGGCGCAGGGCGCGGGCGATCGAGTCCAGGACGGCGGTCGAGACGTTGTCCCCGTGCCCCTGCTCCAGCCGCACGTAGTACGCCGTGCTCACCCCGGCCAGTTGGGCCAGCTCCTCGCGGCGCAGCCCGGGCACCCGCCGCCGGCCGCCGTAGTCGGGCAGCCCGACGTCGGCGGGCCGCAGCCGCGCCCGGCGGGACCGGAGGAATTCGCTGAGCTCGGTGCGCTGGTCCATGCGAGCAGTATGGGCCCAGGTCCGGGATCTTGGGGGTGTCGAGGGTGATTCCACTCGTAGTAGGAACGGGGAATGTACGAGAATCACTGATCTGTCCGGCCGCGGTCGGTACGCCGAACCTTGAGGCATGACGAACACGACGATCACCGACACCGGCACCGCTGCCGTCGGAGGCGCTGCCGGGGCCGGCCGGATCGCGGCCTACGCCGCCCCGGCCCCGGGGGCGCCGCTGGAGCGGACCACCGTGCCGCGCCGGGCGCTCGGCGCCCATGACGTCCTCATCGACGTCCACTACGCGGGCATCTGCCACTCCGACATCCACCAGGTCGGCGACGACTGGGGCCCGGGCATCTTCCCGATGGTCCCGGGCCACGAGATCGCCGGGGTGGTCGCGGAGGTCGGCCCCGGGGTCTCCCGCTGGTCGGCCGGCGACCGGGTCGGCGTCGGCTGCTTCGTCGACTCCTGCCGGGAGTGCGACAACTGCCGCGCCGGGCTCCAGCAGTACTGCACGGGCGAGGGCGGCGTCGTCTTCACCTACAACGCCCGCGGGCGGGACGGCGCGCCGACGTACGGCGGGTACGCCCGGCAGCTGGTGATCGACGAGCAGTACGCGCTGCGGATCCCCGACGCGCTGGCGCTGGACACCGCGGCGCCGCTGCTCTGCGCGGGCATCACGCTCTACTCCCCGCTCACCCACTGGGGCGCCGGGCCCGGCCGGAAGGTCGCCGTCGTCGGCCTCGGCGGGCTGGGCCACCTGGGGGTGAGGATCGCCCGGGCCAAGGGGGCCGAGGTCACCGTGCTCAGCCAGTCGTTGCGCAAGCGCGAGGACGGGCTGCGGCTCGGCGCCCACGACTACCGGGCCACCTCCGACCCGGCGACGTTCACGGAACTGGCGGGCCGCTTCGACCTCGTGGTCAACACCGTCTCGGCCGGCCTCGACCTCAGCGCCTACGTGGGGCTGCTGCGCACCGGCGGCACGATGGTCCAGCTCGGTGCGCCGGACCGGCCGGTCGGTCTCAACGCGCACGCGCTGCTCACCGGGCGCCGCTCGCTCGCCGGCTCGATGATCGGCGGACTGCCGGAGACGCAGGAGATGCTGGACTTCTGCGCCGAGCACGGGATCGGCGCGGAGATCGAGCTGATCCGGGCCGATCAGATCAACGAGGCGTACGAGCGCGTCCTGCGCAGCGACGTGCGCTACCGCTTCGTCATCGACGCGTCGACCATCTGACGCGGCGCCCCCGAGCGGCACGGGTACGAGGCCCCGTCCCCGGCGCTCTCCCATCGCCGGGGGCGGGGCGCGGCGGCGCTTGGCCGGAGGACCGGCCGCGGCCGCGCCGGACGCGGGGTCTGCGTCGGGCGCCGGCCGCGGCCGGCTCAGACGCCGGCCGGGTCGGCGGCCTTCCGGCGGGTCCGGCCCCGGCGCAGCAGGTGGCGGCGCGGGGTCTGGTCCGGCAGCCAGCCGAAGGTGAGGCAGCTGCCGGTCACGCCGACCAGCATGCCGATCAGGAAGCCGCCCAGGTTGGAGGTGAGCCAACTGCCCAGCGAGGCCAGCACGGCGAGGATCGAGTAGAACAGCCGCTGGGCCGGGTTGAACAGGATCAGCAGGCCGCAGACCACCATCACCGTGGGGACCAGGTAGCCGGACAGCCCCTGGAGCCCGATGTGCAGGACCACGGGCAGCGGGGCGCGCAGGGTGAAGAGGATCTCCGCGCCGCCGGACAGCACCAGGACCCCGCCCCAGAACGGCCGCCGGCCCCGCCAGCCGCGCAATCCCCGCCAGGACGGGCGGCTGCGGGCGGCGGTCGGCGCGGGCTCGGGCTCTGCCGGCTGCGGCCCGGCCGTCAGCTGGGGCTGGGGCCGGGGCTGGGGCTGCTCGGGCGTCGGCTGGGGCCGGGGGGTCGGCTCGGGCACCGTCAGCAGCCCTCGGAGCTGAAGCTCAGCCGCAGGTTGGGCAGTTTGAAGGCGGCGGCGGTGGTGGCGTAGTTGTGCTGCCGCAGATTGCGGATCGTGACGGCGTCGGCCTGCTGCCCGAAGACGCCGGGCAGGCCCTGGACGCCGGCCTTGGTGAAGGTGCTGGCGTCGCCGCCGACCTCGATGTTCGTGAACTCGGCGTCACCGGTGAGCAGGTCGGAGTCGGTGGTGAGGTCGGTGGCGGTCACCGGTGTCCCGGCGTCGCCCGCCCTGATCAGCAGGTTGATGCCGCCGAGTTCGACGCTCTGGCACAGCCTGGTGAGCGTGGCCTGCTTGATCGCGGAGACCGCGACGAGCACCTGCCCGCCGGTGTCCCCGGCGTTCGGACTGTCCTCGATCATGTGGTCCAGGCTGCCGAACTGCTCGAATCCGACGCCTTCCAGGCTGTCGGCGGTGACGGTGAACGGCATGCCGGAGATCGCGAACTGGGCGGCGAGCACGCCCTGCGCGGTCAGGGTCATCAGCACGGCGCCGGCGGCGACGGCGGGAACGGCCATCAGCGCGGTGCGCTTGAGCCGGACCCGGCCCCGGCGCCGCACGGGCGGCTCCGCGGCGGAAGTGCTCTCGGTGTTCCGGGCGGCGTCCTCGGACGTGGCCATGTGTGCTCCCTCGGATGATGGGGACAGGCAGTCACTGGCACGTTGTCCTGGCGCGGACAGCGTTCCGCGGCACGGCCGGGAGGGGCCGCCCCTCGGCAGCGGGGCGGGCCGGTCGGGCCGCGGTGGGTAACTGGGAAGCTACTGCCCAGTATTGAGCGGGTCAAGACGGGTGCACGAAGGATCACCGCCCGCTCCCCGACGGCCCCCGCTACGGTGCGGAGTCCACCGCCAGGCGGCGCGCGGCCTCGGCCGGACCGAGGAACGGGGCCAGGCAGAACATGCTCAAGGTCGGCAGCAGGTCCGGGAGTTCGGCGGTGCGGCCGTTGTCGATGCAGCGCTGCAGCGCGCAGTAGACGCCGCCCACCACGGCGTCGACCATCGCCTCCGCTGCCACCCCGCCCGGGAGTTCGGGCACCTCGGCGAAGAACGCCCGGAAGCGGGTGAGGAGTTGATCGCGTTCCCGGCGCCCGGCCGGGCCGACCGCGTCGAGCTCGATGACCGCCATGGTCGCGAAGGCCGGCACCCCGGCGAGCAGTCCGAGCATCGCCCGCAGTGACTCCCGGATGCCGGTGCACCAGTCCGGCGCCGCCGCGAACGCCGCCGCCATCCGCCGGATCACCACCCCGGTGCCGTGCCGGTGGGCGGCGAGGAAGGCGTCCTCCTTGCCGGTGAACAGCTCGTAGAAGACCGGCCTGGTCACCCCGGCCGCGCGGCAGATGCCGCTCACCGTGGCGCGCTGGTAGCCGTGCTCCGCGACGGTGAGCACCAGCCCGTCCAGCAGCCGCTCGCGCTGGGTCGCGGCGACCACCGCCGGGGGCAGCCGGCTCGGGCCGCGCTTGATCGACCGGGCGGGGTCGCGCCCGGTGCGCGCACCGGGCAGCAGGACGGTGTCGGCGTTCCGACGGGCCTCCGGGTTCATCGCCAACTCCTGTGCTTCTCCTTGACATTGACGCGAAATCCGGTTTACAACACTGACGGGTTTCCAATTCGCGGCCGACCGCCGCCGGAAGCCCGCACGCGTTCCGACTGCTCAGTATGGCGAACGCATGCCCGGTGGTGGCAGCCGCCGACGTGCACCCCGCACCGCGCACCTCTCGCCCCACCCTCGCCCCACCCTCGCTCCGACTCCGCTCCATCTCGCCGTACTCAGCCGTACTCGACCGCGGCCGGCCCCGGCCGGCCGTGCGCGGTCGACCCGGGCCGCGCCGTACCCGCCGCACAGCGTCGTGCCGCCGGTACCGCCGCCCGTACGGGCGGGCCCGTGGCGCCGGGCCCGCCGAGTCGCCGTCCGCGGCGCCCCACCCCCGCACCACCCCGTCGCGGTCACGCCGCGGCCGACGCCACCGCGCCCGCCCCACGCCGTCCGCACGGGCTCCCCCACCCGAATCCGCCCGGAGAGGCACACCCTCATGCGCATCCGCCGTACCCTCGCCACCGCCGCCATCGCCACCGCCGCGGCGCTGGCCGCCGCCGCCGTCGCCCCGGCCCAGGCCGCCGACGACGCCGCGGCCCCGGCCACCGCCGCCGTCGCCGTGCTCACCCACACCTCGCTCGCCGGACCGAACGTCTCCGTCGGCGACGTGCTCGTCGCCGACCTGGTGGCCGGCACCACCGCCAACTTCTCCTCCAGCGCCACCGGAACGACCGGCATCAAGTGCGCCACCTCCGCGTTCTCCGCGACCGTCCTCACCAACCCGGCCGCCCCGGGGGTGGCCACCGAGTCGCTCAACACCCAGACCTTCGGCTCCTGCACCTCCAACGTGATCGGCGTGACCGGGGTGCAGAGCGTCACCGTCAACAACCTCGCCTACGTCAACTCGGTCGGCGACGCCGCGGGCCACCCGGTCTCGCTCGACCCGGGCACGGCCGGCCCGGTGCAGACCACCGTGGTGCTGAAGACCATCCTCGGCACCATCACCTGCGTCTACCGGGCCGCCGGCGGCCTGGCCGGCACGACCAACAACACCGGCCAGACCATCGGGTTCAGCGCCCAGGCACTGCCGAAGTCCTCCGGCCCGAGCACCTGCTTCCCGGTCGGCTACTTCACCGCCACCTACGGCCCGGTCCGGGACGTCTCGGTGGCCGGGAACCCGGTCGTCTACGTCAACTGACGCCCCCGCGGCACCGGTGACCCGCCCGGTCGGCGGCCTCGGCCACCGGCCGGGCGCCTTCGCGCCGCGCTCCCCCGGCCCGGGCCCGGGACAGCGAAGTGACCCACCGGTAGGGTGCTGGCGACAGGCACCGGACGACGGGGATGTGGGGCGCGCATGGGCGGCGAGGGCACGGGGTTCTTCGAGTCGGTGGCCGACACGGCCGCCCGGCTGGCCGAGGCCGGCTACCTGGCCTCCACCGAGGTCGCCACCACCGTCTTCCTCGCCGACCGGCTCGGCAAGCCGCTGCTCGTCGAGGGGCCGGCCGGCGTCGGCAAGACCGAACTGGCCAAGGCCGTCGCCGCGATCGGCCGCGCCCGGCTGGTACGCCTCCAGTGCTACGAGGGCATCGACGAGTCCCGCGCCCTCTACGAGTGGAACCACGCCAAGCAGCTGCTGCGGATCACCGCCGGGCGCGACGAGGGCTGGGACCGGACCCGCACCGACGTCTTCGGCGAGGAGTTCCTGCTCACCCGGCCGCTGCTGACCGCCATCCGCGGCGACGAGCCGACCGTGCTGCTCATCGACGAGATGGACAAGGCCGACGTCGAGGTCGAGGCGCTGCTGCTCGAAGTGCTCAGCGACTTCCAGGTCACCGTGCCCGAGCTGGGCACCATCACCGCGAGCCGCCGCCCGTTCGTCCTGCTCACCTCCAACGCCACCCGGGAACTCTCCGAGGCGCTGCGCCGGCGCTGCCTCTTCCTCCATCTCGGCTACCCGGAGGCCGAACTGGAGCGCCGGATCGTCCGGCTGCGCGTCCCCGGCCTGGACGCTGCGCTGGCCGAGTCGCTGGTCCGGGTGGTCGGCGCGCTGCGGGCGATGGAGCTGCGCAAAGCCCCCTCGGTGGCCGAGACCGTCGACTGGGCCCGTACCCTGCTCGCCCTCGGCGCCGACACCCTCGACGAGACGGTCGTGCGCGCCACCCTCGGGGTGATCCTCAAGCACCAGGACGACGTGCTGAAGGCCGCGCAGAAGCTCACCCCCGCATGACCGTCCCGCCCCTGCCGGGGGACCTCGCCGCCCGGCTGACCGGCCTCGTGCGCGCACTGCGCACCCACGGCCTGCGGATCGGGCCCGCCGAGACGGTCGACGCCGCCGCCGTCCTGGAGGTGCTCGGCCTCGCCGACCGCGAGCAGGTCAGGGCCGGGCTGGCCGCCGCGCTGCTGCGCTCCGACGGTCAGCGCGGGGTGTTCGACGCCGCCTTCGACCTGTTCTTCCCGCTCGGCGTCGGCGACCCCGAGGCCGTGCGCCGGGCCGCCGACCCGACCGCGCCGGACCCGGCGGCACCACGCCCCGCCGCACCGGACCCGGCCGCCCTGCGCGAGGACCTCCGGCAGCGGCTCGCGGCCGCGCTCGCCGCCGACGACCGGGCCGCCCAGGCCCGGCTCGCGGGTGAGGCGGTGGCCGCGTTCGGCCGCTACGGCACCGCCGGCGGCCCGGGCCGGCCCGGCAGCGACGGCTGGTCGGCCCACCAGACGCTCGGCCGGCTCGCCCCGGAGACCCTGCTGGCCCGGGTCCTGGCGGCACTGCGCGCGGGCGCCGCCGCCCGCGACAGCGACGGCAACGACACCGGCACAGGCACCGGCACCGGCCCGGCCGACCACCTGCTCCCCGACGAGATCCGCCGCCGCATCCAGGGCTTCCGCGCCATGGTCGGCACCGAGGCACGCCGCCGGGCGGCCGAGCTGCGCGGCACCGGGCACGTCGCCGAACGGGCCGTCGCGCCCAGCGCCGACCGGATCGACTTCCTCGCCGCCGGCCCCGACCAGCTCGCCGAACTCCGGCGCACCGTGCACCCGCTGGCCCGGAAGCTGGCCACCCGCCTGGCCGCGCGCCGGCGCCGGTCGGCGCGCGGCCACATCGACCTGCGCCGCACCCTGCGCCGCTCGCTGTCCACCGGCGGCGTCCCGCTGCGCCCGGCCCACCGGCTGCGCCGCCCCGCCCGGCCGGAGCTGGTGCTGATCTGCGACGTGTCCGGCTCGGTGGCGGGCTTCTCCGACTTCACCCTGCTGCTGGTCCAGGCGATGCGCGACCAGTTCAGCAAGGTCCGGGTGTTCGCCTTCGTCAACCGCACCGCCGAGGTGACCGGCCTGCTGACCCGCGGTGGCGGCGACCCGGCCACCCTGGCCCGGCGGATCATCACCGAGGCCAAGGTGACGGGCCACCACGGCAACAGCGACTACGGCTCAGCGCTCGGCGAGTTCGCCGAGCGCCACCTGGACGCGGTGGGCCCGCGGACCAGCGTGCTGATCCTCGGCGACGCCCGCACCAACCACCGGGACCCCAATCTGCCCGCCCTCCGGCTCATCGCCGCCCGCGCCCGCCGCGTCCACTGGCTCAACCCGGAGCAGCCCGCCCTCTGGGGCACCGGGGACTCCGCCGCCCCCGTCTACGCCCAGGCGGTCGGGATGCACTGCTGCCGCAACGCCCGCCTGCTGGGCGGGTTCATCGCCCGGCTCCTCCCGGCCTGAGGAGAGGGGCCGGGCGGCTCCCCCGGGCCCGGGGGAGCCAGCGGCGGCCTCAGCCGTCCAGGTGCCGGAGGAAGTCCAGCAGCGCGGCGCTGACCTCGGCCGGGCTCTCCTGCTGCGTCCAGTGCCCGACGCCCGGGAGGGTGACGCGCCGGAACAGCTTGGGCGTCAGGTGCTCCAGCAGCAGCCGCATCGCGTCCTCGGGAATCTGGGACGTGACCATGTCCTGGTCCCCGGCCACGTAGAGGGCGGGGACCTCCACGGGCCGGCCGGCGAGCCCGGCGAGCAGCTCGTTGTTCCGGTCGATGTTGCGGTACCAGTTGAGGCCGCCGGTGAACGCCCGCTCGCCGTGCTCGGCGTAGTCGGCGACGAAGGCCTCGATGTCCGCCTCCGACAGCCAGTCGGGCAGCTTCTCCGGCGCGACGAGGGCGTCCAGCAGGGTCTGGCCCTCGCCGACCACCCAGGCGCGCGGCCCCGGGTCGCGCGGACGGTCGCCCGAGCCGCTGTAGAGCAGACGCCGGAACGTCTCGTGCGGGTCCCGGGCGAGTTCGGCGTCGGCGACGCCGGGGCGCTGGAAGTAGATCTGGTAGAAGCCGTCGCCGAACCGCTCCCTGGCCTGGGCCAGCGGCGGCGGGCCGAGGGTCGCCAGCGGCGGGACGCTGAGGCCGGCCACGCCGCGCACGAGATCCGGGCGGAGGGTCGCGGTGGTCCAGGCGACCGGGGCGCCCCAGTCGTGGCCGACCAGCACCGCGTGCTCCTCGCCGAGCGCGCGGATCAGGCCGGTGACGTCGCCGACCAGGTGGAGCAGGGTGTAGGCGTCGACCGCCTCCGGCTGCTCGCTGCGGCCGCAGCCGCGCTGGTCGACGGCGGCCACCCGGTAGCCGGCCTCGGCGAGCGGGGCGAACTGGTGCCGCCAGGAGTACCAGTTCTCCGGGAAGCCGTGCAGCAGCAGGACCAGCGGGCCTTCCCCCTGCTCGGCGACGTGGAGCCGTACCCCGTTCACCTCGACGTGGTGGTGCGAGATCTGTCCGTACGCCTGCTTGGTCATGCGGACCCTCCTTGTCGACGACTCGTCAACCGTCGGAACGGACAGCGGCCGAGCGTCCGTTCCCGCCCCCGACCACCGAACCGGGCCGGCGGCCGGCCGTCACCGCCTGGGCCGAGGAGTCCCTCGACTGCTACCTCCGCCACCCCTGGGTGCTGCAGGTCTCGCAGGCCCGCCCGGTCCTCGGGCCCGGCGAACTGGGCGCGATGGAGGCCCTGCTGGGCATCCTCCGGGGGCCCGGCTCGATCCCCGGCGGCTGCGGGGCGTGGTCGCCGCCCTGTGGCAGTTCGTCCGCGGGGCCGCCCGGACCGCGGCGGAGGCCCGGGCCGCCTCGGCCGCCACCGGCGTGCCGGACGAGGAGTGGTGGCACGCCCGGGCCTCCCAACTGAGCGAGCCGGCAACCGACTTCGCCGAGCGCTTCCCGCTGCTCACCGCCCTGGAGCAAGCCGGCCCCGCCGAGGCCGGGGAGCGGTCCGCGGCCGGGAACCCCGCCCCCGACCGCACCCGGGAGGCCTTCCGCACCGGGCTGGCCGTCCTGCTGGACGGCATCGCCGCGGCGGCGGACGAGTCCTGACGCCGGCCGCCCGCACGGCCCCGGCCTCAGTCCCTGGCGCCCAGGCGGTCCAGGAGGCCGGTGCCGAGGGCGAGCAGGGTGCCCGCGCCGATCATCACCAGGTGGCCGACGGTCTGGTGGTCGGCGGGAACGAGGTAGCGGACGAAGCCGAAGAGGCGAAAGCCCCACAGGTGGTCGGCGACCAGCCCGCTGATTCCGCCGATGATCAGGACGAAGCTGACGAAGCCGAGGAGGTTCTTCATGACCACGACGTTAGGCAGCCGCGTCGGGGGCGGGATCCGACTTTCGGCGCGACCCGGCGTCACCAAAGTCGCGTGTGCGGAGCACGGGCGCGGCGGCCAGGGCCGGGGCCGCCGCGAGGGCGAAGCAGAGCGGTAGCGGCAGGTGGCCGACCAGCAGGCCCACGCTCGCGCCGCCGGCCGCCGACCCGGCGTTGAAGGCGGTGTTCACCCAGGCCCCGGCGCGGGTTCGGGCGTCGGGGGCGACCGCCTCGTCCGCCACCAGGTAGGCGGTGGTGAGGGCGGGTGAGACGAAGAGCCCGGCGAGTGCGACGGCCGCGCCGAGCAGCAGGAGGTTGGGCGCGAGCCCGGCGGCGGCCAGCGCCAGGCCGAGGCCGGCCGTGAACAGCGGCAGCCGCACGGCGTTCGGCAGCGGACGGTCCAGCGCGCCGAGCCCGAGGCCCCCGACCGCGCTCCCGGCCGAGAGCGCGGCCAGCACCCAGCCGACCGCCGCCGGCCGGCCCTGGTGCTCGGCGAAGGCGACCACCATGAGGTCGAGCGCGCCCAGCGCCAGCCCGGTCGCGGCCGCCGCGAGCACCGCGCACCGCAGCGCCCGCCCACCGCCGAGCCGTCCCGCGCGCCCCGCCCGGCGGTCGCCGCCCGCTTCCGCCCGCCCTCCGCCCGGCGCCGCCGCGAGCGGCGAGGCCACCAGCAGCAGCGCGCCGGTGAGCAGCAGCGCCGCGCCCGCGACGACGGCGCCGGCGGGCCCGACGAACGGCAGCAGCACGCCGACCAGCAGCGGTCCGCCGACGAAGAGCAGTTCCTCGGCGACCGCGTCGAGGCTGAAGGCGCGGCGGAGCAGGGCGGGCTCGGGCAGCAGCCGGCGCCAGAGGGTCCGCATCACCGGGCCGAGCGGCGGGGTGCAGGCGCCCGCCGCGACGACCAGCGCGGCGAGGACCGCCGGCGCCGTGCCGGGGCGCGCGGTCGCGGCGGCCACGGCGAGCAGCAGCGCGGTGTACAGCACGGCCATCGGCGGCAGCGCGCGCCGGGGCCCGTGGCGGTCGACCAGGGCGGCCCGGACCGGGGAGAGGAGGACACTGGCGAGACCGAACAGGGCCATCGCCGCACCCGCGGCGGAGTAGGAGCCGGTGGCGTCGCGGACGGCGAGCAGCAGGGCGAGCGGGACCACGCCGTAGGAGAGCCGGCCGAGCAGCGCCGCGGCGAAGGTGCGGCCGGCGTGCGGGGCGCGGAGCACGGCGCGGTAGCCGGGGCGTGCGGAGGGGCCGTGCGTGGGCACGGGGGCGGGGGAGGGCATGCGGAAACGTTCCTCGGTGGAGACCGGGCGGTGGGCGGGCTGCGCCCAGCGGCACCGGATGCGTGCGGGGACACCGGAGTACCGCGCCGACGGCAGTGGTCGGGGCGCGGTCGCGACGGGTCGGCTACGCACGAGGGACGAACATGGTTCCGAACCGTACCAGCCCGGGGCCCGGGGCTCCCGGCCCGGCCCCGGGGCCCGGACGGAGCAGCGGGCGGGGCGGGGCGGCGGTCCCCCGGGTTACGTTCGCCGTGTGCACCAGAGGTCACCCCACGTCAGCCGGCGCACCCGGGCCGGGATACCCGCGGCGGCCGGCGCCGTCGCCGTGCTGGCCCTCGCGGCCGGTCCGCCCGCGGCGCTCGCGGACACCCTGCCCACCGGGCTGCCGGGCGCCGCCGCGACCTCGCCCGCCGCCGTCGTCGTCTCCCCCGCCGTCTCCCCCGCCGCCTCCCCGCCCGCCGAAGCCGACACCGCCCCGGCCGTCGCCCCCGGCCTCGCGCAGGACGCGACCACCGTGATCGGCGGCGAGCGGCTGGGCCGGCCGACCGTCCAGGTGGCGCCCGGGGCCGGGGCACCGGAGCTGCCCGCGGGACTGACCGGGCTGTCCTGGCTGGTCGCCGACGCCGCGACCGGCGAGGTACTGGCCGCCCGCAACGCGCACCTGCCGCTGCCGCCCGCCAGCACGCTCAAGATGCTGTTCGCCGACACCGTGCTGCCCAAGTTCGACCGCGCCCTGGAACACCGGGTGACCCCGGCCGAACTGGCCGGGGTGGGCGCCGGGAGCAGCCTGGTCGGGATCAAGGAGAACCTCCCCTACCGGGTCGAGGACCTCTGGCGCGGGGTCTTCCTCGCCTCCGGCAACGACGCCGTGCACGTCCTCTCCCACATGAACGGCGGGCTGGCCCGCACGGTCGCGCAGATGCAGGAGCGGGCGGACGCCCTCCAGGCCCGCGACACCCGGGTGGTCACCCCGGACGGCTACGACCAGGACGGCCAGGTCTCCTCGGCGTACGACCTCACGCTGTTCGCCCGGGCCGGGCTGCGCAACCCGGACTTCCGGGCCTACTGCGCGACCCGCACCGCGCGCTTCCCCGGCGGGCTCGACCTGACGACCGGGCAGCGCACCGCCTTCGACATCGCCAACACGGACCGCCTGCTGGGCAAGTACCCCGGTCTCATCGGGGTGAAGAACGGCTACACCACCAACGCGGGCGCCACCTTCACCGGCGCGGCCGAACGCGGCGGCCGGACGCTGCTGGTGACGGTGATGCACCCGGAGCAGCAGTCCAGGGTGTACGACGAGGCGGCGGCGCTGCTGGACTGGGGCTTCGCGGCGGCCGGCCGGGTCGCGCCGGTCGGCGCCCTGGTGGAGGAGTTGGAGGACGGGGACGAGGCCGACGAGGCCGACGAGGGGGAGGCCGGGGAATCGGCCCCGGACGCGGAGGACGAGGCTCCGGACGGCACCGGGATCCTGCCGGAGGTCGTCCGGGAGGCCGACCAGGCCCTCCGGCAGGCGGACCACGCGCTCGGCCCGGCCGGCTGGACGGCGGGGGCCCTGTGCGGGGCGCTCGCGCTCTGGGCGGCGGCCCGGGCCCGGGCCCGCCGGCGGCTGCACCCCCGGTCCGCCGTGGCTGCCCGGCCCCCGGTACGGCCGGGCTCCCCCGCCCCGTCCGGCGGCACCGCCCCGCGCGGCGCCACCGCCGTGGGCGGGTCCACGGCAGTGGGCGGCGGCGGCCGTCGCCGGCTCGCCCGCCGGGCCCGGGGCCTGGTCCGTTCGACCCGCGCCCGGCTCGCCCCGGCCGGCGCCCGGAGGCCGTGACCCGGCAGCGCCCTAGAATGCCCGGCATGAGCGCCGCCACCCCCCACCCCGACCCGCACCGGCAGAAGCGGCTCGAACGCCTCGTCAGCCTCTCCTCCGGAAGCTATCTGCTGGTCACCACCTTCAAGAAGGACGGCAGCGCCGTGCCGACCCCGGTGTGGGTGGTGCGCGACGGCGAGGCGCTCGGCGTCTGGACCGTCGCCGACTCCTGGAAGGTCAAGCGGATCCGCAACCGCGCGGACGTCCTGGTCGGCCCCTGCGACGTGCGCGGCAATCCGACCGGTGAGTCCCACCGGGCGACCGCCGAGATCCTCGGCCCGGAGCGCACCGCCGCCTACCGGACGCTGCTGCGGCAGAAGTACGGTCTGGTCGGCGTCCTCACCCTGCTCGGCAGCCGGCTGCGGCGCGGCGAACGCGGCACCGTCGGCATCCGGCTCACCCTCACCGACGACTGACGCCCGACGGACCTGACGGACCCGACGGACCCGACGGACCTGACGGACGCCCGACGGACGCCCGACGGACGGCCCACCGGTCACACCGGCAACGCCGGCCACCAGGAACCCGTCCGGTTCATGTCAGCCGAAACGTTCTCCCGTTGTACGTCTGGTGGTCCGCCGGAGCGCGCGGTATGGCAACGGTGGCGCTGCTACAACACACAGCGCCCCACCATCATCCGTTCGCGCGTCAGGAGGACGCCCCATGCGGCGAACCGATCGAGTCCGGCTCCGTGCGCTGGCGGTGGCATCGGCCGCCGCCGTCGTGGGAGCGCTCATAGCCCTGCCGGCCGGCACCGCGCACGCGGTGTCGCCGGACATCGTGATCAGCCAGGTGTACGGCGGCGGCGGCAACTCCGGCGCCCCGTTCACCAACGACTTCATCGAGCTGTACAACCGCGGCACCACGCCGGTCACGGTCACCGGCTGGACCGTCCAGTACGCCTCCGCGGCCGGTTCCTCCTGGTCGAGGACGACGCTGTCGGGCACCATCGCCCCCGGCAAGTACCACCTGGTGCAGGAGGCCGCCGGGGCCGGCGCCGGCGCCGCCCTCCCGACGCCGGACACCACCGGCACGATCGCCATGGGCGCCAACGCCGGCAAGGTCGCGCTGGTCACCAACTCCACCGCGCTGACCTGCTCCACCGGCTGCGCCACCCAGCCCGGGGTGAAGGACCTCGTCGGCTACGGCACGACCGCGAGTTCGGCCGAGGGCTCGCCGACCGGCAACCTCGCCAACACCACCGCCGCGCTGCGGGCGGGCGGCGGCGCCACCGACACCGACAGCAACGCCGCCGACTTCGCGGTCACCGCGCCCACCCCGCGCAACTCGTCCTCCACCGGCGGCGGCACCGGCGGCACCCGCATCCACGACATCCAGGGCGCGGCCCGCACCTCCCCGCTGGCCGGCCAGGCGGTCGGCGCCGTCCCCGGCGTCGTCACCGCGGTCGGCCCGAGCGGCTACTGGTTCCAGGACCCGCAGCCCGACGCCGACCCGGCCACCAGCGAGGCCGTCTACGTCTACACCGCGGGCGCGCCGGGCGTGGCCGTCGGAGACTCGGTCAAGGTCGGCGGCACGGTGAGCGAGTTCCGCCCGGGCGGCACCGGCGGCACCACCAACCTGACCATCACCGAACTCACCGCGCCCACCACCAGCGTCCTCGCCCACAACGCCGCGCTGCCCGCCGCCACCGTGGCCGGCGCGGGCGGCCGGGTCCCGCCCGCCTCGGTGATCTCCAGCGTCACCACGGGCGACGTCGAGACGGCCGGCGGCTTCCAGCCGGCCACCGACGGCCTGGACTTCTGGGAGTCCCTGGAGGGCATGCGGGTCCAGCTGAACGGCGCCGCCGTGGTCGGCCCGCGCAGCTCCTTCGGCGAGATCCCGGTCGTCCCGCAGGGCTCGGCCACCCGCACCAACCGCGGCGGCATCCTGGTGCAGGCCTCCGACGGCAACCCCGAGCGGGTCCTGCTGGACGACGTGCTCGCCCCGACGCCGACCGCCAACGTGGGCGACACCCTCTCCGGCGCCACCGTCGGCGTCCTCGACTACTCCTTCGGCAACTTCAAGCTGCTGGTCACCGCGACCCCGACCGTCGTCAGCGGCGGTCTCGCCGCCGAGACCACCGCCGCCCAGGCCGCCGGCGAACTCGCCACCGCGACCTTCAACGTCGAGAACCTCGCCCCCGGTGACCCGCAGAGCAAGTTCGACGGCCTCGCCGCGGCCGTCGTCGGCAACCTCCGCTCGCCCGACCTGATCGCCCTGGAGGAGATCCAGGACAACTCCGGCGCGACCGACAACGGCGTCGTCGCCGCCGACCAGACGGTGGCCAAGCTGGTCGCCGCGATCAGCGCGGCCGCCCGGCCTACTCCTCCCGCCAGATCAACCCGGTGAACGACCAGGACGGCGGCCAGCCCGGCGGCAACATCCGCCAGGTCTTCCTCTACCGCACCGATCGCGGCCTCACCTTCACCGACCGCCCCGGCGCCGGATCCACCACCGCCAACTCGGTCGTCAACAACGCCGGCACGCCCGCGCTCGCCTACTCCCCCGGCCGGATCGACCCGGCCGACCCGGCGTTCAACGCCAGCCGCAAGCCGCTCGCCGGCGAGTTCCGCTGGAACGGCCGCCCGGTCTTCGTGGTCGCCAACCACTTCAACTCCAAGGGCGGCGACCAGCCCCTCTTCGGCCGCTACCAGCAGCCCTCCCGCCCGTCCGAGACCCAGCGCCACGCCCAGGCCACCGCGGTGAAGACCTTCACCGACCAGATCCTCGCGGTCGACCCGAACGCCTCGGTCATCGTCCTCGGCGACATCAACGACTTCGAGTTCTCCCGGACCACCGACCTCCTCACCGCCGGCGGCTCCCTGGTCGACCTCCCCCGCACCCTCCCCCTCGCCGAGCGCTACACCTACGTCTACGAGGGCAACTCCCAGGTGCTGGACCACATCCTCATCTCCCCCGCCCTCGCGGCCAAGGCCTACAGCTACGACATCGTCCACCTCAACAGCGAGTTCGCCACCCAACTGAGCGACCACGACCCCCAGATCGTCCGCATCCCCCTCCCGTAAGCCGCCCCGCCCCTGCCCGGCCGTCCCCCTGCCCCGGCGTCCTCTCCCCGACGCCGGGGCAGCGCCGTACCCACCGACGGCGCGGCACCGGCCCCCGGGACACCTTGGAGAAGCCGCGGCCCGAACCGGGCGGCCCGCTGCTGGAGGGCCCTCGTGGATCACCGGGTTCCGGCTCCCGCTGTCCCGATGGGACCTCGGGCGCGGTGAGCCGGTGGCCGGACGGTCGCGACGGGCCGGGGCGGGTGCGGGAGACCGTGGGCGCCCCGGCCCGGCGCCGTGTGCGGGCACGGGCACGGGGTGGGGGTATGTGATTCGGGTCATTCGGGGTGTACGGGAACTCGCCGGGGCGGGGGCACGACTGGTGGGGGGTGAGTGGGATGTCGCCGGGTGGCCGGCCGTTGAGTGTGCTGGCGGGGTTCGCCCTGCTGCTGGTGGTGGTGTTCGTCGTGGCCTTCGCGGTGGGGCGCGGGGCCGGGCCGGTGGCGCCCGGGCTGACGCCCGGGGGCGGGGGCGGCGGGGAGCCCGGGACGCATCGGATGGGGGCGGGCCGGTGAGGGCGACCGCGGAGGCCGACGCGCTGGTGAGCACCGATCTGGCGGTCGGCGGGATGACCTGCGCCGCCTGTGTCGGCCGGGTGGAGAAGCGGCTGGCCCGGATCGAGGGCGTGAGCGCCGGGGTGAACCTGGCCACCGGGCGGGCGCGGGTGCTGCATCCGGCCGCGGTGGGCGTCGAGGAGCTGGTCGCGGCGGTCGAACGGGCCGGATACACGGCCGAGTTGGCCGATCCCGGGACGGTTCTGGAGAGCGCCGGGCAGGAGGACGCCGGGGACCGGTGGCGGCTGCTGGTGACCGCCGTGCTGGCCGTGCCCGTGGTGGTGCTGTCGATGGTGCCCTCGCTCCAGTTCCCGGCCTGGCAGTGGGTCTGCTTCGGGCTGGCGCTGCCGGTGGTGAGCTGGGGCTCGGCCGGGTTCCACCGCCGGGCCCGGCAGGGCCTGCGGCACGCGGCGGCGACCATGGACACCCTGGTGAGCCTCGGTGTGGTCGCGTCGTTCGGCTGGTCCGCGTACGCGCTGCTGTTCGGCGGGGCGGGCGCGATCGGCATGCGGATGCCGTTCTCGCTGACCGCCGACGGCGGCGGCACCGCCCACGTCTACCTGGAGGCGGCCGTCGGGGTGCCGCTGTTCGTGCTGGCGGGGCGGCTGCTGGAGGGCCGGGTCCGGCGGCGCAGCGGTTCGGCGCTGCGGGCGTTGGCCGAACTGGGCGCCAAGGAGGTCTGCGTCCGCGATCCGCGCACCGGCGAGGAGCGGCTGCTGCCGATCGAACGGCTGCTGCCGGGGCAGGAGTTCGTGGTCCGGCCCGGCGAGCGGGTGGCCACCGACGGGGTGGTGGTCGAGGGCGGTTCGGCGCTGGACCTGAGCCTGCTGACCGGTGAGTCGGTGCCGGTGGAGGTCGGGCCGGGCGACCGGGTGGCGGGCGCCACGGTGAACGTCGGCGGGGCGCTGGTGGTGCGGGCGACGGCGGTCGGCGCGGACACCCAACTGGCCCGGATCACCGCGCTGGTGGCGGATGCCCAGGCGGGCAAGGCCAGGGCGCAGCGGCTCGCGGACACGGTCGCCGGGGTGTTCGTGCCCTGCGTGCTGACCGTGGCGGTCTGCGTACTGGGCTTCTGGCTGGGCGCGGGCGCCGATCCGCAGGCGGCGGTGACGGCGGCGGTCGCCGTGCTGGTGGTGGCCTGCCCGTGCGCGCTGGGCCTGGCCACGCCGACCGCGCTGCTGGCGGCGACCGGCCGCGGCGCCGAACTGGGCGTGCTGGTGCGCGGCCCGGAGGTGCTGGAGAGCCTGCGCCGGGTGGACACCGTGGTGCTGGACAAGACGGGCACGCTGACCACCGGCCGGATGGAGCTCACGGCGGTGGCCGTGGCGGCCGGCGCGGGGGTCGGCGAGGACCGGGTGCTGCGGCTCGCGGGAGCGGTCGAGCACCGGTCGGAGCACCCTGTCGGGCGGGCCGTCGTGGGGGCGGCCCGGGCCCGGTGCGGCTCCGAACCGCTGCCGGCGGTGGCCGGGTTCACGGCCACCGCCGGAGTCGGGGTGTCCGGGGAGGTCGAGGGCCTCCTGGTGCGGGTGGTGCGCCCGGAGGCGGCCGGCGGGCCGCTGCCGGAGGAGCTGGCGCGGGCGCTGGCGGACGCCTCTGCGGCGGGCCGCACACCGGTGGTGGTGGAGCTGGACGGACGGCCGGCGGCCGTGCTGGCGGTCGGCGACACGGTGCGTTCGGGCAGCTGGCGCGCGCTGCACCGGCTGCGCGGCATGGGCCTGGAGCCGGTGCTGCTGACCGGCGACGGTCCCGGCGCGGCGCGGGCCGTCGCGGCGGAGCTGGGCATCGAGCGGGTGCACGCCTCGGCCTCGCCGGAGCGCAAGGCGGAGGTGGTGGCGGAGCTGCGGGCCGCCGGCCGGACCACGGCGGTGGTCGGCGACGGGGTCAACGACGCCGTCGCGCTGGCCTCGGCGGACCTCGGGGTGGCGCTCGCCTCGGGAAGTGACGCGGCGATCGGCGCGGCCGGGCTGACGCTGGTGCGCGGGGACATCGAGGCGGTGGTGGACGCCGTCCGGCTGGCCCGGCGCACCCTGGCGACGATCCGGGTGAACCTGCTCTGGGCGTTCGGGTACAACGTGGTGCTGATCCCGCTGGCGGCGGTGGGGTTGCTGAACCCGATGCTGGCGGCGGTGGCGATGTCGCTGAGTTCGCTGCTGGTGGTGGGCAACAGCCTGCGGCTGCGGACGTGGCGCCCCGGGCGCGGCGCCGGCCGTACGGACGCCGGTGGCACGGCGGGTGCGGCGGGTGCGGCGTGGTGAGCGGGCGGACGGCCCGGGTGCTGGGGGCGGCCCGGCGATTGCGCGTGGCGGGGCCGCCGGTGGCGGCGGCCGGGGTGGCGCTCGCGCTGCTCTCGGGGTGGACGGCGGTCGGCGGGGCCGGGACGGCGCGCCCGGTCGAGGTGGAGCCCGGGTGGCTGCTGCTGCCCACGGCGAGCGGGGCGCCGGTCACCGCCGCCTTCTTCACCGTCCGCAACCCGGGCGACATCCCGGACGAGCTGACCTCCGCCGGCTGGGAGTTCGGCGGCAAGGTGACGCTGAAGCGGCATCTGCACCAGGGCGCCGCGGGCCGGTGGGCACCGGCCGCGTCGCTGCCGGTGCCGGAGCGCGGCGCGTTGGTGATGTCGCCGGAGGACGCCGATCTGATGATCACCAATCCGCCGCCGCTGAAGGTCGGGCAGTGGGTGGAGTTCACGCTCGGCTTCCGCAACAGCCCACAGGTGCGCGTCAAGGCGGAGGTCCTGCCGCCCGGCGGCCGGCGCGGCGGCTGACACGGGCCGGCGGCTCGGCCGGGGCGGTGACGGCCGGTCCGGGGCGGCGGTCCGGGGCGGCGGTCCGGCGCGGGACACCGGGCGCCGCCAGGGGCTCGGCTCGGGATTGTCGGCAGGTTCCGGTAGTTTGTGCCCATCCTGCGGAGGGCGCCGGGGAGCCGTGTGCCCGACCCGCAGGTCCCGTGCCCGTCCGTGTCACGCCGTCACGCCTCGCGCCGTCACTTCGTGCCCGGACGAACGCACGCCCGTACCCGCAGCACCGGCACCCGCCGCCACACCCAGGAGCGCTCCCATCAACACCGTGATACGCCGGACTGCCCGCACCACCCTGGTCGCGGCCGCCTGCGGCACCGTTCTCGCCACCGGCCTCGCCGCGTGCGGCACCGTGCAGCAGCTCAGCGCCGCCGACAAGGTCTCCACCGCGTTCGAGAAGCTCGGCCAGGGCAAGTCCTTCAGCGCCAAGCTGTCGGTCGACGCCACCGCCGAGCAGATCGAGGCGTTCGGGACGGCCACCGGCGAGAAGATCGAGAAGGACGACGCGGCCGCGCTCGCCTCCCTCAGCCTGTCCGTCGCGGTCAGCGCCGACAAGCCGCTGAAGGACGTCCAGCCGTCCAAGGGCGCCGACGGCGCGGCCCCGAAGACCGACCCGTCGCTCTCCTCCTCCTTCGCGCTCACCGGCAAGGGCGGGGCGTCGCTGTTCGAGCTGCGCCAGGTCGGCGACCGGGCCTTCGCGAAGGCGGACCTGGCCGGCTTCGTGAGCCTCACCGGTGAGGACGCCTCCGAGGTCGACCAGCTGACCGCGAGCCTGCCGGCCGCCATCCAGGGCGCGCTGACGGGCAAGTGGGTCGCCTTCGACGCCAAGGAGCTCCAGGCGGCCGGCGGAGCGGACGGCACGGGCGCCGCCGGGGCCTCCCCCGCCCCGTCGCTCGACCCCAAGCTCACGGACGGCCTGGCCTCGTCGCTGAAGGACATCCTCAACAACGACCTGTCCTTCGAGGACAAGGGGAAGAAGGACGGCAAGGAGCGGATCACCGTCACCGCCCCGGCCCGCAAGCTGGCGGACGACCTGCTGAAGGCCTTCCAGCCGCTCACCAAGGACCTCCCGGACCTCGACGCGCTGCCGAAGACCGCCCCGACGGAGATCCCGGACCGCAACCTGTCCCTGGACGTCCTCCTCGACGGCGGCGCGCTGTCCGCCGTCACCTTCGACCTCGCCCAGCTGGAGGAGAAGGCCACCGCCACCCCGCTGCCGCTGCCGCTGCGGATCGCGTTCGGCAAGGACGCCCCGGCGATCCAGGCGCCCGCCGACGCCGCCACTCTCACCTCCGAGGACATCCTCGGCCTCCTGGGCACGTTCGCCGGCGGCGCGTTCGGCGCGGACCCGCTGGGTGCCGAGGCCAACGGCACCGGCACCGGTGTCGGCGGCCCGGGCGAGGCGGCCGCGCCGCTCACCGACGCCCAGGTCAAGGAGCTGACCGCCGGCGGCACGATGAACGAGGAGCAGGTCCGGCTCTACAACAAGCTGGGCATGAACTACCAGGACATCAAGGACCTCGCCGCCATGGGCTCCTGACCGTGAACCCCCCGCCGCCGGGCGTCCGTCTCCTTCACTGAGGGGGCTGCCCGGTCGGCGGGCGGCCTCGGCCGTACCGACCGAGGAGTGTCCCGTGAGGAAGATCAGGACGGCGTTGGCCGCCGCCGCTCTCGCCGCCGTCGCCGTGACGGCGGCGCCCGCCGTCGCCGTGGCGGAGCCGATGCACTGCACCAGCCCGGCCTGGGGCGGGGAGTACCTGTGCGGCAACGAGTACGGCTCGCCCGGCATGGCGGAGTACGTCTACCGGGACGGCCGCCGCCAGGTGTTCGTCATCGGCACCGACCACGCGGTGTGGACGCGTTCGAGCAGCGCGTCCGGCAAGAAGGGGTCCTGGTCGTCGCTGGGCGGCTACCTGATCGGCGGCGTCGGCATCAGCGCCTCCGACATGGGCAACGGCCGGTTCGAGATCGCCGCCAGGGGCTCGGACTACAAGCTCTGGGCCCGACGCCACGCCGAGGACGGCAGCTGGAGCGCCTGGACCCGGATCTCCTAGCGCGACGGCCTGCCGGGGGGGCGGGGGCGTGCCCCCCCCCCCCCCCGGCCCCCCCGGCCCCCCCCCCCCACGCCGGCGGCCGGTCGCGGTCGTACTCCACCCGCCGGCGCCGGGTGGGGGCACCGGGCGGGCCGGAGCCCACC